>JBHYDF010000321.1:0-6262 GCA_051861145.1 Nostocaceae cyanobacterium
CAACCCTTGATATACACTGCATACGCTTTTTGTCAATTGGGGAAGTTCAGCTTAATACTTGTTAAAGAATGTTCCCAGTCCTCTTGTAGAGGACTTTAGCTTTAAGACAGGGACTTTAAGTCCCTGGCTGTATCAAATTTTAGCTCCATGCAAATCTTACATTCGCTCTAACACTTGAATTCCCAACAAAGAAAGCCCTAGTCTTAGCGTTCTTGCTGTTAAATCACACAATACCAGCCGTGATGTTCGCACAGGTTCCTCAGACTTGAGAACAGGACAATTTTCGTAGAACTTATTAAACTTATCGCTCAGTTGATACAAGTACTCACACAAGCGATTTGGGATCAAATCTTGCTCGACATCACTAATAACTTCGTCCAGTTGTAACAAATGCTTCGCCAAAGTTAATTCTGTTTCTTCTCGTAACAGAATTTTCGCATCTGCTCCCAAATGCTCATAGTCAATGTTACCTTCCCGACTAATTCCTTGCGTCCGGACGTAAGCATAAAGCATATAGGGTGCGGTGTTGCCTTTAAGCGATAGCATTCTGTCAAAGCTAAACTTATAATCTGTGGTACGGTTTTGGCTCAAATCTGCATACTTGACCGCACTAATACCAACCACTTTGGCAACATTAGCAATAAATTCTTCTGTTTCTGAGCGTCCTTCTTCTTTTAATCTAGCCTCTAAATCTGCACGCGCACGAGATATTGCTTCATCCAACAAATCCTTCAACCGCACCGTATCCCCAGAACGTGTTTTGAATTTCTTCCCATCTTCCCCTAGCACCAAACCAAAGGTAACATGGACGATTTCTACATCATCTGTCACCCATCCGGCACGGCGTGCTACCTGAAACACTCCAGCAAAATGGTTTGCTTGTCCAGCATCTGTAACATAAATTATCCGTTTGGCGTGGTCTTCTTGAATCCGGTAGCGTATTGCGGCTAAATCTGTGGTAGCGTAGTTATAACCGCCATCAGATTTTTGCACAATTAAAGGTAGTGGATCGCCTTCTTTATTTGTAAACCCTTCCAAGAAAACAACCTTTGCACCTTGGTCTTCTACCAATAACCCAGCCTTTTCCAAATCTTCCACAACTTTTGGTAGTAAGGGATTGTAGAAAGATTCACCACGTTCATTTATATGAACATCCAGCAAATTATAAATTACTTGAAACTCCCGCCGTGACTGTTCTACCAGCAATTTCCAAGCGTGCAGAGTATCTTCCGCACCCGCTTGCAAGCGTACCACTTCCTGACGCGCCGTTTCTTGGAAAGCTTCATCCTCATCAAACCGGATTTTGGCTTTGCGGTAAAAGGCTACTAAATCACCAATATCTAAAGCATTAGCAGTGGTAAGTGCTTCTGGGTAAACTTCCCGCAGATAGGCAATTAACATTCCAAACTGCGTACCCCAATCACCAACGTGATTTAATCGTAGTACGTCATGACCCCGAAATTCCAAAATCCGAGCAATGCAATCTCCGATAATAGTAGAACGCAAGTGTCCGACATGCATTTCCTTAGCTATATTCGGACTGGAAAAATCTACTATCTCGCGTTTTGGTATTTTCGCCTTTGCAACTCCTAGCCTGGAATCTGCTTGTATGTTGCTTAATTGTGCTTCCAGATATTCAGTTGTTAGTTTTAGGTTAATAAAACCAGCACCAGCGATTTCTGGTGGTTTGCAGATTTCGCCAAGATCCAGTTTCTCAACAATTTGTTGTGCGATCGCTCGTGGTGGTTGTCCCAAGCGTTTAGCTAATGATAAAGCAACATTGGCTTGATAATCACCAAATTTAGGATTGCTTGCAGGAACTAACATCGGATCTACATCGGCGAACTCAGCGCCAAACGCCGCGACTAAAGCCTGCTGAACTTTATCTTTTAATTGTTCTTGTGTAGCGTTCATCTTTACTTTTTGGTTCGTATAAACAGGGTAGCTATATCTAACCCAAAACTCGCTATTAACTGCGGGTATATCGAGAGACGCAAGCGATCGCGCCTCTGCAACCATTGAGATATTAGATTTTGAGCCATCTTGAAATGGTTTTTGTGCTAGCTAACGCCATCACAATCAAAAAGCTTCAAGATAACAGATGAATTGTACCCTAGCTCAAACGCGATCGCGCTTCATACTTACAGCTAGGTCTGGCATATCATTATGTATTTTGCTGAACACAAGTCCACTTATCCAGCAATATCTCAAAAAGCTTGCGGCATCAAACTACTATGCATTTTTAACTATCTTCGTCGCCGCTTCATAATAAATTGACGCTATTTTCAGAGAACTTCTAACATTATACCCTATGTTTTAATCAGTCATTTAATGTAGTGGGGTTTGAGACTGGTTAAAGAGCGATCGCATTTCCTAACTACTGATAATCGAATCTACCGATACAGCTACATCTGGAAACGCTAGCGGGTAAATTGTCCCAACCGTTAGTGTAGACTTGGATGCATATTCCCCATCTTCAGGGTCTCTAAACACTACAAGCTGTTTTTTCTTGAGATTAACTACCCAATATTCAGGAATATTAACTTCAGCATAGACTTTAGTTTTTGTCTCCAAATCCTTTTCTAAGCTGGAATTTGAATATTCAATTACCCAAAAAATATTTTCAGGGTAAGGGTGATGCTTTAGATATTCACGTCCTAAGCGTTGCACAATGGCTATATCAGGTTCAGGCTCAGAGTTATTAGGGAGTGTGATTGGCTTACTTTGACGAATCATAGCGCGATCGCCCAACAATCGACTTAAATATTCACCTGCTTCACTGCTGAAATAGGCGTGAGGTTCCCCTTCCGGTGACATCTCTACAATTTCTCCTTTTAGTAGTTCCACACGCCGGTTATCTAAGATACCTGCTGCAATCATGCGGTGATATTCGTCTATTGTCCATTTAGCTGTAGTTAGGGTCATAGCGATCGCTTTTCTTTCGACCTTCTTGTTTCACATCGTAGCCTAACCATAATCAACCCTCTGTCCAGTGCAGTAAGTTTGCAGGTATCTACTATTTATATCATTAGCCGTTGAATGTGACAGAGAACAAAAACGAAGTTAGTGCGATCGCACTCCTTTAAAGGCATTGCTGAATTGAAGTATGAAATTGAAAAATCAAGCATTCCAAACTATTATTCTCTGCGCCTGGTGCGCCTCTGCGTGAGGTAAATTTATACTCTTAATCAGCAACGCCCCTTTAAATACGGTCAACTAAATCTAAGTAAAGTTGCGGGAGTTGGTTATTGAACCATCGGAGATTAAGGAAAGTGTATGAGCTATTCTTAATTCCTTTAGACTTTTAGTTATTTATTATACGTAATATTTTGTAGAGACAATCGCAAACAAAATTGCTAGATTAACGAGTTACATAGCAATATGACAAAGAGAAGTAAAGGCTTGTGTGTATGAAATCTAACTTCGGTCAAAAATATCCAAGGGAAATGAAACAGATCAAGCAATGTAATATTTTAATTGTTGGGAATACAGGAGTTGGAAAAACTACACTCATTAGTGCCTTATTACAAGTTCCAATCAACAACTCTGTTACTCAAACAATCTCAAAGGAGTCATATACAAAGCCAGAGTTCTCAATTGCTGTGTACGATACACCTGGACTTGAGAAGGACAAAAAGCAACGTGCTAAGGTAAAGCAAGAAATTGACAAGTTCCTCAAACAGAAAAATCAGAAGGAACCAAAAGAGCAGATTCATGCTGTATGGTATTGTGTCAACTCTCAAGTCACGAGAAAGTCAGAAATTGACCATAAGTGGATAGTATCTCTTGCTAAGAAAGTACCAGTTATTGCAGTCATTACACGTGCATCGGGTATTGAGGAAGAGTGGTTACAACCACATTTGGAGACAGTTCCAGATATTCGACGTGTTGTGCCAGTCATGGCTAAACCTGAGACTAATTATCTTGGTGTGATGAAGTCTCGTGGTTTAGAGTCTTTGTTAACCGCCACTGAAGACTTTTTGTCAGAAATGGCTCAAAACGCAATTTTAAATGCAATAAACGCTCAGGCAAATTCAGCGTTTGGTTGGTGTAGAGATGGATCTTTTAAAGTACTGACTGCTCAGCTAACTTTTCAATTTTTGCCAATTCCATATATGCAATCAATTGCAAAAAAATCTGCAACATCAGGGCTACAACTCTGGATGCTTGCAGATATTTCCAAGACTTTTGGCTATAAATTTGATGAGAGTACACTCAAAGAATTATGTACAGTCGGAGTTGGTTTAGTAGGAGGTTTTGATAGTTTTATTGAGGCATTGCTGAAGAACCTACCAGGAATCGACTACAACAATATTCAAACGGTTCAAGATGTACTAAATCATCTCAAATTAATGCTGAAAAATACAGTAGGAGAATTGCCTTTCAAAGAACAGTTAGGTGAGATGTTAACAGGTCTTGCTAATTCCAACCTAGTAAGCGGCTTGCCGATTTTATCCTGTCTTACTGCCATTGTTACAACTCTTGCAACAGGAATTTTAGCAGTTGCTTATATTGAAGCCATGAAACAGTATAAAAAGGCTGAGTATGAAGAAGGAAAACCCATGTCAGAATCAGAATTGAAAGAGGTTTTGATTACACAAATTCAACAGTTTATGCAGCTTATCCGGCAATCATTGGGTCAGGGATGGTCGCCTGGTTTTAATAATTGATATTAGTAAGTCTGTAGGTTGGGTTTCGCGTTGCTAAACCCAACAAGCCAAACTTTTTCTTGAGGACATGATTGTTTCTGCACTCTCAATATATAATCTTCTTCTTTGCGTCTTTGCGGCTTTGCGTGATAAAAAATTATTTTATGTAAGATGAGTAATTAACAAATTTTCATGCTCAAATCTAACCACTTCGACTGAGTAACAGGCGCACTACTAGAAATATAGTCCACCCCTGTCTCTGCCACAGCACGAATAGTTTCCAGAGTAATATTCCCAGAAGCCTCGATTTTCACACTCCTATCGTACTGACGAATTATTTCAACAGCCTGACGCATCAAATTAACAGGCATATTATCCAACATAATAATGTCAGCACCATACTGCAAAGCTTCTTTCACCTGATCTAAAGTTTCCGTCTCTACTTCTATAGTTAATGGATAAGGAATCTGGGAACGAATACGGGTAATAGCTTCTCCAATTCCCCCAGCCGCCGCGATATGATTATCCTTAATCATGACCGCATCATCTAATCCCATGCGGTGATTTATCGCCCCTCCTACCTGAGTAGCATACTTTTCCAATAGTCGCAGTCCCGGTGTAGTTTTGCGCGTATCCACGAAATTAGCTGGTAAATCTGCAATTTGTTCTACATATTTCCGCGTCACCGTCGCAATACCACTCAAGCGCATAACTATATTAAGAGCCACTCTTTCCCCAGTTAGTAGGGCATCCAGAGAACCGTGAATTTCTGCTACTAACTGTCCTGGTTCACAGAGTTTACCTTCAGCAGCAACAGCCGTCAAGTTAACTTTCTCATTTAAAAGCTGAAACACCCTAGCCGCTACTGGTAAGCCAGCTATAACCCCAGGTGCTTTCGCTACCCATTTGGCTTGTCCTTGTTTTGCATCTTGGGATAACAGAGATTGAGTAGTGCGATCGCCCCTACCAATATCCTCCAACAACCAGGTTTGCAGGTGTTGATCCAGTACGATAAATGGAGGTAGTACAGCAGTTGAAGGTATCATAGTTAGCCAAAACTAGGAGTTCACCAATCAGTGCATCATAAGCTCTTGCCGTTTTTGGGTACACCCAGCAAAGCCGGTGTGTATCCCAACGATAGCCAAGAATAGATTTGGCACGTTCCCTGTGAAATGGATGAATTTCAAGGATAAATTCGGTTTCTGTCTCCGTGATTATTACACCATATTTTGGGGGCATAACTGCTCATCATTATTAGAACTGTCTTACTACCAGGTAGTTTGCCCACAAATTAAAGCGTCCTAACAACTAAGCTTCTTGGCATCAGAGAACTTTTGCATCACAAAATCACAACTTATGCGATCGCCCCTAGCAAAATCCGACTACACCCACTCATGCAAAAGCGGATCTAACACCAGCCAAGGAGCAAAACACCTTGATTGCTCACAACTGTGAGATTATTCCTTCTCGACTTTCAAAAAAAAATATTACCTAAATCCTTGCTGACCAAGCTTTCCAGCAATCTCTCAAAAAAAAATTCCAAAAAACTTGAAAAACTAGTTGACACTTTTATATTCACCCGCTACTATAAAAAAGTGCCTTCTGGAGCGGGC
>JBHYDF010000322.1:0-6025 GCA_051861145.1 Nostocaceae cyanobacterium
ATAGTTGATTGTTCATGGTTCATGGCTCATGGCTATTAACCATTAACCATTAACCATTAACCATTAACTATTGACTAATGACAAATGACCACTCCCGCAAAATCTTTACAATATGTATTAACTAATGACAAATGACAAATGACAAATGACAAATGACAAATGACTAATTTAATTCTGGTTGTAGATGATGACCATTTAGTGCGGATGCAACTGCGCGAACTCCTAGAAATAGTAGGTTACAGAGTCGCGGAGGCAAGTAACGGTGAAGAAGCACTTGCTATCTATTCCCAACTGCAACCAGATATGGTGCTGCTGGATGGACTGATGCCAGGAATGGATGGGTTTACTTGCTGCGCCCAATTACAAAAGCTTCCCGGTGGCGATCGCACTCCTGTATTAATGATTACTGCTCTTTACGACGAAGCTTCTCTGGAACGGGCTTACGCTGCTGGTGCTACAGATTTTATCACAAAACCAATAAAATGGCAAGTATTACGTCAGCGGGTGCGTCGTCTTTTAGAAGCGAGTCAGGCGATGCAGGCTCTGCGAGAGCAAACCGAACAAGCGCAAATGCGGGAAATGCAACTACGGATGGCATTAGAAGCAGCCCGCATGGGTACTTGGGACTGGGATCTACAGAACAATAGAATTACTTGGTCGGATAACCTGGAAGCATTATTTGGCTTTGAAAAGGGAACTTTCGACGGCACTTATGAAGCTTTCATTAACCGCGTTCATCCCCAAGATCGCGATTTAATTAACCAAGCAATCAAGCAGGCTCTTGAAGAAGGGGCAGAATACGATATTGAATTTCGCGTTGTTTTTCCCGACGGTAAAATTTACTGGAAGGCAGCTAAAGGTGTTGTCTTTCGCGACTCCTTTGGGGCGGCGGTACGGATGTCTGGGATAGACATGGACATCACCAAGCGCAAGGAAGGACAGAAGATGCTAGCAGATCATGCTAACCAGCAGGCGATCGTAGCAGAACTTAGTCAACAAGCGTTAGCTGGTACAGATTTAAACTCGCTCATGCAGGAAACTGTCAACTTTGTTGCCCAAGTTCTAGAGGTAGAATATTCCAAGGTCTGGGAACTACTAAGTGATAATAATACATTGCTGCTGCGAGCGGCAGTAGGTTGGCAACAAGAGTTTGTGGGACAAGCAACAGTCAACGCTGGCTTAAATTCCCAAGCTGGCTACACTCTAGTTGTTAACGAGCCAGTGGTTGTAGAAGACATCCGCACAGAAACGCGGTTCCATCCCTCACCGTTGCTCCAAGAGCAGCCAATGATTAGCAGTCTCAGCGTCGTGATTCATGGTAAAGAGCGTACTTTTGGCGTTTTGGGGGCACACACAACCAAAAAGCGCACCTTTAGCAAGGATGAAATTTACTTTTTGCAAGCTGTTGCCAATGTTCTTGCTACAGCTATTGAACGCCAGCGCATGGAAGAAGCACTCAAAGAAAGCGAACAACGTTGGCAGTTATCTGTAGCTGGTACTAATGATGGTATTTGGGATTGGAACGTAATCACCAATGAAGTGTTCTTCTCCAAACGTTGGAAGGAAATGCTTGGTTATGAAGAACAGGAAATATCCAACCATTTAGATGAATGGTCAAGCCGCGTGCATCCAGATGATATTAATTGGGTGATGCAGGTAGTTCAAGACCACTTTGACAAGAAGACGCCATTTTACATTAGCGAGCATCGCGTCCGGTGTAAAGATGGCAGTTACAAATGGATTTTGGATCGCGGTCAGGCGCTGTGGGATGAAAATGGTAATGTTGTGCGTATGACAGGTTCTCACACAGATATTACTGAACGCAAATTGGCAGAAGAAAAATTACGTCAGAGTGAGGAGCGTTTCCAGATACTTGCCCGTGCTACTAATGATGTCATCTGGGATTGGGATTTAGTTACAGACCAAGTTTGGTGGAATGATAACGTACATACACTCTTTGGTTACTCGCCAGAGGAAGTAAATTCCGATCCTGGTTGGTGGTACGAACACATACGCCCAGACGAGAGGCAAAGAATTGTTACTGATATTCACGCTGTAATTGACAGTGGTCAACAATTCTGGTCGAATGAATACCGCTTTTGTCGTGCAGACGGTTCCTATGCTTATATCTTCGATCGCGGTTATATCGTCCACGACAGCACAGGTAGACCAGTGCGGATGATTGGGGCAATGATGGACATTAGCGATCGCAAGCGAGTACAAGAAGAATTACAGCGTCAGAATATGCGATCGCAGTTGTTCGCCGATATCACCGTCAAAATTCGCAAGTCTCTACAAATAGATGAAATACTCCAAACCAGCGTCAACGAAGTGCAAAAACTGCTCAACGCTGACCGGGTATTAATCTTTAAGTTGCACTCTGATGGTTCTGGGACTGTAGTCCAAGAAGCAGTAGTTCCCGGTATGATCGTCGTACTAGGGCGGAGAATTCTTGACGTTTGCTTTAGTGATAATTACATCGAGAAATACCGCCAAGGGCGCGTTAATGCTATTTATGACATTACCAAGGCTGATATCCAACCTTGCCATGTGGAATTTCTGCAACAATTTGGTGTCAAAGCCAACCTAGTTGTCCCAATAATTCAGCATAATAAACTTTGGGGGCTTTTGATTGCCCATCAGTGCGCTCATCCCCGTCAGTGGAATCAATGGGAAACTGAATTGTTAAAGCAATTGGCGGATCAAATTGCTATTGCTTTGTCGCAAGCCAAACTTTTAGAACAAGAAACCCGCCAAAAGCAAGAACTTAGCCGCTCTAACGACGAATTGCAAGAATTTGCTTTTGTTGCTTCCCACGATTTACAAGAACCATTGCGGAAGATTAAAACATTTGGCGATCGCCTCAAAGCTACCAGTGGCGACGCCTTAAACGAACAGGGTCGTGACTACCTAGAACGAATGCAAAATGCTGCTCGGCGGATGCAATCTCTGATTGAAGATTTGTTAAGTCTTTCACGAGTAACAACTAGAGCGCAACCCTTCATAACAGTTAATTTGAACCAAGTTACACAGGAGGTATTATCTGATTTAGAAATTAGCATCCTTCAAAGCGGAGCAAGCATAGAAGTCGATGATTTGCCGACAATTAATGCTGATCCTTTACAGATGCGGCAATTACTGCAAAATCTCATTGGCAATGCCCTCAAATTCCAACGCCCGGAAGTACCACCCGTTGTCAAAATCTATGGTCAAATTCTATCAGAATCATCAGAAAATGTTTCAGTTGATAACGAATTATGTCAAATAATTATAGAAGATAATGGTATTGGTTTTGACGAGAAATACTTAGACCGCATATTTAATGTTTTTCAGCGTCTGCACGGTCGGAGTGAATACGATGGCACTGGCATAGGTTTAGCCATTTGCCGGAAAATAGTAGAACGTCATCAAGGTAGCATCACAGCCAAAAGCAAACCAAAGCAAGGGGCAAAATTTATCGTCACCTTGCCGATAAATGCCCGTTTCTGATTTTCTCTACCACTAAAGGGTTTATTATTAACCCCATAGGTGGTTGATGATCTTACAACTTTACCTGGAAAATTGTTTAATTTTAATAATGAATTAATCATATTTACAACATAAAGGAGAAAATTCAGAGTGAAGGGTCGGCAAACAACGGTCACAATATTGATGGCTGATGATGATGAGGACGACTGCATGTTGGCTCGTGAGGCATTAGCAGAAAGTCGCTTAGCCAATGATCTGCATTTCGTTCGCGATGGAGAGGAATTAATGGATTATTTGTATCGGCGTGGAATATATACTGATCCAAAAAAAGCACCCCGTCCTGGTTTAATTTTGTTAGATTTAAATATGCCTAAAAAAGATGGTCGTGAGGCGCTTAAAGAAATTAAAACCGATCCGATACTCAGGCAAATTCCCATTATAGTACTAACAACCTCAAAAGCAGATGAAGATATTCATCGTACTTACAATTTGGGAGCGAACTCATTTATCATTAAGCCGGTGACGTTCGCAGGCTTAGTGGAAGTGATGAGGACTATAGGAAAATATTGGTTTGAAATTGTGGAGCTGCCACTATAAACACAGGGAGGCAGAAATGAAAAATGGCCCTATCCGAGTACTTTTAATTGATGATGATGAAGATGATTATATTTTAACTCGTGATTGGTTCAGAGAATTTCAGGTAGCCAACTGCGAATTAGAATGGGTGGATAGCTATCAAGACGCAAGAGATGCGATCGCCTCTGGACAACACGATGTTTATCTGGTTGATTATCGTTTAGGAGAAGGTAACGGACTGGAACTGTTGCAAGAAGCAATTGCTAATGGTTGTACGGCTCCCATCATTGTTCTGACTGGACAGGGAGACAAAGAAATAGACATTGAAGCAATGAAAGCAGGAGCAGCAGATTATCTGGAAAAAAGCCAGTTAACAGCACCTTTATTAGAACGCTCTATCCGCTACACCTTAGAACGCAAACAAACAGAGCAGAAAATTCGCGAACAAGCTGCACTTTTGGATATAGCTACCGATGCTATTTTTGTCCAAGATATAGATAATAAAATACTATTTTGGAACAACGCCGCTGAACGACTTTACAAATGTAAAAAAGAAGAAGCGATAGGCAAAAAAACATCAGAAATTTGGCAAGAAAAAAGTTTATTGCAATTACAAGAAGCGTTCACTATATTAATGAAAAATGGCGCTTGGGAGGGAGAGTTACAACAAATAACCAAATCCGGTAAAGAAATTACCGTTGAAAGCCGCTGGACATTGGTACGAGAATTTGATAAAAAATCACAAACTATCTTAGTTGTTAATACTGATATAACGCAAAAAAAACAATTAGAATCGCAATTTTTACGCGCCCAACGTTTGGAGAGTATTGGCACTTTAGCAAGCGGTATTGCCCACGACTTGAATAACGTCCTTGCCCCCATTTTGATGACAGCCCAACTGCTAGAATCACAATTGAATGATGAGAGGAGTAAGCGATTATTACCTATATTAATAAGCAATGCCAAACGGGGGGCAAACTTAGTCAAACAGGTGCTATCTTTTACTCGCGGGATCGAAGGCGATCGCACCTTACTGCAATTAAAGCACTTAATTAGAGAAATTCAGCAAGTAATCAAAGAAACCTTTCCTAAATATATAGAAGTTTCTACCCAGATGCCGCAAAATCTGTGGACAGTTATTGGTGATGCCACCCAACTGCATCAAGTGATAATGAATTTGTGTGTAAATGCTCGTGATGCCATGCCCAATGGTGGTATATTGTTCATCTCTGCGGAAAATTTTTTAGTAGATGAAAATTATGCTAGGATGCATTTAGATGCCCGAATAGGTCCTTATGTAGTCATTACAGTTGGCGACACAGGAGTAGGTATTTCCCAGGAAATACAAGACCGCATATTTGAGCCATTTTTTACCACCAAAGAATTTGGCAAAGGAACCGGATTAGGACTTTCTACAGTGTTAGGAATTATCAAAAGTCACGGTGGTTTTGTCACTGTCTACAGCGAAGTAGGTAGAGGTAGTCAATTTAAAGTATTTTTACCAGCACAACAGATACCAGAAAGACCAGAAGAACAAGAACAAGACTTGCCATCTGGTAACGGCGAATTGATATTAGTTGTAGATGACGAAGATTCTATTCGAGATATTACTAAAACATCCTTAGAAAGCTATAATTACAAAGCCATAACAGCCAGCGATGGTATTGAAGCAATAGCCCTTTACGCAGAACATCGGGATGAAATATCTGTAGTATTGACAGACATGCTCATGCCATCGATGGATGGTATCACAACCATTCGCACCTTAAAAAAAATAAATCCTAACGTCAAAATTATTGCAGTGAGCGGACTTGCATCTACTGAGAAAATTAATTCAGCAACCGATATAGGCGTGAAAGCCTTTTTATCAAAACCCTACACTGCAAAACAGTTATTGCAAACCATTGGCACAGTAAAAAATGGAAAATAGTTAGGAGTTAGGAGTTAGGAGTTAGGAGTTAGGAGTTAGGAGTTAGGAGTT
>JBHYDF010000323.1:0-6024 GCA_051861145.1 Nostocaceae cyanobacterium
GCCGAGAAAAAGTTCTAGAGGATGAACAGCCTGTTTCTAGAGAAACAGTTCTAGACTCAACCAAATCCCCAAGCCGAGAAAAAGTTCTAGAGGATGAACAGCCTGTTTCTAGAGAAACAGTTCTAGAGCCAACCAAATCCCCAAGCCGGGAAAAAGTTCGCTTAGGAAGTCCACCCATTCTAAGCGAAAAACGAGCGGCAAGTGGTTGTCTGTACCGCTACCTCAAGAGTAAAAAGCTCACCTCAGGAGCTGTAGCATTATACCCCTGCGTAGAGGGTGAGCGTGACCCGGATAATCCTAACCATTGGTATTGGGGATATTCCTATGAGGTTCTATCCGATGGCGAGTGGAAAGGGCGATCACTTTCGGTTCACAGACATAAAGTTGCAACTGTGCAGGCGATGATTGATAGTCACAAGAGCGTAAACGCGATTAAGGCTTTTTTGACACTCTCCCATTAAGTTGGAACTGCGTCGTGATGCGAATCTGGATTTGATTGGATTGGATAGAATTGGTAATGGTGATGCTTTAACTAATTCTTTGGCTCATCTGTTTAAGCGAGAAGTGTTGAAAGAAATGTGAATAACATCTGTGATTTTGCGTTTACGCTTGTGGCGGTGGTTGTGACCAGGACCAATACCATGTTGTATGTGATGTTGTTCAATAAGAGCTTCTCTAGAACCTTGAATCCGTTCGACATTCGGATTGGCTTTACCTTTACCTAAAATCCGCTCAATCGCTCGTTGATTTTTAGAAAATGCTTTGAGGGTATTGACTGTAATTTCCCACTTCAGGTCATGAAGCTCTTGGTTGTTGTTGTGGGCAATGATGGCATCAATGGCAGCATTGATAACTTCATCATCAATACCAGTTTTGTAAGTAGATTTGGGTTGTGCTACTGATGGTCTTGAGGTAGTAGTTTGCTTGTGCCCTGATGCTCTGTTGCGCGTCTTGTGTTGAGGAGGAACCCCTGCTGTTGATTGCTGAATTTGAAGCCCAATAAATTGGGTCATGACCTCAACTAAGCGATCTAGCTTTGCCTCTAATCCAGACGAAACAGGCTCATTTGATGCTGTTGTGGTAGTAGTAGATTGGATATCAGATATAGATTCCGAATTGGATTGGACTTGTGTAATAGTTGATTGAGTATGGTCAACTCCATCAAAGTCAGTGGCGTTTTGACTACCTTTTCCCTTGCCCAAATCTGGTTTAGTCAGAGGTTTTGAATCAGTATGGTCGGGTAATGCCTGTGTGGGTTGAGCGCCCCCTTCATCGGGCCCGTCTACTTGGGTTGTATTTTTGACCCGTGCGGTTGCTTCCTCAAGAGATTGTAAAGAAGATAATGACCAAGCAATCCAAGCTGCAACAGAGTCTGGTTGAGTATTTGCGGGGAAATGCTGCAAAACAGCAGCCAGAGAGTCGCGGTCTTCCTTCCAAATACGAAGGCTAGAGTGATGTTTGCGTTTTGATGGTACAGTTTGAGTTTCAATTATGGCAGGCTTGAACACCTCAAGAGGTTCAACACCGTTGATTCCTAACTTAATCCCCTTACGCTTGCCGCCATGTTGAGCAATAACGCTGTCAGCAATTTCAAAATCAGAGTAATGGCGTGAAGCTGTTAAGGAACGACGTAAAGAAGGGTTTTTTGCATCCAACACAGCATAGTGACCTTGTATTGCAGCTCTAAACTCAACCGGGTCAACCTTGGCTGGACAGTACCAAAAAGTTGCAATTGTCGCGTAAACAGCCCGAAACAAGTGAGTGTAAAGGTTTCCCCCCTCACGTGCCGGAACTAAATCAACAAAATGGCGATCGCAAGCATTCATCACAGCAGTACCATAACGAGAATTCACCTGCTGTGCTGATAAGTGTTGTGCATCTGGTAATTGATGGCGGATTTTGGCAAGAGCAGAGCAGACTTTTTCGCTATCAGTCAGTGTTGGAATCTCAAAACACAGAGTTTGAGTTTCACCACCTCGCTTCAAAGCACCGGTAAAAGTCACCGAGTAAAGAGTTTTGACCTCAAAGCGTGCCGTAGACAATAGTTCACTAGAACGTCTCCCCGTTAGCACCGCCAAACCCGCCGCCACGTCAGCCCACTCTTGTGAGTCGAGCAATTGTACAGCAGTAGCCACAATCTGTGAAGGCTTGTCGATTTGTTTAACATCCTCATTACGTTGGGCAACACTGCGCTGTTTAGAGTCATTGAGGCGAATATATTCATCTTTATTGAAATCAATATATTCCAGAGTAAAATGGGTATCTCCTAATTTGTCTTTAATGGCTCTGCGAGTCTGATCCATCAAACTCTGCTGTTGATTTAGCTCAATAAAACCACGCTCTGCCCAAATACAACGGAGCCAACTATGCAACTCTTGTGCTTTGGCTATGCCCTCATCACATAAAGATAGTTCAGCCAGTAGTGGTAGTAGTTTCTCTTCAAGCAATTTATTTAGCCAAGAACGTTTACCCATATTAGATTCACCTTTTTGGATTGGATATGTTTAATCATAGCAATATCCATATTCATATGCAATCCGAAAAACTGACAATTATACAATCCAAGTTACAAACCAAGAAACTACTGTAAAGGGCGTGCAGTCCGCTCATGCATGAGCGCTGTTTGCGCTATTGTATTGTTCTTGTTTAAAACTAAAACTGGGAAAGTGCATATTCCTTTAATTTTTCCCAGCCTAACCTTTTAGCAGCAGAAAGCTTCATAGTTTTTTGATTGCGGAACATTACATATTCAGACCCATTATCATCACAGTTGACATCAGCAATAACTTGATTTCTCAAATCAACCCCCCAAGAAGAAGCTGCTTGCTCCCAAAAGATTTGGCAAGGATTTTTAAAGTTAGGATTGTCCAAGTAGCAATCCTTCCAGTAACGTGAATTCCAGCGCTCATGTATTGCTTGAATAATGCAAGAGTTAGGGTAAAAAGGTCTGGAGTATTTTTCTAACCAATACCAATATGCAATAGTGGCACGTATGGCATCCTCAAAACCATCAACACAATTGAGAAGAGCTTCTTGAACATCCTCTTGAGAAAAATCCACACCAATATATGCCAAAGCATACTTATACTTGCTGAAAATTTCGTCTTTAAGTTTTAGTTCTTCTTCTTCAAATAAATAAGCTTGATTAAATGACTTTAAGGACAGCATTTGGGCTTTTGTATTAATCAATTACACAATCAAAGCAGGTTGGTGATATTTTTTCAATTGCTGGGATTCGCGATACGCGAAGCGTATCGCGGACTGCGGCTCCCGAACGCTTGAGCCGAAGCGGACTGCTCCGGTTGCGGGTCTTGTGTGTTGCAGGCTCGGATTTGAAAGGCTGCCACTATCAAAGAGGCTGCAAGTTTGCGCCGACGTTCCATCTGAGAAAGTTTCTGTTTGGCTTTAACAAGCTCAATCATTGCTACTGCTTGTTGCTTGGCTTCGCAATCAGTGTTATAAAGCTGCCGCCTGAGTGGATTGCATTGCAATTGAGGATAGTGTTCGCGGACATAATCGAGCCACAAATCAAACCAGGGTGCTTTATTTTTCATTGCATCATAAGCTGATTGTTTTGCAGCTTCTACAGATGCACCGTTATCTACTGAACGTTGGGCGAAAGCTTGATATTCTGCATTGAGTTGGGTGTGATTGTCTTGTGTCCACTGCTTAAAATCAGGTAACTCATATCAAGCGCGGGGCGCTGATTGAGTGTCCTAATTGCTCACAAATACGCTGCTTGCGGCAGGCAGGGCGGTTAGCGACGAATCAATCGATTTTGTCAGAAGTGCGATTGCGCTGTGAACAAATCGGCGAACAACAACGCAAACGCAAACGCAAACGCAAATCTCAGATTGTGCGGGTGTCAGTTTTCGAGTAATAATGGCTCGCTCTAGCTCAATTTTTTCCGTGGAGCGCGTTTTGTGTAGAATAGTGCGTCCCCCACGCGCGAGCGATTGTTATTGCGTGCGTGGCTCGTAAATTCGGTCAAAGTAGCTGCGCATAGCTTCTATGTCTCCAGCAGCTTTGTATTGTCTGCGGGGTGGTTGTAGGGCAATCTGCATCGGATTTTTCGATTTAGTCAAGAAAGGGTTTTTCTTTTTAATGTCGTCGAAACTGTTAATCGTTTCTGTTTGTTGTTCTTGTATCTGTTCTTGTTCCACGCTTAACGCCTCCGGCGA
Organism: Nostocaceae cyanobacterium; assembly: GCA_051861145.1. Taxonomy (GTDB): domain Bacteria; phylum Cyanobacteriota; class Cyanobacteriia; order Cyanobacteriales; family Nostocaceae; genus JBHYDF01. The sequence goes on from JBHYDF010000323.1 coordinate 4,182, forward strand.
CCCGCCGTCTGATAAGGGCGGCGCGTCAGACGTTGCGGCGTTGTTAGCGCAACTACTCAGTAACTCCTTTGAGGAGTTACTGAGTAGTTGCTGAGATGATACTGAGGAGTTTTGAAAGTCTTGCTCTGATGGGGTTTGAGGTGAGATAGATTCTCGCTGGTGAGAATTTAATTCTCGCTGGTGAGAAATAGATTCTTGTGGTTGAGAATTTGATTCTCGCTGGTGAGAAATAGATTCTTGTGGTTGAGAATTTGATTCTCGCTGGTGAGAAATAGATTCTTGTGGTTGAGAATCTATTTCTATTTCTAGGTGTGAGCATTGCTGCCAGTATTCTTTAACCCTAGCGCCATGAAGGTTTTTAACCATCCAGCAGACCGTTTCACGCCCGTCTGTGATAGAGGTCTTTCGCTCAAACACAAATAAGTCAGCCTCCTTGAGTACCTTTTTGGCTCTCATGAAAGTGCTTTTTGGTAGCTGTGTATTTAGCTGCATCATTCTTGAGCCATAAGGATCGCAGCGCCAGCATTCACCCCACAGCTTGTAGACTGCTGGTGACTGTTGTAATGCCCAGTTCATATCCTCAACAGGGATTATCATGTGAGGCAAGTTGTACTTGGGTTGGTAGCAGGAAGATTTTTTCGCACCACTCTTGTTGCCAGGAACAATGTGCGTTACTCTAGTCATAATCAAAGCTATTTAATAGTTTATAGAGCATCAACCCGGTCGAGTCCTAGGAAAACTATGACCGGGTTTTTGCATCGAATGGCAAGTATTTTACACCCACAAGAGCAAACAAATACACTTTGGCGGTGTAAGTTCATAAACTTTACACGCGCTCTCTTCAAATTGAATTGGATAATCCGCTTCATCTTTCGCGTCTACAAAACGGGGAGCGATACGCAGTCCGGCGTAATCGCAGAGCGCTTCGCCCTGAAAGACCCGAAGGGTTTTCTGAAACCCGCGAAAACTAGCAATACAAAGCGCCATGTTGAGGTACGTATTTGTACGGTTAATACGATAAAAAGGTACGGTTTGTACGAAAGTAACAACTAGAAGAGAGCGCTTATCGCACTCGTGGTGGGGCTTTCATAAAGTTATCCGGAAAGGCTTGCGCCTTCATCAAATAATGCGCGTAGGATAGCATGAGTGCGGAGGGGGTCACGAGGCGCTTGCTTTTAGGGAGCAGGTTTTTCCCAAGGGACGCACGCTTTCTACACAAAACGCGCTTGGAAGATTGCCTAAAGAAAAAGGGCAGGCTTAATTAATCCTGCAACTAGACCAATTGGCTTATCGACCATCCAAGACACGCCTGCCCAATTTCAACGGTTTCGGCTCCCGTACCTTCTCGACCGCGTTGCGTTGTTTGCGATGTAAGAAGTGGGTTACTGCGAAAAAACCGCGTTGAATCCAAGTTGTTGGCTAAAATCCAATTCATAATCATCCGAATTGCTTTGAATCGGATTTAGCTTTGGATATGGATGTGACAGCAAAATCATAATCTTATATGCAATCCACAATAACCTAATTGGATTGTTCTAGCGCCATCAACCTCATTCTCGATATGGATATGGATATAAACGTATAGATATGGATAGAGCCTTAAATGAATTGAATTGGATAATCACAGAGAGTAGAGAAAAGACATAAGTCTTGTAATGCTTGCACTGTATGACTTTGAACCTGATAGCGGCAGAGCGATCGCGCTCCAGCTTTGTGTCTGGTGTCTGATTGCATTCATGTTGGATTGGATAAGCTGAGCGAATGCAATCCAATGCAGCAATCCCATCTATAAGGCTCACTTTTAGATTGCTTATGGATACCTGGATTGGATACGGGGGGGTTC
>JBHYDF010000324.1:0-5993 GCA_051861145.1 Nostocaceae cyanobacterium
CCATTAACCATTAACCATTAACCATTAACCATTAACCATTAACCATTAACCATAACTGTTTTTGTTGCCTCTCAAACAGTTCCTTTGCACACATAACACCATTTATTTTTTATTGTTACATATACTACGAATATATCATCCTGTTATTTCTACTAACAAGCAAATCAAAAACAAATTATTTTGAGCCAAGCTTAAGTGAAATTACTTAAAAAATAATCGCCTCCTGATTTTAGCCTGAGTAATAAATAAACCGATTGAAAACTAATCTACACTTTGACATAAAAGTTAAAAGTAATACATTCTTTCATCTGTAAGTAACACTCAAAATACTTGCGGTTAATTGGTAACTGAGAGTATAACGAGAAACATATTTCTCCGTGTAAGAGCAGAAACTCCATGACCCAATTAGCGAGTAGAAAAATCAGCCTCAATGACTTTCAGCTTCAAGATGGCATTTACTTTCCTAAAAACTACCAAGACTTAAACAACACAGAACACAAGAAAAAATGGGATAAAATTGGCAAAACCTACTACGGTTCTCAAAAAATAGAGAAAGCAGCAGAAACATCGCCACTCAAACAAGATTACACTCTTTTAACAGGAAAACCCGGAGGTACTTGGAATAAATTTCCCGTTAACAAATCAGTTGATTCCATTCTAGAGATTGGTAGCGGTTACGGTCGAATTCCTTTGTTTCTTTCCAAAGATAAAAATCTGAAATGTCAGAAATACTATGGTCTAGATATTTCTGAACCTTTATTGCGACGCTTACTAAAATGTAAACAAGAATATGATTTTTTCCCAGAAGCGGAATTTAATATAATTTGTGATTCAGCAGAAATTTTACCTTTAGAAGATAATTCTATAGACTTGGTAATTTCTAACTGTGTTTTGATGCATATACCAGATGCACAGACAAGAATTTTGATGAAAGAAATATCCCGCGTCCTCAAACCAGGTGGAACTTTTGTTTTCAATCATTCTTTCCACAACAAGTTTTGTCCTTCCCATCAAATCCATAATTTTGTGAGAAGACTGAACATATTCAAACAAAATCCAGTTTATCTCAAGCAATATTCAGCCGCTGAAGTTGAGGCAATGTTAACAGATTCTGGAATCAGAACAAAGTGTCCGGAATTCATTGTCGAACCGACACAAGAATATGCCATTGTGCCAGAAAAAATCAAAGGCATTCCTGTACCCTTTGCCAAAGTAATTAACAAAAGCATCAAGCCTTCCGCCGGGATGAGAGAAAAGCTTGCTTATGGCTTTAACGCCTATAGCAGTCAGCTTTAATAAATAGTCATTAGTCATTAGTCATTAGTCATTAGTCAAGAGTCAATAGTCCATAGTTAAAAATTCCTACTAAAAACTAATGACTCTTGACTTTGGACTTTGGACTATTGACTATTGACTTCCCGAAGGGGTTTTAAATAATACTCAAACCTTTCCCAGAGTTGTTCAACCGTCAAATTCTTAGTCCAATATTCTACCAAGGCGTGACCAAATGCCCAAGCATTGCGATCGCTTGAGGTAGAATTTTCCAAAAGCAATGGCCAGAGGGAAAGCAAGTCAAATTTGAGCGGGTTAGCGTTGTCTGGATTCAAAAGCGAGAAAAGCTCATATGCCATCTGGAGTTTACCAATTACAATCGGCAACTGTTCGGCTGGAATTTTTTCTGTCAGCAAATTCGCTAGAGTTGGCGAACCGGTTGACAAGGTAGAAATAAATTGGAGGACAGGACTTTTAAGTAATGCTGTCAGTCCTTGTGTTGTTGCCATTTGAAAGGTATAATGGTCGATGATTTTAGCCGCTGCGACAGTACGGGCTTCCAAGTCACGCAAAAAGCGGGCTAGTCGCAGTTGCTTGGCTGGCGCGATCGCGTTTACTAGTGCCAAGGATAGCGCATCTACTCCCCAAGCATGACGACCTATTTTGATATCACCAGTGACGACGGGTAAAACTAGATTGCAGAAGTCACCCAGCAGTTTTGCGCGGTATTCGGTTGCTTGGCGAATGGCTATTTCTTTTGGGCGATCGCCCCATTCCCAATCATAAGGTGGTTCCCATTCGCGGATGGGGCGCAGACGATCCACCTGAGTCACAATTGTAATTACAGGTAAGTCTGTAACTTCCGCTTTTATGTCTTGCAGAAAGTCTACATCCATTTGCAGCGCTGGATCTAGGGCAGGGGTGACTAACAGCAGTAAATCTGCTTTATGAGTATATTCAAGCACCTGATTTCGCAGTTCCGCACGATTCACTTGTTCGTAACCTGGAGTATCCCAAAGCGTTAGGGCTTCTTTGTTTGCTGCTTGCCAGTGATAATTCTGAATTTTATCTGTATTAGGTAATACATCTATCTCCGCTAATTCGGCTTGAAACAATGTGTTAATCAGGCTGCTTTTTCCGGCACCAGTTCGCCCCGCCAGCAGAATATTTACGGGTTTTTGCTCAACCACCTCAGCGGGTTCGGCTTGGGCGAGGATTTCTCGCAGAGTTTGAGTCTTTGCTTTGGGGAGAGTTGGTGTGGAAACAGAGGATTCTGCAATTGGTGGGGTGCTACCCTTGTAGAGAGCGATCGCCTGCCAGCATAAATTTCTTAACGCAGCTTCCCGAAGCAACTGACTCAAATTTACGAGTAATTGCTGATTAGCTTGGTTACTGTAACGCTGGCTAGCTTGTCTGGCGATAGCCGCCGCTGGGTTTAAAAACCACTGTGCCAAGTTCCAAGCGCGCATAAATTTACGAGCAGAAGGCTCTAACTTTTGGTATAATTCGTAAGCTTCGTATGCTTGCCCGACAGTGACTTGATTCAGAGCGGGCGATAACTTCTGCATCCACAAATCCAAGTCATTGACTGTCCCTCGGATGAGTGCGTAAGCTTGGGGAATATAAATATTGAGTAGAGGATATTTAACTTCCGGATTATAGATATGGGCAATGGCAACAACTAAATCCTGACATCGTTGCCAAAAAGTTTGCCAATCTTCCCAAATCAGCGGATCATTCTGTGCCGTTTTGAGAACTTCTTGTAGTGCGGCTTCTGCTTGATTGGTGACGTCATTTCCCCCGGTTGGTGTTGTATTGTTGGTTGCGGATTCCAGTTCTTTGCTCACCTCCGCCATAACGGCTTCTACCTGCGTTAATACAGGTTGAGTCCATCGTACCAGCAGCCAACGCCAGCCCACGAATATAAAAATGAACACACCCCAGATCCAGTTAATGCCCCACTGGTGGATTTGCAACCCTGCGGATACCAGTAAGAAAGTAACAATAGTTGCAATTGGAGTTGCTAATACGAGCCATTGCCATAACTTTAATCGTACCATTGCCCCTGCTATGAACGGTCATTATATGTATATTGACAAAAATAATGCTATTGACTGAGCGATCGCCTCAGCTACCGAGTAGAGTTTTTTGGCATTGCATAAATTAAGTAGCCATCATGAACTGTGTACATCAGAACAAGAATGAAAATAAGCTTTTCCCCACTCCCTACTCCCCACTCCCTACTCCCTATTTTCAAAATCATCTCCCAATAGCTGCAACGCCGAGTTTTTTTGTTGCTGATACGTGCAATTATTAGGTTTTAGTATGCAACAATTTTAGATTAGCATTCGCTTCCAATGCGCTCATTTGGGTATAGGAAGTGCATTGCTTTTCGCTCGTTACCAATAAAATCTCATAAGCAGATTTTATTTATTTTTGGGAATATAAACTTTTGGATCGCGTCTACCTAGCAAGCACCTGCTCAAATACTCCTTGATTAAGAGCCAAGAAATAAATTTTTGGCTCAAAGCGAAAGTCAGATTTATCTGACGGTCGATGATTTTTAACCCGTTAAAACGGGTTTGTCCCAGACGCGAAATTTCGCGTCTCTACACAGCCCAAATTTTAATTTAGGGCTTAACTTACTCTCTCACCCACACTGTTGTTGTGAAAAATTGTGGCGAGACTTCGATGAATTGGATTAGAAAGCGCTTGTTGCCAGGGATTGAGTACTTTTCTTTTTTTGCCCTATTTCTGCCAGGAGTTTTGGTATCCGCAGCAGGACTAACAAGTTTCATTTTTATGATAGACTATGAAATCCTTCGCCCGCATAAACAACTGATAGAAAAGTCTTTGAATATGGGTGCGACTACTGCTGGTATTGGTTTGGTGGGATTAATGGGTTCGGCTTTCTTAGCAGCGATGCATGATGCAGCGGTAGATAGGGAATGCCAAGAATTCGAGGAACAGCACAACCAAAACAACAAGATTTCTTACCCATACCCAAAATGCCAAACCTGCAAATATTACAGTCGTACACCCTTGTTACCTTGTGCAGTCCACCCAGAGTTAAAAGTTGATTGTTCAGATTGGGAACCACCTTCATAACAATATTGGGTGATAATTATACCTAGTTTTAAAATAGGGGAATTTCATGGAGCCAATAACTCAAGAACTTGACCCACAAACTCAACCTTTGGATGTGCCAAGCGCTATCCTCCAGCGTCGTTCCATAAAAACTTTTCAAAATGATCCTATCGCCCCAGAACTGCTGAAAAAATTGGTAGAATTAACCATTGCAGCACCCAGCAGCTATAACATTCAAGACTGGCGAATTATTATCGTGCAAGATGAGGCGCAAAAACAAGCCCTTGCCGAAGCTGCTTGGGGTCAAAAACAGGTTCTCGAAGCCCCTGTCACTTTTGTATTTGCAGCAGATGCAATGGGTGGAGAAAAAGACTTGACACCGGTTTACGAACAAGGTATAGAAACTGGTGCTTGGACAGAAGGGACGGTAAATTACTTTAAAACTGCTATTCCCCAGCACCAAGCCGGACTAGGAGACAAGCGGCGCGAGTATGCTATTAAAGACGCGATGATTGCTGCAACTCATTTAGTATTGGCGGCGGAAAGTTTGAGATTGTCCACCTGCTTTATGAATGGTTGGGTTGAAGAGAAAGTAAAAGCAGTAATTGGTGCTGCGGACGATCCAAATATGGCGATCGCAGTTTTGGTTCCGGTTGGCTATGCAGCCCAACCCCGTCTTAACCCCGGTCGTTTGCCATTTGAGTACAATGTGTTTGTAGATAGAGTGGGAAACCCCTATGAGGGTTAGATAGCCGTTATTTGTTCATGGTTAATGGTTCATAGTTCATGGTTCATGGTTCATAGTTCATAGTTCATGGTTCATGGTTCATGGTTCATAGTTCATAGTTCATGGCTATTAACCATTAACCATTAACCATTAACCATTAACCATTAACCATTAACCATTAACCACTATTCCCTCTTTTGGTTCAAAAACTAAACCAAATCAAACTACCCAGTGTTAAAGCAATAACAATTAACGCCACCCAGATAAAGCGATTATCCTTAGTATTAACCTGACTAAGGTCAACCAACTCAGGTTCTTTAGGCTGCTTGGGTTTAGAAGATTTGGTATTATTAGCATTAAAACGGATTTTACCTTCATTGTCAGACAATGCGCTAAAATCGGGGATTTCCGTCATCCATTCTTTAGGACGCTTCAATCTGGGAGCTTTGAGGATGTATTGCAACCGCCGTGCTTCTTTACTGGTTTCTAAATGGGGGTGACGTTTGAGTTGTTCGCAAAGAGCGATCGCATCTTCCGTACGTCCAAATGCTTCGTAAGCTGTCACTAACCAAATTTGTACTTCACCCGCAAAGCGAGTATTACGAGCCAAGAGGGCGCTAGCCTTTTCCAACTGTTCAACAGCTTCCCGGTAATTACCGCTTTCAAAGGCTACTCTCCCTTGCTGGTAGCGAGTTTTGGCTATTTCTAAACTTTCAGAACTCACGTTTGACTCACAAATATGCACTGCCTTCATTGTGCCAACGGCTGCAACATTAGACTAGGGGCATTGGGCATGGGGCATTGGGCATGGGGCATTGGGCATTGGGCATTGGGCATTGGGCATTGGGCATTGGGCATTGGGCATTGGGCATGGGGCATTGGGCATTGGGCATGGGGCATTGGGCAT
>JBHYDF010000325.1:0-5960 GCA_051861145.1 Nostocaceae cyanobacterium
TTGAAGCTTCGTGCTTGAGTGTTGAAGTCTCTTGTTCGAGTATTGAAGCTTCGTGCTTGAGTGTTGAAGTCTCTCGTTCGAGTATTGAAGCTTCGTGCTTGAGTATTCAAACTTCTCGCTTGATATCAAGTCCGTTTAATCTGTTATCATTCCCGCTAGTCTAGCACCCCACCCCTTACCCCTCCCCGCACGCGGGGAGGGGCGGTTTTGGCGCTAGCCAAAGCCGGGGTGGGGTTCTTTGGAGAATGACAAGTAATCAACCGGATTTGATATGAGTAGGGTGGGCAGTGCCCACCGACATGAAATCAATATTTTTCGAGCATGATGGGCAATGCCCACCTACATTTCAAGGCTGATTGAAGATGAAAATTTCTATTCCCTATTCCCCATTCCCTATTCCCTATTCTCCATTCCCTATTTTTACAGCAGTTTTCACGTATTTGAACCACATCTATCGTAGGGGCACAGCAATACTGTGCCCCTACAGCGTGGCCTATTTACCTGAAAATAGCTGTAAGTGAAGTCTATTCCACCCAACACTTAGCCCTTTCCACCGCCTTCTGCCAAATACCAAAGTTTGCCTTTACGCGATCGCTCTCTATCCCAGGCTCAAATATACGCTCAATTTGCTTCTTTTCCACTAGCGCCTCATAGCTATCCCAAAAACCCACCGCTAAACCAGCCGCAAATGCAATACCCTGCACCGTCGTATCTCGTAGAACCGGACGTTGCACCGCAATACCTAACACATCCGCTTGAAACTGTATGAGAAAATTATTCTCACACGCGCCACCATCGACAGTTAACCGTTGACTCGCAGCACCAGAAGACGCATCAATTGCTTGCACAACTTCTTTAACTTGATAAGCGATCGCTTCCAGTACAGCACGTATTAAATGTTGCGGTTGGACGCCTGCGGTAATGCCAAAAAATGCTCCTCGTGCAGTCATATCCCAATGCGGTGCGCCCAGTCCACTAAATGCAGGTACAAAATATACACCGCCATTATCTGTAACCTGATTTGCCATTGCTTCTGTTTCGGCAGCAGTTTTAATCAGCTTGAGACTATCTCGCAACCATTGGATACACGCGCCACTAGTAAACATACTGCCTTCGAGGGCATAACCTACATTTAAACCACCGCTATGATTAGCTTGCGTCCACGCCACCGTAGAAATTAGCTGATTTTGAGAACGGACAATTTCTGAGCCGGTGTGAGCAACTAAAAAGCTGCCGGTGCCGTAGGTGCATTTCATCAAACCAGGGCGATCGCACCCATGACCAAATAAAGCTGCCTGTTGGTCGCCTAAAACGGCAGTAATGGGAATTTCCGCACCCATTAAAGTAGCATCGGTAACTCCAAATTTTCCTAAACTAGGTTGAATCTGGGGCAGGATATGAGCAGGAATTTTAAATAAATCTAATAATTTCTCATCCCATTCACACTTTTCTAGATTCATCAGCATGGTTCGGCTAGCGTTGCTGTGGTCAGTAGCGTGAATTTTTCCATTAGTTAGTTTCCACAATATCCAGGTATCGATTGTACCTGCCAAAGTGTGATTGAGGTTTATATCTGGTACATGGTCTAACAGCCATTTGAGTTTTGTAGCAGAAAAATAGGCATCGATAACTAAGCCAGTGCGATCGCAAATTTCTTGAGCGTATCCTTGTTCTTGTAATTGCTGGCAAAGGGGAGCAGTGCGGCGGTCTTGCCAGACAATAGCATTATGTAAAGGTTTTCCGGTGGTTTTGTCCCAAATTAAACAAGTTTCTCGCTGTACAGTCAGTCCAATTGCGACAATTTCACTAAGGGTAATTTGGGCATTGCTAATAGCTGTTTGCATTACCCAGCAAGTGTCTTGCCAAATTTCTTCTGGGTTATGCTCTAACCATCCTGGTTGAGGATAATGCTGTTTGAGTTCTTTGTACGCTTGTCCTACAATCTTAGCGTTTGCATCAAATAAAAAGGCGCGGTTGCCTGTTGTACCTAAGTCTAGCGCCAAGATATATCCTGATGATGGTGTTTTGCTTCCAAATTCTTGCATAGGTGTTAGTCCTCCATATCATAGTTATTATTTTTCTCACGCAGAGGCGCAGAGAGTTATGAGAATTTTGTCTGTTTAGTGGGTATAATCTGATTCTTGCAAGAGGTCTAATGAAAACTAAAGTGGTGAATCAGGACAACTTCAATCCACCGATTTTCTTTATTTTTCATTGGGCAAATAACTAATAACTAATGACTATTGACTATTGACTCTGGATTCCCGAAGGGATTCAATTTCCTTGGGCAATCCATTGGCGTCCGGCTTTTTCAGCGGCTTGAGCAGAATAGTACAACTTGTGTTCACCAAAAACTGCACCGCCAGAACTGAGAACTCGGAATTGCCATTCGCTATCCTCAGTGTAAAAAACTATTAAGGTGAATTCCTGGATACCAACTACTAAGTCAATGGTGGCAGGAGTCATGGTAGAGATGCCTAAATTAATAGAGCGATCGCATCTAAAATATTTCTTTTCAGAGACCATTTATAAAGTAAATATTAAGCCTCTAAACCTTAGTTTCATCCTAGATCCCCCCTTAATCCCCCCTTAAAAAGGGGGGAGAAATAATTACTAGCCCCCCTTTTTAAGGGGGGTTGGGGGGATCAGATTTTCTTTATAAATGACCTCTCAGTATGCGATATGCGAAGCGTTAAGCCTCCGGCTTATCGCTCCCAAAAATTTGCTTTGTGCTGTTGTAACAAAAAGTTAAAAAAATTTGCAATTCTGTTTTTAGTTATTTTCCGTTATTTTGCTGAGGAAATGGGATTAATAAGGAAGTAATTCTGCGATTTTTGACACCTATGCAGTATCCCCTTGAACTTACCTTCAAATTTTGGGCGTTTGCGCCGCAAATGTCGGTTGTTGATGCTCAAGGAAATTTGATGTTCTATGTCAGACAGAAACTTTTCAAGCTCAAGGAAGCAATTACTATCTTTGCCGATACCGAGCGTAGCCATCCGCTTTACTACATTAAAGCTGATCGCATTATTGATTTTTCAGCTCGCTACGACTTTACGGACGCGAACGGCGTTTCTATTGGTGCAGTAAAAAGACGAGGACTAAAATCTTTGTGGCGCGCTCGCTATGATATTTTTGAGGGCGAGACATCGATTATGAATATCCAAGAAAAAAATCCTTGGATTAAAATCGCCGATGCTTTATTTGCAGAAATTCCAATCGTTGGGATATTCAGCGGTTATGTGTTCAATCCGGTTTACTTAGTTAGCCGTGCTGATGGTACGGTTATTATGCGTTTAGAGAAAATTCCCTCTTTTTTCTCCCGAAAATTTCTGATTAAACAAGTAGATCAGGTTAGCGATCGCGAAGAAAAGCAGGTGTTGTTAAGTTTGATGATGATGCTTCTACTCGAGAGGAGTCGCGGCTAATCAAACAGAACTATTTGCAGCAGTCCCTACCCTCTATGTACTCATAGGCTAGGAACTGCCGCCAATAGTTCAAGAGTGACGAGATTTACTCAAAAACTAGTTCTAGTAGTTTTAGTCCATTAGACCTAGGCGTGAAAAATAATGTAGAGACGCGAAATTTCGCGTCTCTACAAGGATTTTGGATAACGCATAATTAATTTTCGGAGATGTCTATTTGAATGGACTTATGCTATGAGACTGGGACTTATAGTCCCAGGCGGACTGTGATAATATGAGAAACTGCTGCATAAATTTAGATATTTGATTGAATCATGGCTCTGACGCAACAGCACAAACAAGAGATAATTACCGAATACCAAGTTCACGAAACCGATACAGGTTCAGCCGATGTCCAAGTTGCCATGCTGACTGAGCGGATTAACCGGCTTAGTCAACATCTCCAAGCCAATAAAAAAGACTTTTCCTCTCGCCGGGGATTGTTGAAGTTGATTGGTCAGCGCAAGCGTCTTTTATCTTATATTCAGAAGGACAGCCGAGAACGTTATCAAGCTTTGATTTCTCGTCTCGGTATTCGTGGATAGGGACTACCGCCTATGTCTGCCGAATCTGAAAGCAACAATCGCTTACCATTTGAACCGAAAAAAAAGCGCCAAAAACCAGCTAAAACTCAGAATCAACCGACTGTAACAGCAAAATCAGAATCTGAAAAAAAAGAGAAAAAGCCAAAGTATACCAAAGAAGAAATGGCAATTCCTCAAGTAGTCAGCCAGCGAATGATACGTCGTGTGGCTGGCTTTTGTGGAGTACCAACAGCTTTAGGTATTGGCACTCTCATAGGCAGTTATTTGCTGTTAACCTACGCCGGAATCAAACTACCTCCCATCGCCGTGTTACTGGTGAATATGGGATTTTTTGGTTTAGGGGTAATAGGAATAACTTACGGTGTTCTTTCTGCATCTTGGGATGAAGAGAGAGCCGGAACAGTGCTGGGTTGGAACGAGTTTACCACCAATTCTGGACGAATGGTGGCTGCTTGGCGCGAAAATCGGCAGCAGAAAAAGATATGATTATTATCGCTCAGATATCATAATTACTGCTAACTCGGAAACTTAGGGACTAGGGGCTAGGGGCTAGGGACTAGGGGCTAGGGATTAGGGGCTAGGGATTAGGGACTAGAGACTAGGGACTAGAGACTAGGGACTAGGGACTAGGGATTAAGGATTAATCCAAAATCCAAAATCCAAAATCTAAAATTTCTAGCCCCTAACCCCTAACCCCTAACTCCTAACCCCTAACCCCTAGCCCCTAGCCCCTACCTAGCAAACAAGTTTAAAAATCAAAACAACTAAATCAGGGAATTTAACATGATTGTAGTCATGAAAATTGGTTCCCCCGAAGCGGAAATCAACCGCGTTAGTGAGGAACTTACTACCAACTGGGGGTTGACACCAGAAAAAATTGTTGGTAAGCACAAGGTAGTAATTGGTCTTGTCGGTGAAACCGCTGACTTAGATCCACTACAAATTCAGGAAGTCAGCCCTTGGATTGAGCAAGTATTGCGGGTAGAACAGCCGTACAAACGGGCTAGCCGCCAATACCGCCACGGGGAAGCTTCTGAGGTAGTTGTGAATACTCCCGATGGTCCTGTCACATTTGGTGAACACCATCCTTTAGTAGTAGTTGCTGGTCCCTGCTCTGTCGAAAATGAAGAGATGATTATTGAGACAGCGCAGTGCGTCAAGGCAGCGGGAGCTAAATTTTTGCGTGGTGGTGCATACAAACCTAGGACTTCGCCTTACGCCTTCCAAGGTCATGGTGAAAGCGCTTTAGAATTGTTAGCAGCAGCACGCCAAGCTAGCGGACTGGGTATTATTACTGAAGTGATGGACTCCGCCGATTTGGATAAAATTGCGGAAGTTGCTGACGTAGTTCAGGTAGGCGCAAGAAATATGCAAAATTTCTCCCTACTTAAAAAAGTGGGAGCGCAACCAAAACCAGTTCTCCTCAAGCGGGGAATGTCAGCAACGATTGAAGATTGGTTAATGGCTGCTGAATATATCTTGGCGGCGGGAAATCCAAATGTAATATTGTGTGAGCGGGGAATCCGCACCTTTGACCGCCAGTACACCCGCAATACCCTAGATATATCAGTAGTGCCAGTATTGCGAGGTCTGACTCACCTGCCAATCATGATAGATCCCAGCCATGGTACAGGTTGGGCTGCTTTTGTACCTTCAATGGCAATGGCAGCGATCGCCGCTGGAACTGATTCCCTGATGATTGAAGTTCACCCCAATCCGAAGAAAGCTTTGTCAGATGGTCCCCAATCCCTGACACCAGAGGCTTTCGACCAATTAATGCAAGAATTAGCAGTAGTTGGTAAAGCAGTTGGACGCTGGCCACAAACAGCGATCGCTGTAGGGTGAGAAGAGAGTTAGGAGTTAAGAGTGATGAGTTAGGAATTACGAATTTTTTTATTTAACTCCTAACTCCTAACTCCTAACTCCTAACTCCTAACTCCTAACTCCTAAC
>JBHYDF010000326.1:0-5896 GCA_051861145.1 Nostocaceae cyanobacterium
CCTTTCACAGGTAATTGCTGCTTTGCCACCACCACCTGACACAGGCACACCTGATAGTCAAAGAACACCAGGCGGAACCCGTCCTGAACAGACAGTTGCTTGCAAGCAGACAAATCAGCCATTGACTGCCTTAGTTCCTAAAAATGCTAAGGGTTACACAACAACAGAATATCCAAGCTTTTGGTTTTATATTCCCTATGCACCCCAAGAGATACACTCCATTGAATTTTCACTACATGATACAGATGATAAAGTTACTTTCTACCGCACTTTCCCCCAGCTCACAAAAACAAAAATACCAACTGTGAGTGTTCCTCTGGGGCTACAATTTGGTTCAACTGCTGGCAGGATTGTTAATCAATCTCAGGCAAGTCTAAATGGAGAACTCACTGATGCAGATCCCCCCAACCCCATTGGGTTGAAAGTTCCCAATAGTAAAACCTTGGCGCTGATAGGGGGTAATGTGACGCTAGAGGGAGGCAATTTGACGACGGTAGGAGGAAGAATTGAGCTAGCTAGCGTTGCTGACACAGGTTTAGTCAAGCTTAGTGAGATTGAAAAAGGCTACGCTCTCGATTATGCAGGTGTTCAGAACTTTGAAGATATTCAATTTTCCCAAGGTGCGATCGTTTATGGAAGTGGCGAGGGTGGTGGCGATATCCAACTACAAGGCGGGAATATCACCCTCACTGACGGTTCCCAAGTTTTTTCTAACACCTTAGGGGTCGGAACCGGAGGGCTTTCATAAAGTTATCCAAAATTGCCCAGCCTTTATCAATTAATTAAGTAGGACAGCATGAGTGCGAGGGGGGTCACGAGGCGGTTTTACCGCTGAAAAACAATTTTTTCAGCGGTAAAACACCGCCTCGTGACCAAGGCTGGGCAATTTTGGACAGGTTTTTCCCAAGGGAATGTGGTCATAAATGCCAGGAAATTAACTGCCGAAGGGGAATCTCGTCTTTAGCTGCGGCAAGTAACCGTCGGCTTTCGTCTGCCAGCTTTTCCTTTTCTACTACTTTAATTTCTGGAACGACACCTTCGTGCCAAAGTTTGCGGTAGCGTTTAACTTCCAGCATGTCCCTAACAAAACGACTGTTTGCTAAGAAATAAGCAGTTTTGCTCGCACTGAAATCTTGCCGTGCTTGCTCTAGTAGCTTCATCTAATATCAGCAAGCGAGGATTTCCTAATAGCGCACGGAGCGATCGCGGTCGTACTGGAAGGGCGAGAGAGGGCTAGAGGGGTGAGAGTACAACATGGCTAGAGTAAAACCAACGATTAGAGGATGTCTGAAAAGTAAGAAAGCTCACATAACGGTATCCTGTCAGTAGAAAAAGTACTTAAGTATGACAGCGTTACGAGAGCTATGAAACCATCTATCCTGCGTAATCTGACTAATGAACAATGGGAGCTACTATCAGAACTGATTCCTCAGCCAAAAACTGGTGGTCGTAAACGAAGCGTTGATATGCAGGCGATCGCGCTTCGCAATCATGTACATTTTGTGTGCAGGTTGTGCATGGCGGATGCTTCCAAACGATTTTCCCAAATGGAAAACTGTGTATCATTACTTCCGGCAATGGCGTATTGATGGAACATGGCTGAAAATTCACGAACGGTTACGTTTGTGGGTACGTGTGATTCAAAATCGAGAACCATCTCCTTTTGAAGCAATTATGGATAGCCAAACTGTTGAAACCGCAACAATGGTTTCCCAAGAAGTTGGTTACGACTCTGGCAAAAAAATTAAAGGACGCAAACGGCATATACTCGTAGACACTTTGGGTTTACTGTTAGTTGTGGTGATCACTGCTGCTAATACAAGCGAACAAGCGGGCGCAAAACAAGTACTTTCCAAGTTGGATGCAGTACGCGATACGCATGACGGCGTAATCGCTTCGCTTATCGCGCCTCGGTGGTTAATCACTATTTGGGTTGATGGGGGCTATCGTGGTAAGGATTTTCAGCATTGGGTAATGGATGTTTACCGATGGGTTTTGAGTGTTGTTACCCGCCATGAGGAACAGTGCATGTTTTGTTGTACTTCCGTTCACGTTGGTTAGTTGAGCGAACGCGATTGTTGGTTTAACTGGTGTCGGCGATTAAGTAAGGATTATGAAATCTTACCCGCAACTACAGAAACCTTTGTTTACATTGCAATGATTCGTTTGATGCGAGAAACTTCTTGCGTGATTAAAATTACCTGTTAAAAACTTTTCAGACATCCTCTAAGGCTATTTGCATCACCTTGGTATTGACCGAAACAATTAAAAATTAAAAATTAAAAATTAAAAATTAAAAATTGAAGATTAAGAAATAACCAATTTTGAATTAATAAATTTAGGTTTAAAGCACCATTATTTATTTATGGAAAAGGGACTCATATTTTTGACAAGACACGTAGTGCGAGGAAAAAAGCGCCCCTTACTCTACGCCCCGCTCATTAATTTATGGGGATTGTAATTTTTAATTTTTAATTTTTAATTTCCCCGAAGGGGTTGACTCTTGGCAAGATAAAAAAGCAGCTTTCACCTGTATTGGGATGGACAAAGCCATACGTATATAACCATTGATATATTGGGCGATGAAGAGCCTCTTGACGATGTCCCGCGATCGCCCAAGTACGGCGCACGATTGGTTGTAGTCCCAAGCGTGCTTCATCTTGAGTCCAAACTTCGACAAGTTTTTCCGGAAATAGCCAACGCATCAAACGTACAAACTCTGTGAACTCTTGTTTAAAAGCTGCCCTTTGTTCAGGAGTTGCGCTTTGAGTATGTAGTGGACGTGGTCGTTGTAGGGTCAACCCCTTCGGGGAAATTAAAAATTAAAAATTAAAAATTACAATCCCCATAAATTAATGAGTTGTCGTGCTTCTTGATCCGGGTGGTTTGAGTGGGCAAGAAAGCCTCCGATTGTACTGGCGATGTCCGGAGGGTGTGGTGTATACGCCTTCACTAGAAGCGGTGGATGTGCACGCTTGTGATGCAGGGGTTTCCTGTTGAAGAGTAACAAGGGCGATCGCTCACACCAAACGCAATACTGCCCAACGTTCTGCTTCCTCCCCCTGCTCGTAGGGTAAGGACAAGGCGCGTTACCAAAGGCACGTTTCCTCATCCTCCCCGCCAAACCGGACATGCAAGTATCCGGCGCATCCGGCGCATCCTCGAATCAATGCTCCAAAAAGAAAACCAATACTCTTGTATTAGACTTGTCGCTTAATAAGGTAGAGTAACGATTAGCAACTGGAATGAGACAGAAAAATGCTAGACATCAATCGGGTGTTGAAAGAAGACCGCCTGCTGAGGGCATTTACAGGGCTAAACCGTAAGGCATTCGATGAATTGTCGCAAGGCTTTGAAATTGTACTCAACCAAGAAGCGATCGCTAAAAACCAAAAACCCAGGAAACGGCGTGTGGGTGGGGGCAGAAAAGCAAGATTACAACGAGTAGAAGACAAACTATTTTTTATCTTGTTCTACTTCAAGTGTTATCCCACCTTTGATGTGGCAGGAGTATTGTTTGACCTACACCGCAGTCGGGCACATCGTTGGATGTTAAAACTGCAACCATTACTGGAGAAAGTCTTGGGACAGAGAATGGCCTTGCCAGAACGGAAATTGGAAAGCGTTGAGGAGTTTATTGCACGGTTTCCAGTTGCTCCCGAGGTAATGATTGATGGTACAGACCGTCCCATTCAACGTCCTAAAGACCAGGAAAAGCAGAAAAGTCATTATTCCGGTAAAAAAAAGCGCCATACTCGTAAACACTTGGTAATGTCAGATCAAGATAAACGGGTGCTAGTGCTCTCCATAGCAAGAGAAGGTAAGATTCATGATAAAAGACAGTTAGATGCGGAAAAATTGGTCGATTGTGTTCCAGATGAAGTCCCGATTCATGTGGATTTAGGCTTTCAGGGATTACAAAAAGAATTTGTCAACATCAAAATTCCAGACAAAAAACCCAGGGGCAAAGAACTAACCGAACAACAAAAACAATCCAATCGTGAAAAAAGTAGCGATCGCCCGTATATGCCCAGACGGTTTTTCCAAAACCGTCTCCCCAAATCTTCGATTTGGGGCAATCCGAACTCCGTTCGGATTGGGGCATAGGGCGCGCTACGCGATCGCGTTAAATGTGAACACACCATATCAGGTATTAAGAGATACTTTGCTGCTACAGCAGTATACAGAAATCACATTCGTGATTTGGATGATTGCTTCATGCTGACGGCTGCGGGTCTGTGGAATTTCTACTTGATGGCTGCATAAATTGCTCAGGGAAATCCAGAATACCATTTCATCATTTTTTTTGTTCTTATTTAGCGACAAGTCTATTGTTTTGTACCCTCAATTCACTCTTAATCTGAACTTCCCCCCAAGCAAAAAGAGCGCGCCTCTTAACCAGAGCGACTTTCAACGTTTTTCGATTCGCCCTTACGCCCTTACAAATTGTCAAAGGGTCGTGGCGTCGCGAATTTGAGGCGTTGACCCCCCGTTTTTTAGTCTACCACAGATGTGCCAATAGTTCTATCGCTTACATGGGTACAGATATATTGGCGTTCAAGGCTAGGTTCTTTATTCAGCAAGGGTTTAAGGGCTATGCGCGTACATTTGCACAGGGGGAAGTTCAGCTTAATGGTAATAATTCATTCACACACTGCGCTTCGTGGCGCACCCCGCCCCCTGCCCCCTGCTTCTTCTCCCTGCACCCTGCCTCTTCAACTGTCCTGCATCAGAAAATCCACAGTCCGCTACAAAGCGCGATCGCCTGCGTTCTTTAACTTTCTTTCCTCATCTTAGAATACTACCTCTGACCGCAACTTAGTATTAGAAGACTTCTTAGAAGAACTACTACTAGCATTTAACTCTTCTCTCGCGTCGAGACTTGTAAAGTTTAGCATTTAAGCACTTTAGACGTTTATAAATATTTGTAACTGTATGCTTTTCTACGAAATAATCAACAGTTGAGAGATCCCATACCTGGCACTGGGGGTTGATTGATAAAGCTTAAACCCGTTAAAACGGGTTGAAAACTTTACACAGTCATCTTTAGATGAATGCGCGCCCGACGCTCGAAATTTATTTCCGGGCTGACTTAGCGATCGCCCGCCTGAGAAACACGATGGATAAAGCAAGCCTTGAAGCACAAGAGCGAGGATTAACGCCTGAAATCTTAGAATCAATTTTGAATAATGACGAATAAACAACGGTTTGTTTTTGATATAATTCCCCTAAAGCCAAAATGCTTTCTCAAAATGCCTGATTGCTTTCTCATTTCAGTAGAATTAGCAAGCAAACCGCAGTTTGCTTTCTCAAAATGCTTGAATGCTTTCTCATTTCAGTAGAATCAGCAAGCAAACCGCAGTTTGCTTTCTCAAAATGCTCGAATGCTTTCTCATTTCAGTAGATCGCGTATTCATTTCGGTATAATCAGCAAGCAAACCGCAGTTTGCTTTCTCAAAATGCTTGAATGCTTTCTGTTTTCAGTAATTCACGCACTCATGAGAGCGATCGCGCTTGTACTTAACCAACTATCAAACTACTACAGAATTATTATGCTTGGCGATTTGAGGAAAAGCGATCGCCTTCCACTCATTTCTCAATAAAAAAATGAAAACCACCTCAAGATTTAGAGGTGGTTTGAAATTATTTCTAGCATTTAACTCTTTTTGCTTCCCTTCCTGGTTCTCTACTGCTGAAACTGCTGTCTATGATTTGGTTGCTGCTGACGTTGCGTTGGTTGCAACTGCTCAAATAAAGCGGGTGGCGTTGCTTGACGGAAGGCTCCACAGTAATGCATCGTCATCACCGCTTTAAAAGCCCAATGGTCAGATGGTACATCACTAAACTGAACTTCCCCCGGTGCGAATGTACGCGCATAGACCTCAAAAGCCTGTAG
>JBHYDF010000327.1:0-5758 GCA_051861145.1 Nostocaceae cyanobacterium
CGTCAAAAGCCCCTCTACGCATACACTACACTTTTTTGTCAAAGGGGAACTTCAGCTTAACCGAGCAGTATTGCGCCCCTACCTTGTTTTCGCGTGCAAGACCGCCAACTAAAAATTACAAAAAATGTACAAACATTACAAACTAATTCTATTGATTGCAAATGGTTAGCTTGCTCCGAAATAATTACACTTAATAGGATTTTCATTTTTTACGTTTTTTACCTTTTTGCTAAGGTTTGTAACAAGCTCTCTCGTCTTTCAACACCACATTTGAAAGTGAGGACATAACATAACTATGCAATCCGACCGTAAGAACAAAGTTCAATATCCTTGGTGGGCTGGTAATGCACGCCTTACGAACCTATCGGGTACGTTTCTTACTGCTCATATTGCTCATGCTGCACTGATAGTTTTTTGGGCTGGGGCATTTACACTATTTGAAATTGCTCGCTATTCGAGCGATCGCCCTATGTACGAGCAGGGATTAATCCTACTACCTCACCTAGCTACTTTAGGTTTGGGTGTAGGTTCAGGTGGTCAGGTGATAAATACCTATCCCTATTTCGTCATTGGCATGGTACACCTCATCTCATCGTTAGTGTTAGCAGGAGGTGCGCTGTTTCATCGCTTTAGAATTGCTCCAAACTTGGAAGATGATCCAAGACGTGCAGTTCGTCAATTTCACTTTAGCTGGGATAACCCGAAGAAGTTAGGTTTCATCTTAGGGACTAACCTAATCTTTTTAGGGCTAGGTGCATTACTTTTAGTGGCAAAAGCCATGTACTTTGGTGGTCTTTACGATGCCACAATTCATGAAGTTCGTTTGGTTACTGATCCTACCCTTGACCCTTTGACTATTGTTAACCGCATAACTCATTTATTTGACGTTAACAACTTAGAAGATGTGGTTGGTGGTCATATCTACGTGGGTGTACTCCTAATTCTCGGAGGAATTTGGCATATCCTACGTGAACCGTTTGGCTGGGCCAAAGAGTTTACCATTTCCTCTGGTGGTAACGGCATTCTTTCTTTGTCTCTATTTGGTATTGCTTTAGCAGGATTTGCCGCTACTTACTTTTGCGGATTCAATACCTTGGCTTATCCTGTTGAATTCTACGGGCCACCATTACAGCTCAAGTCATCTCTATTACCCTACTACTTCGATCCAACCCAATCTGAACCTACGTCTCGTGTCTGGTTAGCAAACGCCCATTTTTATCTAGCGTTCTTTTTCCTCCAAGGATCTATTTGGCACTTTGCGCTAGCTTCTGGCTACTTTAAGCCAGTCTTAGAGTCTTGGAAAAATGCTTTTTCAGAAGCCTTTCCGAATCCAAATTTGCCATACCAGAAAAATTTTAGTTACGAAGCCCAGCCAGAGTGGGGAACTCTCTACGAACTGCCGAGGATTGGACAAAAGCCAGCTTTCGCATACCAACAACCATCCAACAACACAATCTATCAGTCTTCTGAGGTTGCAGGAAACTCAGCAAAAGCTGACTTAAAAGCAAACCGAAAGGTTCTCTATGAGTTTAGCTACCCAAATAATGGGCAAAATCCCTTCTATGAGGTTCCAACTGTTGAGGATAAATCACAGCTTGGATACCCACAGCCAATCCAGAAAAAACTTTACGAGGTTTCTTACCAAAAACCCACTCAAAGAACCTTTTATGGGGTTAAGAAATCAAGGCAATACCAGTAGGAGTTTAGAGAGTTAACAGGAAAATTCTGCTGGTTAAGGAAATAGAATTGTAGAAAATTATTGAGAATTTACTTCATGCAGGTACTTACTGCATGAAGTATTTTTTTAAGGTAGATAAAAATTTTGGCATTGCTGATTAAAGATTATGAAAAGCTCATGCAAAGGCGCAAAGGCGCAAAGAAAACCTTGGCGCGCCAGTCGCTACAACGCGTGGAAACCAAAGCAACGCGCTGGCTTGTCTTTGCGCCTTTGCGTGAGATTATAAAAAGAATTTATTGACGAGAATTCAGCTATGAAAAGCTAGAAATTTAAAATAAAAATTCAGAAGTCAAGAGTCCAGTTATTAAACACCCGACTTGCATATTTAATCGCTATGCAAGTTAAATGAGTAATAGCTAACTCTTGACTTCTTAAACTTTAGAAAGGTAAAATTATTTTTTAATTCAGACCATTACAGATGTGGTCTAAGTACCTTCCTACCTCTTCACCAGCTTGAGCGCCTACTAGGCGAGCAGTTACTTCCTTCATTGCCTGAACTGCTTGTACGGTGCGATCGATGGGAACACCCAAAGAATTGTAGGTGTCCTTTAGACCATCAAGCACTCGTTCGTCCAGTACTGAAGGATCGTCAGCCAGCATTGCATAGGTGGCGTAACGTAGGAACAAAGTTAAGTCTCTCAAACAAGCTGCGTAACGACGGGTGGGGTACATATTACCACCAGGACAGGTAATGTCGCCGTAAAGTAAGGAATTAGCTACCGCTTGACTAACAATGTTAGAAACATTGTCAGTGATAGTGGCAGCAGCCTGAACGCGCAACCCACCTGATTGGAAATATTGTCCCAACTTTTCTAGCTCCGCAGGCTCCAGGTATTTGCCTCGCAGATCGGCAGGGTTAATGATAGAGGTAATCGTGTCTTGCATCGTTTTTTCTCAAACTAAAAGGTATTAAGCTTGCAGTCAAAAACGGTCAATTATTAAGAATTACTTCACTAGTAGGATGGAAGCAACCAAACTAGTACATCGCCCGAATTAAGTAGTCGAAATAAGGCCCAACAATAGCAGCCTCTTCTCCACTCATCATGCCTGAAGCTACTTCTTTGAGACAGCGCATACAAGTGCCTATGTTCTTAACTGGAACACCCAAGGAGGTGTACATTTCTCGCATCCCATCTACGCCAATATCTTCCAAGGGTTTTGTATTACCAGCTAAAACGGCATAGGAAATCAGACGCAGATACCAGCTTTGGTCTCTTTGGCACAGTGCTGTCTTTTGTGGATTGCCACTATTACTAGGTGTATTAGGTACAATCTTCCAAAATCTTTGGCTGCCTTCTTCTACAATCTTTTGCTCATTTTGTGCCAAAACCTGAGCTATTCTCAATCTTTGTGAGCCTGATTTGAAAAAGTTATCTAATTTATCTAACTCAGTGCGACTAAGAAAGCGAGCGGCATCATCAGATTGAGCTATTACTTGCGCTACGATGCTCATTCATTGTCCTCCTGAACGACAGGAATAAATTAGCTGCGTACAAAATAATTGTTCACCTTTTATGTTTTAAAAGTCATCAATATTTTTCACAATTTAATATTCCAACTTATAACTTAATACATAATAATTTCATTACTTATACATAAATTATTTTCTATAGACAAGATTATAATTAATTTAAATTTAAATATTTTATTTTTTGTAACAATAAAATATCTTATTAACTTGAATTATATGCGGATAGATATTATTTGCTAAGGGATTGAGGCTTTATTCTCAGGAGTAAGCAAGCCTTATAATAAATGAGTAATTACTAACGGATTTACTAAGTTTTGTAAAAACTAATTCTGACATGTTGCACCCAACGGTTAAATTCATTTTCCAGAATAGCCAGATAGACAGACAGGGACTTTAAGTCCCTGTCTGAAAGCGCGCATTCCTCTAAATGAGGACTGGGAAGACTTTTTAATCAGTATTTTGTCAAAATTGGGATGTTCTCAGATTATTCGCGTCTTTACTCCTAACTTTGCGATAATCTCTGCACTGCTTCACCACCTAACATTTCGTGTGCTTGCGCAAGTATGTGCTTAATTTTGTCAGCGTGAGGACTGCGGCTGAGACATTGTTGTAAGTCGAGATTATCTATTTTGTCTGCTTTGTTACCAGGAAACCAGTGACTGGCATTACCAAGCATGTTGTAACGCATTTTGGCGTAGTCAACCATATCGTAGGCGATCGCTAAATTTCTCAACCACAAAATCACTGGAATATTCACCTGTCCGGGAGTTTCCTTATAGGTGGGTAAGTTCACGTGCCAAGTTTTTACCCAGTCTTCTCCTAAAATTGCGATCGCTTCTTCTTCTAACCGTGCCAAAATTGGTGGCAGAATTTCCGAGGCATTATCGAGCAATTCTAAAGTTTTCAGATGTTCGTCAAAATCTGTTGGTTTTGCTGCACCCAAACTAAGAGTATGTACTTGGGAATGATTGAGACAAAACAAATCATTAAACACCATCGGACTTAAGGGAGAGCAAAGCTTTACTAACTTTTGCGGTGGATCGTATAACTTCCCTCCTTTATCAGATGGGCTAATAATAAACACTCCCATATCATGACGGCTTGCAGCTTCAATAGCTGGCCAATTAAATTGATTAATATAATACCAATGCAGATTAACGTAATCGAATTGGTTGGTATTAATTGCCTGGATAATAATATCTGTGGGACCGTGGGTGGAAAAGCCAATAAACCTAACTTTTCCTTGTGCTTGTAGTTTTCTTGCTACTTCGAGACAACCACCCGGACGAATCGTATTGTCTAATAATTCAGCATTATTAATGCCGTGTATTCCTAGTAAATCTACATAATCCAATCGTAAATAGCGCAATGATTTTTCAAAATCGCGTTTAAATTCTTTCGCATCTGCCTTTGGACCGACTTTGGTCTGAACAATCAACTCTTGGCGGGGAAGTTTGGGTAAAATCCGCCCCAACTGCATTTCAGAAGAACCATAACCACGGGCGGTTTCAATGTGATTTATGCCTACTTCTATTGCTCGTCGAATTGTCGCTTCTAAATTTTCCTGGTTATCATGGGGAATTCGCCACTGTGGTACATCCTTCCATTTATACTGGTACCTCATGCCACCGCAGGAAAATACTGGCATCTGTAATTCTGTGCGTCCAAATCTTCTGTATAGCATCATTGGATTTTGGATTTTAGATTTTGCATTGGTAGTGGTTAATGGTTCATGGTTAATGGTTCATAGCAATTAACTATTAACTATTAACTATTAACTATTAACTCTTGACTAAACAACGTGAAACTGTATTGCGTTAGTCATCTTATCAGGCGTTGCATAGAAATTCCTTCTTGTTCCATCTAAGGGTACAAGACGAGTACCTAAAAGTAATGCAATTATTATCAATTATGGACACTGCTAAACGCCTAGCTACTCTCAACCGCATCCGCAAACTCAGCCGTTTGATGGATACATCTATCCGTATTCCTCTAGTGGGTTTTCGGATTGGACTAGATCCAATTATTGGTCTAGTTCCCGGTGCTGGTGATTTAATCAGCACAACTTTTTCAGCTTATATCATCTTTTTAGCTACCCGTTTTCGCATCCCACCAAAAGACTTAGCCAAAATGATTTTCAATGTTGGTTTGGAAACTGTTGTTGGTTCCGTCCCTTTGGTAGGTGATTTGTTTGATGCTTTTTATAAATCCAACATCCGTAATTTGGCAATTCTAGAGCAATATTTAACGGAAGTTGAACCAGAACTGGAAGAAATTGCTTCTCAAATGGACGAGACTAAGGTAAGCCAAGTTCAACAAGTAGTCAATAGTCATTAGTCATTGGTCATTAGTCATTAGTCATTAGTCAATAGTCAATAGAATAAGTCTTTAGTTTTTCTTTTCTACTTTTTAGTTACACCAAAGCTGTGGGGAGTAAGAATAAAGGAAGACAAATAACTAATGACTAATGATATCAAGTTCGCTTAATCACTTCTCATTCCCCAAGAACCCCACCCCGGTAAAGCTACGCTTCACCTCCCCTCCCCGCT
>JBHYDF010000328.1:0-5729 GCA_051861145.1 Nostocaceae cyanobacterium
TGGTTAATGGTTAATGGTTAATGGTTAATGGTTAATGGTTAATGGCAATGAACAAGAGCGCAATTAGCAATGAACCATGAACTATTAACTATGAACCATGAACTATTTCGGCTAAGTTCTGGAGAAAAGCCTTCCTTTCTAACATTTGTGGAGTGATATCAAGTCCTACTTTTGTTAAAATTGTTTCCCAGCGGTATACCCAATCATGTCTTAAAAGAGAATTAACAACATTGTCTTTGCGTATTCTCGCTAAGCGCTCTGGCTGTGCATTCAAATCAGCTATGATGTCACCTATATTAGTGCAATCAAAGGGAATTGAAATTACAGGATCCTGCCAATCAAAGTTGTTAGTAAAAGCCTCACATTTTGGAGGAACACCTAGCATTACTGTCCCTCCTGCTGCTCCCTCAAAAAAGCGTGGTCCTACCTCTTCTTGCTGATTTGTTTGACCATTCAAATCAAATTTTGCTTTATTGACTATCATATATCGGCTTCTCTTAACAAAATTTCTATAAAGATTCCGATGTTCTTGATAATCGACCATGTACAAATCTTTAATTGTGTCATAGACATAAAAAAAATGTTCTGATTGTGCTAGTTCCAGTAAGGTTTTATGAGTCACTGCTGAACGGCGTCCGATACTATAGACATCAATACAGCGATTAGTGTCAAGTAGATGGGGATAAAACTTGACAGCATCAACACCAAAGGTCAGAAAGTGACAAGGACGCTGAATAATCTCTGCAAGCTGATTAACACTACCACTCAGATTCATGAAAACATGGTCAAAATGTTTTAAAATTTGTAGTTGACCCAACCAACGCTCAATATCTTTTGCCCACATTTCATCTAGCCAACAAACAGCGTAACGGCACTTTTCCCGCCAACCTTTAATTGAATTTAGAACCAGAATATCTTGAATTGACTGACAGACAAAGAAAAATAAATCATATTCTTTATCTACCGGTAATTGATAGTTGACTAATGATGTAATATGATTACCGTTTTTAAGAATCTTCGCTGCATAGTTTGCTAATTTGTTAGTTACTTTAAAAACGGTAGGATGAAAATTTGGTGCTATTAAATCAATTGTGTCACAACCCAAAATTACATCTTCTAACTCATTAGGGTTACAACGTACAACATGAAATTTTAGATTACGCATTGAAACCAACAATACCCGCGATTCTTGTTTGGAAGTTTGGGGTATTTTATTTGCCATATGATATCTTTCCTTTTGATGCGAAAAAAATTCAGTTACTCTAAACTACTGGAAACACACCGCTAATTATTGGTTTTTTGTAATTTATAGCTACTAACTTCAAGCACTACTTTAGAAGTCATACCAATTCTTTGTAAGCTTACACTTAATAATTGGTTGAAAACGACGATGAATATTCAGTATTTCAAACCATACCATAGGATTGCAAAATATTAAGTGCAGTTTCCTTTATGGTAATTTTGTATCAGCAAATACAAAATAAACAAACTTGTCTTCATTCTGATTTTATTCACAAAAGTTAATAGGACAGTTTTCCGCAGAATAAGTAGGTAGGCAAAAATATTTTTTAGGCTATCCTCAGTTATTTGTATTTTGTCTAAAGGCAAATAAAAAATAACTTTTGATAAATGACGGTCAACAAATTTATTTTTATTTATGCATAGTTAAATTGCCTTATCTTGTACCTGTTTTTCATACAAAATCATAATTTTCATCTATTTAAGTAGACGAAAATTGAAAATAATTATAGAATAAGTGAAACAACATAATAAACAATATAAAATAAAATATAATTATTTATGTAAATTTACGATAAAAACCGAGATTTATTTTAAAAAAATACACTAAAGCTTCTTAGTATTTTGCGTAATATTACTTATAAGCTGATAAAACTAGCGTAAATCCTCTTCTTGATGAGCGACTTCTAGTTTCGTTGGAGCAAGGAAAGCGAGGTTATGGACGGTCTGTGAGCCAAGAATCCCCCGGCATGACTCCGTGGGGAGTGTCAAATGAACTATTAGTGGTTCGCTAGAAGTGGGTTTTTTGTGCGCCTACCATTTCGGCTAAGTTTTGAAGAAAAGCTTTCCGTTTTAACATTTGTGGAGTGATATCAAGTCCTACTGTTGTCAAAATTGTTTCCCAACGGTATACCCAATCATGCCGTAGAAGGGAATTCACAATATTGTCTGTGCGTATTTTCTCTATACGTTCAGATTGCGCATTTAAATCAGCTATGATATCACCTATATTAGTGCAATCAAAGGGAATTGAAATTACAGCATCTTGCCAATCAAAATTGTTAGTAAAAGCCTCGCATTTTGGAGGAACACCCAGCATTACTACCCCTCCTGCTGCTCCATCAAAAAAGCGTGGTCCTACCTCTTCTTGTTGATTCGTTTGACCATCCAAATAAAATTTTGCTTTATTGACCATCATATATCGGCTTCTTTGAATTAAATTTGTATAAAGACTACGATGTTCCTGATAATCAAGCATATACAAACCATCGATTGTGTCATAGACATAAAAAAATGGTTTCTGTTGTGCTAATTCCAGTAAAGCTTGATGAGTTAATAATGAACGGCGTCCGATGCTATAAACATCAATACAACGGTCAATTTTAAGTGGATAGGGGCAGAACTTTATAGCATCAACACCAAAGGGCAGAAAGTGACAAGGACGTTGGACAATTTCCGCAACACTATTCACACTACCACTCAGATTCATGAAAATATGGTCAAAATTGTTGAGAAGTTGTAGACGAAACCGCAATTTATCAATATCTTTTGCCCAAACTTCATCCAGCCAACAAACAGCGTAACGGCACTTTTCCCGCCAACCTTTAATTGAATTTAGAATCAGAATATCTCGAATCGACTGACAGGAAAATAAAAATAAATCATATTCTTTATCGACCTGGAATTTATAATTGACTAATGATGTGATAAATTTGCCGCTTTTGAGAATATTTGCTGCATAGTTTGCTAACTTATTAGTCACCTTAAAAACAGTCGGATGAGAAGTTGGTGCTATTATATCAACTGCATCAAAGCCACAAATTATATCTTCAAATTCATAAAAACTAGAGCGAGAAACATGAAATTCTAAATTACGCATTGACACCAATAATACCCGTGATTCTTTTTTGTCAATATCAGGTATATTGCTTGACATAGAATCAACAACCTCTCTTTGCAAGATAATATTGACTGTCTTAGCCAAAAGGAAGAAGGAAGAGGACATGAAATTTTTTTATTATTTTCTTCTTCCTTCTGGCTTTAAAAAGATACAAGCCTCTAAATTTAATGATGTTGTTGGCTAATTGCTAAAAATCCTAAATGTAGGGCGGCCATAGCCCTGCCTACGTTATTAACTTCCTGGATTCAAGTGATTTTGAAGTCTGAAAAATCACACTAACAATAAAAGTGATTTCACTGATATCTTAAACGCCTATGCAACAGCCCAGAGACGGAGCCTCCACAACCTTGTTACCAGGTTCAACCTGGCAGTTGAGAATTAGAGCCTCTGGCTCGTGTTAAGAATGATGCAAGATATCAATATTTAGAGTAGGTAGATACAAATAAATGAAGTCTTCTGCTGTCCAAATTCTGTCCAAATGCACAGCAATTAACAGCTTACTGCATAGCTATACTTTAGCTAGCTTTTTACTGTTCTAAACCAGCAATAAGCTTTTAAAATATCTACCAAGGTAGAATAACAAGTGACAGAAAAAGAAAACAGCAAACTGAAAATATTTATTAGGTTAAAAAACATTATAAAAAACTTTAATGAAAGAAAATAGTAGGTTATTTAAATATATATTTAATTAGCTATCAAGTAGATAGCAGTTGGGTAGAACTGATTTGAAGTAATTACTGATAAAACCAGCGGAAATCCTCATCTTGTTGACTTAGCTGCACCCAGTCAAGGTTTAAAGCGCGGAATTTTTCGACTAAGCGATCGCACGCCGGACGTTCAGTGGCGTAGTGTCCAGCGTCAATTAAAATGAGATCGCGATCGCGGCTTTCTTGAAACTGATGGAACTTACAATCAGAAGTCAGATAAGCTTGAGCGCCGGTTTTTACTACCGCCGAGATAAAACTAGCTCCCGAACCGCCCAAAACAGCTACTTTATCGATTTGTTGCTCTAAATCTGCTGCTGGGGAGTAAATTAGATTTGCACTTTTAAGTCGGCTTTGAATTGTCGCCATTAATTCTCCCAATGCAGCAGAAGGTTTGAGGACGCCGACGCGACCATATCCCAAGCCTGGTTGGGTAGGGACTATGGGAGTGACTTCCTTAAGTTCTAAAATTTGCGCCAAAACATCAGCAGTACCATCCTGCACTTGGTCAAAATTCGTGTGGGCGCTGTAAATACCGATATTATGGGTAAACGCTAACCGCGCCATTTCCGTGATGGGGTCGCCACTACGGAGAGATTTTGGCGGACTGAAAATGAGGGGATGGTGGGCAAAAATCAAATTTACAGGAATACCAGCTTCACGGTGAGCGATCGCTTCTTGCATCACCGCCAAAGTCGGCGTCAGACAAACCAATACTCGTGCTTCCTCCTGTAACACTCCCGGTTCAACCTGCCAACCGCAATTATCCCAGCTTTCTTGCCAAGCCGGATTTGCCCATTCTTCAAAGTTCGCAATTAAATCAGCGATTTTCATAAGCTTGTCATTTGTCCTTTGTCATTTGTCCTTTGTCATTTGTCCTTTGTCCTTTGTCCTTTGTCATTTGTCAAAAGTCTTTACCAATGACCAATGACCAATGACTAATGACCAATGACCAATGACTAATGACTAATGTGAACCACTAATTCTCTAATGTGACTGTGTTGACGATGTTCCCAAATGTAAATTCCTTGCCAAGTTCCCAAAACTAATTGACCACGATTAATAGGAATATTTTCTGAGGTGTGAGTGAGGGCGGTACGGATGTGTGCTGGCATATCATCGGGTCCCTCCGCATCGTGGATGTACTGGGCTGATTCTGGTACGAGTTTTGCCATAAAGTTAGCTAGATCCTTGAGTACATCTGGATCGGCATTTTCTTGAATCAACAAACTGGCGGAAGTGTGGCGTAAAAATAACGTACAAAGCCCAGTTTCAACACCCGACTCTGCAACGATCGCTTCTATCTTTGGGGTGATGTTGTACAAAGATTTACCAGCAGTGGAAATTCTCAGTAGCTTTTGGTAATGATTCATATCTTGATATTCCCCTACTCAAGAGTGTCTCAAGTTCCAGGGTTTTCAACCTGCATTCTTAATCAATAAATTTATGAAGGAGCGCTTTTTTACCCTCGGTAATTACGGTCTAATTTCTTGACAATTGTTTTTATCTCAGGGATTTTGCGGTTGTTTCGCTGTTGGTTGATGGTTAAACTGAGAAGGCGAATGTGAGTGGTTCTGCTCACTTTCGGTATTTACAGAATCATCAGGGACATCTACTTTTTCATCATCCTCAGTTTCCTCCCTTCTGCCAACTTCATCATCTAACCAAGGAGAGTCAAAGTGACTCCAAGGAAGGATGGGTTTGTTTGGCAGTTTGGAGGTTAAATTCATAAAAGCCACAATCAACAATTACCTGAGAGAGCTTTTCATAAAGATACGCGGTATAGCCCTCCCATCCGATCAACACTGAATTTCTTTACTATTGCATTCTACTCTAACCATTAACCATTAACCATTAACCATTAACCATTAACCATTAACCATTAA
>JBHYDF010000329.1:0-5647 GCA_051861145.1 Nostocaceae cyanobacterium
CGCCGCTACATTAAAGAGGCTTTATCTGTAGCAGGATTTTAGAGAATTGGTATTAGGTCAAAACTTAAACTAAGTGTTATGTCAAGAAGCGGCGCTTAATGCGATTATTTTGGCGTCTATTGAGAATAGACTACTTTTATTGACAAGGTGCGGCCGCCCTGGTTACTCAAATGAAGCGTCAGAAACGCGCAACGTAAGCATTGCGGATGCGCGTAGTTCATGTAAAGTTATTGGGACTTAAACAAAACAGAGATGGCAAATTTTTTCTGTATGGGCGAAGTGATGTTCTTTTATCTTGCCAAGTTTAGCAGTTAATCCACTACCGCAATAAGGACATCTAAGTAAAGTTTTTCCCCTGGTAACATTTTCAATACTTATCAAAGTACCGTCTGAATTTAAACCAAATTTCAGCCACATTGAAAAACCTTTGATTGAATTGGCAGATGCAGTTTGCTCGATTGAAAAGCGAATTTAAGGATAATCCTCCCACAAGATTTCCCCTCAAACTCCAAGTGTAACGAGGTGCAAGGCGTTCAAAGTTTATGGCTGATGCTGCTTGAGGAAGGTTATTTGTACAAGTCTTGTCCAAAACACAGCAGTCACCCCTCGCCTCGACCATTGCCATTGCCCGTTTGACGCTCCAAATGCTCCCAGATGCGCCGAATTTCTGCTTGCCATGTTTGGCGATCCTCTTGCCAAGCTTGGCGATCGCGCTCTGATTGTACAGCTTGTTGTGCTACAAGTTGTATTGTCTCAGTAGTTGATGTTGTTACGATTTCTCGTAACTGTTCCATTTGTAACTCCAGTCGGTCTAGGTTAGCTTCAATACGAGTGAGTGTTTCGTCGTGGCGAGCTATAGCAGTCGTGTTACGAAAAGTTGCTGTTACTAGTTGAGCGATCGCTTCTGAATTTTGCTGTGCAAGTCTCTCGGTTGTTGTTAGTCTCTCCTCTGTTCTTTGTGCTTGTTGTATGGAGAACTCGGTTAATTGCCTGTGGGCTGCGGCTATCTGGTTGAGTATGTCGTTGTGAGATGAAACGGTTGCTTCTAGGCGGTCAAGCCTGTTTGGTTGGTCTTGGGTCATAATAGTTACACTCGAATAGCTACGTCTTCAGGGAAGGGAATAGGCTCAGGCTCAGTTAGTATAATGTTTTGCCCGTACCACTGTCCGTCTGCCTCAAACTTCTCAAATTCTGTATCCAGGATTGCCCAGACATTGCGGTTAATTCCTGCGTCGTAACGCCAACGAAAATGCCCGTACTCGCGGTAGCGTCGATGTAGTTCTGCAAAATCTTCTGCTCTCCAATAATCAGACACTGTTCGTTGCGTGGCTTCTACTGCTGGCATCTGCAACATCTGCTCCATTGGGTCATTAATAATGATTAAGCGATTGTCACTGTGCCTGGTAATTGACATCGGATGATCACTTTCCCCAGCTGCAACCATCCTTTTAAGTAACGGTACGGGCAACCTCGGTTGAGAAGTAAAAACTGTGTCGTTAAAACTCAACATCTGTTCTGCTGTCTCGGCAGGGGTTGGTGGTTGTTCAGACGCCATCCATCCAAAGAATTCAAACGGATTTTTACATCGCCGCCACCCTATTTGCACCCGACCTTTGAGTTTTGCTGCTGTTTCTAATAGTACATCAGAATAAATATCTGCCAATTGGTTGGCGGCTTCTTTTGTGGGAGCTTTAATATTGACGCCTCGATAAGTTAGCCGATAGTCCCATCCTGGCTGATTTAGTAGTTTAAGTATGTCCATTTGAAATCTCCTCTGATTTGCTTGAGGAATTAAAGGCTTGTGTCCAAATTCTCTTTTGTTCGGATTCTGGTAGCCCTAATGCAGCCGCTATTTTGACGAAATCGGTTTTGGTAGGTAGTACTTCCTCATTGGCGATCGCCTGCAAGTTCTTGATTCCTGCACGTCGTAGTTTAGCAATGTTTTGAGAAACCAGTTGATGTAGTGTTTGAGGCTCAATAGCTTGAGCCTCGCTATTTGGTGGGACAAATTCCTGGGAGCACCACAAGTCAATAGCTTGTTCTATCGCTTCACTTTGTCCAATGTCGCGCTCAACGCAAGCAGCCTTGAATTTCCGATATTTAACTATCGGAATATGGCCACAAATTTGTTTGTAATTACCACTACGACGCTTGTCAACCATCCTTTGTATGTTCTCTTTTTTTACCATTTTCACCTCCTGCCGTCCGATTGTCCAAATTTTTTATTGGCAGGTTGACATAATGTCCTGCCAAAAGCTAACATAGCATTAAAGCGTTCAAGGGTACACATACCTATCGACAGGGGGTGCGTTCAAAGGTGAACGCTTGAGGGGGTGAAAATATCCACGCCTATTTATTACGTCCACAGTTATTGTGTTGACGGACAAGAATTGTTGAGTAAGAAACAGGTTCAAGAGATACTAGGCATACGACACCGCAGAACCATCAATGAGCATTTAGATACTCTGGAACTTCCCCGCGCCAAACTGACCTGGGAAGCCGTGAAAGAGCTACTGAAGCTAAAGCTATTTCTGTACGCTCGTATGGGCTACCACACACGTAGAATGTATCGTGTATTAAAAACAACTGGGCAACCGCATTATTGCAAGCAACCATAGTCCTTTGTGGTGTTCTCTGTTTCATCTTGATTGGTTACAGTGCAGAGCGCACAAACCAACGAATTGCAGCATTGATGGTAGGCAGTGGATTAGTCGGCGCTGGTGTATACGCAAGTGTAAAAATGCACAAAAAAATGAGGTGATGTATGCGGTTATTTAGCACAGTAGCAACAGCTTTGTTTATTGGATTTTGTGTTATTTCATTTGCCCCAGCAGTTTTGGGATTGACGCTTGGGAGTGGGTTATTTGGAGCAGGACTGTATGGAGTTTGTACAGAAACGTTGGTATAAATCCATAGAGGATTAGCACAAAGCTGCATTCATATTTCATAAAAACGTCAATTCCGAAGACATAACTTCACACCTGGTACTCAAGGCAGGCTCTGTCTGTGCGTTTGAGACGAAATGTTTGTGGAAAATCTGAACCAAAAAAACTTTGAGGACGTTTGTTCAGGAAAGCACGCCCTCAATACGAAGTGGTAATTGCTTGAGCGACGGTGAACTTCTTCAAGTGGAACCTAGCAGCGAGGGAAAGCTGGGCAAAGCGGTTAGACTCCGCAACCACTTTGTTTTTAATGCATAAACACCGCCAATAAAGTAGAGTTTGTCAATTCCTAATTGGAGTGTTTAAGTTTGATGACAAGAAAATATGACGATGCGAGTCCGTCTTCTGATCAAGCACGAATTGTGGTGCGATCTTCTGTGCTTTCGAGGGGGAAGCAGATATTGGAAAACATCAAAATTGCGACCCTGACTGAACTGTTCAACATTTTAGTAAACAGATACGGTTATCACTTGGAGGCGACATGGGAACTACCTGTAAATACGCAGAACCAGAACCCTGATGCAACGTCACATGAATTAGAAATCAGGAGTGAACAATGATACGGCGATTACAACGGATAGTAGATGAAATCAAGATAACAAGTCCTTTAATGGCAGGAATGCTGTGCAAAATTATACCAGGTTCTTGCCCATTTGAAAGAACGCTGAGATTTTTTGCATATACGATCCATGTCCCATCGGTGTGTAAACTCAATCCTTTGTACGAGCAGTTGGTAAGCTTGCGCTTTCGAGCGTCTGTTTATCTTGCACAACATTAAAACAACAGGAGGGAACATGAAGCAATTTGATTCTGACAAGCGATGGCTGACTCTTGCCAAAAAAGCAGAGAACCTACGTGTAATAGCCTTAACACAAGGTAAATATCAATCCGCTAGAAACCTTGCCGACCATGCGGCTTGTTGTCGAGAGATGGCGGCGACTGGACAACCAGAAACATTAATCGTTGAGCAGAGGTAGAAAGTATCAACTATCAAAAAGGCGTGCAGGTTTACACGTAGGTTTGAAATCGAAACAATTGAGGAGTCTTGAAATGGTACTGGCAATTTCTCCCACAATTGAACAATCGCCACAATTAACGGGATTTGGACTTTATGAGGCAGCGAACGTAAATAACATCCTCTTCGGGCGATGGTTGAAGCAGCAAGAAGAATCTTTGAGCAAGAAAGGCTTCCGCGAATTGCTAAAAGGGTATGGAATGCTTCGGCGCGAGGCTACAAAGTTGATCAAGGTGGCGAAAGCTACCGCAAGCTATGAAGCATCCGATTTAGCCAAGTTAGGGACAATGGTGTTTTCGCTTGCTGAACCGAAATATCAGGCATTGTGGGATGAGATGCAAGACCATTGTGATCTGACACAAGAAATAGTGTCCGCGCTGAAAAAGGAAATGTTTCCCAGTAAAAAGCGAGGCAAGAACGAACCGGTTTCGGTTTGGCGGCAGCCACCAGGAGGGGGAACTCTTTATTGCCAGATACCTCCTATACACGACCAAGAAACGGGAGTGAAGCTAGAAAGAATAGTATTAAAAGAAGGTGTCACTCCTCAGCATATTGTAACTGAAGCGCTCGAATGCTATCAGGCGCTCAAAGATGGCAAACTGATGTGGGTTCTTGATGCAGGAGATGCGATCGCTCCTGATACAGTCGGGGCTGGTGGTACAGTCGGGGCTGCTTGTGAGGATTTGGCTGGTGGTACAGAAATAGCGATCGCCTCGGAGGATCAAGCTTACGCTGTTGAGGAAACTTCCCCAGTTAAGTTGTCAGCCCAGCAGCCAACAAGCTCTTTTGAAATAGCCCAACTTGATAAAATCGAATTGCTGTATGAGCAAACCTCTGTTGTAGCGCCTGTAGGTGTGGCATTACACTCATCAGATGTCGAATCACAAGAGTCAGTTGTACAAGTCGAGGCTCAGTCAGATCAAGCTGTTGAGCCAGAAGAACAAAGCAAAAGTACCGATATATTAGAAACTACTGGTATAGTCTCGGCTGATTCAGAAACCAGTTGTGCCCTCAAGACAGATTCAGAACAACACAACGCTCCGTTGCTCCTTTTTCCAACTCCTACACCCACTGACCGTTGGCGAGAAGGCTGGAAAAAGGGAGGAGTGGTTGTAACCAATTCGGCTGTACCAACATTACCTCGATGGGTAAAAGGAGAAGCATTACAGATTGTTGATGTTAGTGGGCCGGTTGGGAGTGTTCAGCGTATCACTGTCATCAACAGCAGCTTTAAACAATACTCAACCTACGGGAACTGGTTGGAAGATGCACCACTGTATAGAGTAAGCATGGGAGCTCTTTGCAGGGGGCAGGGAGAAGAGGAACGGGAGCAGGGGGAAAAGAGGCAGGGGGAAGGGGGAAGGGAGCAGGGAGAGGAATTTCCCCCTTGCACCCCGCAAAGAGCCCCCCAGCCTCTTCTCTCCGCACCCTGCCCCCATGCCTCTTCTCCCATGCACCCCGCAAAGAGCTCCCCAGCCTCTCCCCCTTGCACCCCGCTCCCTTCCCCCTTGCCTCTTCGTGGTGGTGATAGAGAGTGGTCAGGAAAGATTGTCAAAATCGATTCAATCGGCAGGGTGTACCACAGAGTAAGTGATGTAGACGATTCAGATTGCTGGACGAGTATAAAACATGAGTTTTTAATCTGAAGTTCCCCCGTGCAAATGTACTAAGATAGCCTGCAAAGCTTATT
>JBHYDF010000330.1:0-5632 GCA_051861145.1 Nostocaceae cyanobacterium
TAGTCATTAGTCATTAGTCATTAGTCATTAGTCATTAGTCATTAGTCATTAGTCCCTAACCCCTAACCCAAGCGCCCCTAGTCCAAGCGCCCCTAGTCCAAGCGCCCCTAGTCCAAGCGCCCCTAACCCCTAGCCCCTAGCCCCTATTTAATTTTTTATCCCTTTTTTCAGTCAATAGTTGAGTGATACTTTTATAGGTAATTTTTCTGTGATAAATATATACAAAAAGATAATAAATATAATGAGCTAAGTATTGAAATCTTGCAGCATGGGAGTAGAATATTTACGATTCAACACAGAAATGCGATCGCTTCCATGTCTCAGCATCCATCTCGCTTTTCCACTATCGAACCAGAAGCTAAAGCACCTACCTTAAGGCGACTGCGCCAACTTAGCCGCATATTAGATCGAGCCATTTCCATTCCCGGAACGCGCCTTGGTATTGGTTTAGATCCAATTATTGGATTATTACCTATTGGTGGTGATTTTCTAGGCGTCATGCTTTCTGCTTACATTGTTTTAGAAGCAGCGCGGTTGGGTGTGCCAGCAGCAACTTTGGGCAGAATGCTCATTAATATCATTATCGATGGCTTCATCGGCGCATTCCCACTGCTAGGAGACTTGTTTGATGTTGTTTGGATGGCAAATGAGCGTAACATCAGATTGCTAGAAGAACATTTAAAGTTTCCTAGCCAGAGAAAGAGTGCAGATGGGTGGTTTGTTTTTGTAGTTTTGATTGGATTATTGCTTGTTGCCATTGTATTAGTAGCCTTGCCTGTGATACTAATGAGACTGCTGTGGGGAGCCTTAACTGGCAGTTAGTTTAGGTATTCACAAAAAGAATGAAAGATTGGTGGCAAGCTACGTTTCCTAAAGGACGACAAAATCTAACAATAATTGATGCACATGGTTATCCTGTACAAATTGCTTATGGTGAAATTGGTACAGGTAGACCCCTAATTCTATTACATGGTATGGGTAGCTGGAGCTACAATTGGCGTCACAGCATCCAACCATTATCTAAACATTTTCGGGTAATTTGTTTTGATGCCAAAGGTTACGGATTTTCCGAAAAACCATTGTCTCGTAGAGAACATAACGGTCATCAAGTTATTGAGATAGAACGAATTATTCGAGCATTATGTGATCAACCCGCTGCAATTGTGGCAGAATCTTTGGGCGGATTAATTGCCCTTGCTCTAGCTCAGAAAAATCCCCAATTGATAGAGCGGTTGGTAGTAGTAAACGTACCTATTTTTGCTGAACGTCTCCCTCATTGGGGAATGTCGTTGCTTGCCAAAACTCCACTAGAAGTAGTGCAAACAATTGACACGTTACGCTTGCCATATTTGTTAGCACCACTGGTAAGAGAAATTATGGCAATAGAACGGCGTGGAGTGCTGTTCGATCCATCAATTCTGACACAGGAAGATGTTTACTGGATCACTTATCCATTTATTGAATTTCCCGGCACTCTTATCAAAGTTGCCGAAGAACTACAAATAGCAGTGCAGGAAATTGAAAATTTTCAAGCGAATAAACCGAATTTGCTGAGTAATATTCAAAATAACCTCAGTGATATTAGCTGTCCTACGCTAGTTTTGTGGGGAGAACAAGATAGTTGGTTTCCTGCTACTCATGGGGAAAAATTGCATCGACATCTCCCCAATTCTCAGTTTGAAATTCTGGCTAACTGTTGTCATGATGCCTCAACTGGTGCATCTAAAATCGTGAATGCAGCCATTGTCAAATTTATGCAAGATACGGGTTTTTGTTAATTGAAGGAAAAAGGAGGACAAGGGGAGGAGAAAGAGTTAGGAGTTAAGAGTGATGAGTTATGAGTTATAAGTTAAAAATTCCTAACTCTTAACTCCTAACTCCTAACTCTTAACTCTTAACTCCTAACTCTTAACTCCTAACTCCTAACTCCTAACTTTCTAAAAAAAAGAGTGGGAGTTAGCATACCAATCGCTTTAACTCCCACCCTGACATTTGTCACTGGAGCGAACAGGAGCAAGTACAAACGCTGCCATTTCTTTTGGGGGCTAATGTGTGGAAAACGACAACGCTAATATGTACTTAATGTTCCTGGCGCGACAAATGTCAAACCTAAATTATTGATATTTGTTGACTAGGACAAAGAGTTGATATATCATTTTTTGATATACTCTCTTTGCCTAGTAGACATTCGGTAGAAAGTGTATCACAACAAAGTTTTTTTATTGTGATACATCCTGATAACAAACCCTCGAAGTCGTTTATCTTTTATCAAGATAACTGAGTAAATTAAAAGGCGGTTGCCATATTGGCAAGTTTTTGGGAGTGAGCAAAATTTGAAAACACAACGAACAAAATAACGATTAATTACTACTTTTACTAGCCAAAATTATCTCAGGCACAGGCTAAACAACAGCGCTAATTTCACCGAACTATATCTATTGCTTTCTGCTCAGATTCTTTTTATTATCCAAAACCTTTTAAAATATCCCGTGGCTGAGATTTTAACTGTATCGTTAATATCAGTTTTTCTAAAGAAAATCTTAAATTTGTAGGGTGATAGAGAAACCTGGTTTCTGGAGGATTAGTGATTTTTATTAAGGCGGACAAGATGTCCGCCCTTTTAACAAATAATTTATGTGTATTTATTTCCCCATAAGGGGACGGAAAAAATAAATTGAGATAAAATACGGACGTGTAGACGTGGAGATGCGGAAGCACGCAGAAATTATTTATTATTCTCAATCGTAAAATTTTCCATGCCGAGACGATCGCAAAAAAAGCCAAATTCTCAAGAGTCGAACCTTAGTTGGTCGCCGGATACAGAGTTAGTAGGGTTGGTGTTTGAGTTAGTTCCAAAAGTGGATGCTTCTATTTACCCCCAGTATGCGATCGCGCTTCACGCCTGGTTCCTCAACCAAGTAAGGTCACTGAACCCGGAACTTTCTGCTTATCTCCACGATGGGGAGTCCGAAAAACCCTTTACTATCTCGGCGTTGGATGGAGAAGTAACCAGCAGTGGTCGGGATGTGCAACTCTCGGCAAATACTACCTATCGCTGGTATGTCACAGCTTTGTCTAATCGAGTTGTAGAATGGCTAACGCAGTGGGTGCAAAATCTACCTAGTGAAGTGAACTTGCGAAATGCACCTTTACAAATACATTCTTGTCATATTGCTCATCCTCCCACTACCTATGCTCAATTGTTCAATTCCGAACATAGAGAGACTGTTACTCTCAGGTTTGAGACTCCGACCAGCTTTCGCCGCAAAGGTCATCACCTACCCTTACCAATGCCGGTAAATGTGTTTCACAGCTACCTACGTCGTTGGAATGACTTTTCAGGAATGCCAGTTGACCAGGAAGCGTTTCTTGCTTGGGTTGATGATTATGTGCTGATTAATCGTCACCAATTGACATCAGTAAAAGTACTATCAGGAAAGAGAGGAGCAGTAACAGGATTTACAGGTGCAATTGAATTTAGTTTAACCAAAGAAGCCTCAAAGCAACCGGAGTTTGAGCAGTTATTTTATGCTTTAGGAAAATTAGCGCCTTACTGCGGTACTGGTCATAAAACTACCTTTGGGTTAGGTCAAACGCGCTTGGGGTGGTCATCGCAAACTGTGCCAGATGTGCCAAATGTACAGAGTATGTTGGCAAAGAGAATAGAAGATTTAACAGAAATTTTCAAAGCACAACGCAAACGCACGGGAGGCGATCGCGCCGAGGAAATAGCATCGAAATGGGCAACTATTTTAGCGCGGCGGGAGATAGGGGAGTCATTGCAGGTAATAGCAGAAGATTTAGGAATGCCTTATGAGACAGTGAAAACCTATGTGAAGTTAAGTCGGCGTGCCTTGAAAACACCCTAACCGTCATGGCGCGATCGCCACCACCACGGATAAAAATTTCTCTTCCCCATTCCCTACGGGTGCATCCCTATTTTGCAAAAAGCCGTGAAATAAATTTCCGGCTAAAAGCTCAAACCCGTTAAAAACGGGTTAAAAATTTAGTTCAATCATCTTCTAGATGATTTTAGCTTTTAGCCCGAAATTTATTTCAGGGGGAATCTTGGGAAATTGACACATTTGGGATGCTCCCTTCCCTACTCCCTACTCCCTACTCCCTAATTTTTATCCGATACTGGTTTAGAACGTTGTTGTTGATAATGACCAACAACTTTCTTTACATACGTGTGCTAACCTTTCGAGTTTCTATAGTTTGCATCCAACCAACAACGCGGTAAATTTTCACCAGAAGGAAAAACGAGATTTTCTTTTTTATAAGACTCCGAAGGCTGTTCTTCTTCTCCTTGTTGTTCTTTGGCGTGAATGCTATCAATAGAAGGATCAATTAATTCTTGAACATCATTGATTTTCACTAATTCTCCGCTATCTTTGATTTGTAGCAACATAATTATTGTCCTCCGTAAGTTTGCATGATAAATAGGACGAGTTTCCAGATAAAACCGCCTGACAAATGTAAAACTTTGATTTCTAAAAAGACTTTCTAACTTACTCTCAATCTAGAATCCAAAATTTAATTGAAATCTAGAATTTTATCAACCTAAATTTTTTCGTGAAAAATTGAGTATTAATTACTAACTGACCTTGAAAAAACACACAAAAAAATAAGGTATCATATCACATCTGGTTTATGTACCCTTTTTATTTAGCCCGCGCAGGCGAGCTATGTTAATGTAGCCATAGGCTGGAAGCCTATGGGGTTTAATCAAACCATTTTTAATAATTTGCAACGAAATTTACATTTCGCGCTGAAATCTTTCCAATATATCTACTAGATTTACCTGACATTGCAGCGGTAGTAAATCAATTAAAGGTATTTCCCTTCTACCGCCACCAATTTTCACAGGAATGGATTCTAGAACTTGGATAACATCGTCTTCATCCACAGGCTTGCTGGCCGTAATTAAAGGATACACTTGTTCTGCAACAACGGTATGCAGTTTGGCATCTCCTAAATAAAGATGCCACTTGGAAATATCGATGTAAACATTTTCGCCAATATCAGATGCTAGAGCTTCCAGTAGTTCTGTGGTGTTAGTCTTAGCCATAAGAATAACCCTTATAAATGGGAGCAAATTCTCAGCTCATTATTATTATCACTCATTTACTAGGCAGGCTCTACCACCACAAGTAACAATCACCCCAGCCTCAGAAGTCCTTCTTCAGGTGGATTTAGTGGTATCTGTGGAGTAGTCAGCGATCGCGCTAATGTAAATCAGATGTACTAACAATACCATTAGCCAGCCCGCCGTCACCCAAGGCAACCACTCCCAAGTAGTTTTCAGAAAACTGTGAAAAAACCATAACCCAGAATTACACGCCGCAAATATTGCCACATGCACAGCAAAATTCATCCGGTCATCTAATTTGCGGTAAGCTGGGTCATTGCGATCGGGTTTACGAGGCCAACGAGGAGGCATAATTTATAATTACAGATTTTGACAAAATTACTTTCTGATTTATTCTATAGCAATCCTAAATGATTCCTGAAACATTCCTTGGTTGGTTGTTCATGGTTAATAGTTAATGGTTAATAGTTAATGGTTAATAGAAAAACCATGAACCATGAACCATGAACCATGAACCATGAACCATGAACCATGAACCAT
>JBHYDF010000331.1:0-5426 GCA_051861145.1 Nostocaceae cyanobacterium
CTCTTCACAGGAGCTGCTGTGTTATCCACACTTTCGCTCTTTGTGGCGAATACTCGAGTCATTGTTGCCCACTCTTGAGGAGTTAGCAGCTCAAAAGGTTTATCTAACAATTCCTCAAAACAAACCGGTTTTTGGTCTGCATACTTATTGGCCTCAGCGGACACCATTGATAACAACCGCACCGCATCAAACGCACAATCACACGGTACTTTTATCTGATGCTCGTTTGATGCTTGTGCAACCCACCATCTACCATCGGTGCAACCTACGGAACCAAGTTTTACCGAGTTGTCGTAGATGCCATCTCCTGTACTATCAAAACCAAATTCTTCACACGCAGCAGCAATTTCAGCCATTACCTCATAAACAGGGGCAGCTGTTCCTGATGGTTCTTGCACGGGTAATTCACCCCGCATGTAGTGCCATGTGATATAACTGTGGCACTTTAGCCACGTGTTTGCACGGTGTACTGATGCTTCATTAACCATCACTATCCAGCGTTGGGTTTGGAAGTCGTCATGGTCATAGGTGATTTTGGCTACCAGTTTGTCAAGGGCGAAAATCTCATGCTCATAGAAGTTGATTTCGACAACCTTTAGTTCTTCTGGGGCTATGGCTTGAGCTAGTTGCTCAATGTGTCTTTCCAGTTCGGCTTGGGCTACAGCTTGTTCATCAACAAAGGGAGCGAAAAGTGCTTGCTGTGTATGTGTTACATGCGTCATAATAGAGATTCCTTGAATTAGGGTCAAAGGGCGATCGCACAGTTTTCCAGGCTAGAGCGGTCGTCTTTTGTTATTTCTGTATCTATCGTATTGATTAATAGATACAATGTCAATACAATAAATCAATACAGTTGTAATTACATTTCAAATATGGTTAAGCTAGGGGTGCAGAATCATTCTTCGGGTATGGCTAAAAGCAGAATTTTTATATCGATTGAAACTACTCAAGAAATCAAAGAGGCTTTGAAGCGTAAAGCTGGTGCAGAAGGAAAAACTGTTACTCAGGTCGTTTCACACTTGATAAATGAATATCTTAATACACCAGCAGAGTCAGCCGAAACTACCAACGTGATTAGCTTGCAGCAAAAAGTTCAAGAAATGCAACAAATTCTTGAGGAACACGCACAACTCCTAAACAAGCACCAGCAATGCTTGGGGGAACTATCCGCCTGAGAGAAGAAAACCTTGCTCTCAGGCAAATTCACAACCAATTATTGAATCTTCTCAAACAAAGACCCGCTGACAATTCAGCGGGTTAACTTTTTTATAGGCGACTATATGTATTTCTAGTGTCTTTATCATCAATACAAGTGGTGTGATTAGCATATAGTGGAAAAAGGAGCATTTCAAATTTGATTGCCCTCAAAGCACCTTGCAGTCACTCCCTTGTGTTGGTTTGCGCCCCGCTCGTCCAAACAACTGCACCACACGACAGATAGCGGTTTTGGTCAATATTCTCATCCCTGGGGTGTAACCACCCTAAATACAGCGAACAGTTCCGATTAGGCATTCCTTAACATGCTACTCCCTTTGTCCTACCTCAAAAATTCGGAGCGAACGCACAGAAGCACTCAAGTTTCGCTCTAAGCAGCAGCAGCGTATCGCATTTCAATATCATTGACAGGACAGATGCGTGCATCTGTTGCT
The DNA here is from genome assembly GCA_051861145.1 of Nostocaceae cyanobacterium. GTDB lineage: Bacteria > Cyanobacteriota > Cyanobacteriia > Cyanobacteriales > Nostocaceae > JBHYDF01. The sequence goes on from JBHYDF010000331.1 coordinate 1,650, forward strand.
CTAATGAACGAACATGCTGGTCATTTGCCGGTAAAAGACGCTTTATTGATTTCCATTGCCGCTTGATAACACGAAAGTGCCTATTTTTGACGCGATAATTGCTCCAGACAGTTACCCAATTTTTGTAAAGTCCTAGCTTGGTCGAATTCAACACCCTTGAAGTACAAAGAACGAAAGTGAGGTCTTAAAGAAGCGCGATCGTCCGAGCGGGGGTGGCTGCAACGGCGAAAGCCGTTGCAGTGGCGGCGGAGCCTAAGCGCAGAAAAATCTCCGATTTTTCTGCCCCCGCCGGACGCGCTCCGCGATCGCCTTCTCTTGGATTTGTGTATACGCCTTCTCTTGAGGCAGACCGAGATTGACCGCCCGGATGCGGCGGTTTCCCGAAGCCCCGATAAAGAAAGGCTCACGCACAACAACAGGAGTTGCTACTTTGAGGCTGGTCACGAATCATGCAAGGGTTTTGGGTTACTTTAGACGTTAGTTACAAGTCAAAACTCCCGTTTAGACAAGGATTTCTTATGAAAGTCGAGTCTATCGTCATAAAAAACTTCAAGCGGTTCGACCACCTTGAAGTATCCTTCAAAAACCAAACCCTAAACTCACTCAGCAATAGATTTTTGGTAGTAGGAGATAATGGTACAGGCAAGACCACTTTACTGCAAGCGATCGCACTTCCTTTAGCACTGGCAACCAGGCAAATTCAAAGAGTCACCGATTTTGACTGGTTGGGGTTTCTCCCCGGTCGCTACCAACGCTGGGGTTCACCGCACATCGAATTAGAAGTATTATTTTCTCCTGAAGAAATTGAAGCTACCCGTACACTAGCAAGAAGATGGGCACAGGCGCAGCCAGAACGCCCATTTGTCGAACCAGGCGATTGCCACCGCGTCCAACTAATTCTCGATGGTGAAAGCTGTCGTGCTGGAACTGATGCAGAATACTTTCAGTTTTCTGGGCGCTACTATGCCAGAAAATTGTTGGATACAGACCCATCCGTTCGTTCTGAGTTCTCTAAGCTACCTGGCATTTTCTGGTTTGACCAGTTCCGCAACCTGGGTTCCAACCCACTTGCTGAAGATTCGGGTGCTGTTGTTGGGCGAGTGGGTACAGTCGGGTCAAACAGCGGTCGAGTATCCTTTGAAGTAGGTGTAGCTCGCCTGCGTAAGTACTTAAACGGTTGGAAATTTGCCCAGCTTACCCATAGCTATCCTGTTGATTACTTAACTCAACTGGAGAACCTTTACACCAATATTTTTCCCGGACGCTCCTTTGCTGGTGTAGAACCAATGCCCGGAGTTGATTCTCCCACACCAGAAGACTACTACTTTTTAATTAACGATGGCCACCGCACCTACGACCTTGTAGAAATGTCAGCTGGAGAACAATCGGTATTTCCCATTCTCTACGAATTTATACGACAACAGATTGCTTACTCAGTGGTGCTGATTGACGAAATAGACCTCAATCTTCACCCCCCAGCCGCACAGTTACTGGTGCGCCAACTTCCCAAACTGAGTTCCACTTGTCAGTTTATTTTTACCACCCATAATGATGCTGTAAGTGATGTAATCGGTGAGGACGATACTTATCGTTTGCTTGGGGGGTCGCTGTGCCTGTAAATATTTTATACTGCGAAGGCGTTGCTAAAAGTCCTGACGTGCGGGTTCTTTCAGTCATAATTCCCCCTGGTTGCGTGGTTAGGCCTGTGGGTAGCAAGCAAGGTTTAGCGCAAAGGATTTTAGGCGCAAAAGATGTCAGGACTGGTTCAACAATCGCAGGGTTAAGAGACCGTGATTTTGATGATGATCAATCACCCCCCCAAGGCGCGCCTCGTAATTGGCACATTACCGAGGGTGGTAAACAGGTTCCCTTGGGTTGGTATTGGGAGCGCAAAGAAATTGAAAATTATCTTATAGACTCCAAAGTAGTGAGGCGGGCGCTGGGTGAGCAAGCACCACCATTGGAGGAATACCGTGAGGCACTAAAAGCATCAGCACAGAAAATTGCTGTTTACACCGCAGCCAGAATCACATTGTCGCTTTATCTGCAAAACCGTCCCTCACCTCCCAATAACTCCTGGGGAGAAGAGAGAGACAAAAAACAGGGCTATCGCTTTCCCAAAGATAGGGGACTGACAGAAGCTAACTGCAAAAGCGAACTAAATAATATCATCAAACAATACGAACAAAGACTAGCTTTACCTAAACGCAATCCCCTTGACGAATTTGAGAGATTGCTGCCAACTTGCTGTCCTGGTGGTAGTCGATTTCAAAACCAAAGTTATATCACTTTTTTTGCGGGTAAAGACTTGCTCTACGGGATGCGGGAGCAACTTTCTGGTTTTGGGTTTGAGTCTCCTGTTGTGTTTTGCGAACGAATCCTCAAGGGAATAGAAGAATCAACAGAAGATGTGTGGACTTGGTTGCCTGAGTGGCAGCGATTGAGGGAATTAATCGCACAGTGAACTACTCACGTATTTTCTCAACTGTCATCAGCTCAAAGGGTGCTGATTGCGATCGCCACTAGGTTTGCGAACGAGCTGCAAATTCTATGTCAAATAAAGTAATCAGAACTTCGACCCCACCAGCTCGATGCTGGAGTTTAGTGGATATGAACTTGCAGCTCTCGATTGGTTTATCAGAAGCGTTGATACTCCAACGCGATCGCGGACTGCGTGCCCACTTGGCCACTCTGCACTCCGTTCGGGTTGCCTGAGCCTCCGGGCGATCGCTCCGACGGGTCAAACACTACCTTCATCGCTCAATCTCTACAATTGAAAGAGCGATCGCGCCCAAGACCAGAGCGTTTGGTAAAATTAGCAAACTCCCATCTTTGGTTTTGGAATGCCTGATTAACTTCAAACCACATGGATACCAACAAAAAACTTGCTCCAAAACAGGCAGTGAAAAAAGGTGACTCGTTGGACTTGTATAAGCGCAGAAATTCAACGGTTTCCTTTGTTGAGTGCTAGTGAAGAGATTTTTTATACCAAGCTTGTACAAGAATCGCGATTAGTGCTTGAGTCCAAACGGGCATTAACTGAACAACTACACCGTCAACCCACACAACAGGAATTGAGTTTTAAACTCAATTTATCTGAGACCGAATTAGACGAGATTCTACGCCAGGGGGAACAGGCCAAGCGCAAAATGATAGAAGCAAATCTACGCCTCGTTGTGTCCATTGCTCGTCAATTCCAAAATCGAGGACTAGAATTGTTGGATTTGATACAAGAAGGAATGCTCTAATACTTTTACAGCAGAAATATCCTTATCACTCACTTGGACTCGGACGCTTTCATGCAGCGCCTTCAAATTCGTTATCTCTGGTAGTATCTCAAGATAATCTCCGCACTTATAGAGCGATTGAAATAGCCAATCACCCGACGCACTCAGGTAGAACTCTCGGATTAAACCAGATTGCACTTGCCACTTCGTGTTTCTGATGGTAACTCAAACTCATGATTTTGAGTAATAGTTTTCGGGCGATTGTAAACGCTCAAAATGTGCTGCGTACACGGTTTTTGAGAAGATACTGGTGTACAGTGAGCCATATTCTTTGTGCTTAAATACTGAAGGAAAATTTACTTATCCATTTCTCGATCTAATGGCCTGATTCTTTTCTCAATAACAGAAAACGCTTGTTTATTACCCATGCAGATTTTCTGAACTCAAATCAGGATGATAATGCAAGAAATTCTGCGCGCTCATTAACCGCGCTTGCAGGGCAAACGCACCTTAAACTGGCACAGTAGTGGCACAATTAATCTTGATAAAG
>JBHYDF010000332.1:0-5395 GCA_051861145.1 Nostocaceae cyanobacterium
GGGTGGACACAGATGATTTATCTGTGTTCATCTGTGTTTATCTGTGGTTCCATCTAAAAAAAACATCAACTTATGCAATAGACTCCATGAACAAAGTTCACAACGAACTCATGAAAATATCTCTTTCCCTAGCCCCTAGTCCAAGCGCCCCTAGTCCCTAGCAATGGTGCGTTAAACTATATCTTTAAACAAACTTTCTAATCCAGACCAAAACATATCCAACCCAGTAGCCATCTTCCGCGCACCTTCGATTGTCGCTGTTAAGAATTCTGGAGAACGTCTTAAAATTATGCTTGTTAATTCCTGGGCTTCCTGAGAGTGTCTTTCCTCTACACCTTCAGAAAAACAATCAGCAAAGTATGCTTCTTCTTTTATCAGAGGAAAATACACAGAAAGACTGTTCATTAAAGCTTTCATCCAATCATCTGCAAACATTTCTATCACACACCAGGGACCAAGTGATTTTGGGTAAATAGTCTCGACTAAGGAAATGAAATTAGCAGTAGTTGGATCAAGAATTTTTTGCAATTTGTCTAAACTGCCAAATTCTTCATCATCAATAACAAGTTCTGCTCCCATATGAGCAAAAGCACGAGTCAATTGATAATGATGAATATCTCCATTTTTTATATCATCATCATCACTGATAATTCTCAGCTTTCGTATCCGTAATCCAGGGCTGTCAAGGTGCGGTATGTGATACACCATAACGCGAGTCGCATGGCAAGCAGCTTGATATCTGAGATGCAACTGTCCCAGCAGAGTTGGAGAAAGAAATTTCTCTGGCGAAAGTTTAGCCAAACAGTAAAAGAATGGATGCTTTGATGGTAAATGTGCTGTGTAAATTTCATTTAACACATTCTGAAATATATCGTCAGCATTCTCAGTTTGCATAGTTCTCCTCACTCAATATTTATTACCGCAATCATCGATAGGTTGTGAACACAGTCTGCTTTAATAAACCGCCAAGATGCCAAGAACACCAATATAAGAAAAAAATAATTTGTTCACAAAATCTTTATGATTGTTGTATCCAAAAATTCGCTGTATGACTTTATATTTTTAGCACATTTGTGCAATTTAAAATCATCTTAAAATCTAATTAAAAACTTATTATGGCAGTCTGAAATCATTCATGATAAGCAAGAAACCCGGTATCTGGGAAATACCGGGTTTCTCGCCTCTTATAAATGATTTAGGATTGCTGATAGACGCACTTGACTACGTCTTTACAATTCAACACTTTTACTGTTCTCATTTCTTATTTTTATGTTTCTTAGAATACTAAAAAATTTTGGTTAAAAAAAATATAGTAATTTATTCAAGTTATGATACTCTATTCTGGATTTGAGCAATCAAAGAGGTATTTCAGATGACTAAGTTGCGGGTAGGGTTGCTGTTTGGTGGTCGTTCAGGAGAACATGAGGTATCAATTAGTTCAGCACGAGCGATCGCAAACGCTTTGAGTGCAGAACAAAATGCTAGCAAGTACGAAATCTTGCCTTTCTATATTCAAAAAGATGGGCGCTGGCTAGCACAAGATCCGCCGCAACAAGTCTTAGCATCAGGAAAGCCACTACAATTAACTGATTCTACATCTTCTCTATCTTTGGGTAGTTGGCAATTCCCTTCGCAAGTTTTGGAAGTGGATGTTTGGTTTCCCATCCTCCATGGCCCTAACGGGGAAGATGGTACAATTCAAGGCTTACTTACTTTGATGCAAGTACCCTTTGTCGGTTCTGGGGTGTTAGGTTCGGCGTTGGGAATGGATAAAATTGCGATGAAAACGGCTTTTGCTCAAGCCGGACTTTCACAAGTAAAATACAAAGCCGTTACCCGTTCCGAAATTTGGTCGAATCCTTGTGTTTACCCCAAATTATGTGATGAAATTGAGGCAAGTTTGGGTTATCCCTGCTTTATCAAACCTGCTAATTTAGGTTCATCGGTAGGTATTGCCAAAGCGCGATCGCGTCAAGAATTAGAAACAGCTTTGGATAACGCCGCTAGTTATGACCGTCGCATTATTGTAGAAGCTGGAGTGGTAGCAAGGGAATTGGAATGTGCTGTTTTAGGAAACGATAACCCCAAAGCTTCTGTGGTTGGTGAAATTACTTACGTAAGTGATTTTTATGACTATGAAACTAAATATACCGAAGGAAAAGCAGATTTAGTAATTCCGGCACAAATACCAGATGCCATTACTCGTCAAATACAGGAAATGGCTTTGCAAGCTTTTGCAGCCGTTGATGCTGCTGGATTAGCAAGGGTAGACTTCTTCTATGTAGAAGCCACAGGTGAAGTATTAATTAATGAAATCAATACCCTACCAGGCTTCACAGCTACGAGTATGTATCCTCAACTCTGGGCACATAGTGGTGTGTCTTTTCCCGAATTAGTTGACAAATTAATTCAACTAGCTCTTGAAAGACATACTTCTCCCGAACCAGTGGAATAGGAGTACTGAGTTACCGTCATCGCAGCGCCAAAAGTCGCGAAAAATACTCTTATTTGGGAATAATCATCGGATTTAGTAACCTAAACGTCATAAAAAGGTTACTTAAATCCGAAAAAAAATTACGGATACGTAATGGCTCACCCTCCAGTAGAATTAGTAACAAGAGGGGTACAAATCTGAAAGTAGTCATGGAAAATACTCAGAGTGTACAGCAGCCATCGGAAACACAAGCGCCTGCTGCCGGGAACGCCGAGAAGGAAAACAACGAATACAAACCAAGAGCCAGCGAGAACAGATTGGTAATTTTGCTCGCTTATTACCCGTGGCTGTTAATAGGTGGGGTATTAGCGGTTTTTGCGGGTTGTGCAGCCATTGCTTTATACAGCCTTCATTACGTAGGGCGTGTAGAAAGCACAGAATCAGAAGCGATACAAGAAATTGAGTTAGAAGAACAACCAATCACCACATCCCCTCAGACTACCACAACTAACACCGGGAGTAATGCGTTACCGTTATGGATGGTAATTGCGATCGCCATGAGTTGTGCAAGTGGATGCTGGGTAATTCTCAAATTGCTAAATCGTTCACCACAGGAACAAGCAGTCAAGAGTAATACTAACCGCCGTCAGTCACGCTTGGTACAACGCCGCCAGCAAAAATTGGAATTATCCACACCCAAGAAGAATTTGCCAGTTTTTGTACCACCCTCATCACGCAAATCTTTTGAAACAATACCAACAGAAACAAATCCTACGGTAACAGTTATACCGCCGGAAGAGAACTTTAATCAGAAAGATAAGGAAGAATCTTTGGCAAGCATGATGGATATTCGCAAACAAACTTCTTTATCTGCACTTTTGCGCAAAGATTAATATTACTGGTTAATGGTTAATGGTTAATGGTTAATGGTTAATGGTTAATAGAGTTCTTGCAAAAATTAGGTTTTAGGATATTGCGAACACAGATGGACATCGATTTTATCTGTGTTTACCCCCCTCATTCCCCCTTCTTTGAGGGGGGGAAGACAGAGGAAATACTTTTATTTACCGTCCATCTGTGGTTTTTTCATAAAAATGGAATGAGTGCAAGTTGATGGTTCATGGCTATTAACCATTAACTATTAACCATTAACCATTAACCTAATAATACCTACCTGATTTGCGATGCTGGATCGCGGTGACACCCGTAGGTTCTAGCACTTCCCCAGTATCCACAGTTGCATAAATTAACCAGCGATCGCCACATTCCATCCGATTTTGTACAGTACATTCTAAATAGGCAAGAGCATCACTGAGAATCAAGCAACCATTGTTAGCGGTTTGGGTCATTAACTGTGCAAAAGGATTTTCTCCTGAAGTACTATAGGAAAAATGCCGCCGCAAGTTAAATCCTTCTTTGAGGATGTTGAGGACGAATTTATCACCAGGATGAATAATCGCATCTGCATGTTGATCTGAAGCAATGGCAATCATCAAACCAGGAGGATTGAAGGTAGCTTGAGATACGCAAGATGTGAGGATTCCACTGTGGTTATTGCCCTGTCGGGTGGTGAAGATGCACAGAGAACCGATGATGCGCCCAACCGCTTGTTCTGTTCTGTCTACTTGCGCTTCTGTTAAGGCTTGGCGAGGAGTGCGAAGCTTTTTCTTCTTTTTCAAGACTTGGGCAAATTCTGCACCAGCATCTTGACATTGTTGTAAAGTATACTCGGTAGGGGCGAAGCGAACACGGATGGTATCAAAGCCCAAACGGTAATTAGCATCTAGCAATTTACTTTCAATTAAATCAACAGCTTCCCCACTCCAGCCGTAGGAACCAAAAACACCCGCCAGCTTAGTTTTCGCCGCTGTAGATAGGACAATTCCCAAAGCAGTTTGAATTTGGATCGGTGCGTGGCCACCTAAAGTAGGAGAACCGATGAGAAAGCCGTCACAAGCTTCAACCGCACGGCTAATTTCGCTGGGATCTGCCGATTCACAGTTAATAGATTCTACAGCAATCCCACTTTGAATTAAACCTTGAGCGATCGCCTGTGCTAAAGTTGCCGTATTGCCATAGGCAGATGCATAAAGTAAAGCAACTCGTAATTCCTGAGTTTTCTGTTCTTGGCACCATTGACGATAATCATAACTCAGCCGACTAAGATTATAGCGGACAATGGGACCATGAGCAGGGGCGTAGAATTTAGCTCTTAAGGGTGCTAATTTCTCTAACGCAACTTCGACTTGTTTTGCTTGGGTAGCATGAAGACAATCAAAATAGTAGCGGCGATCGTCATCAAGTTGCTTCCAGTTTTCATCAAACAGGACATCGCTACAAATATGAACACCGAAGAATTTGTCAGTGTAGAGAATTCGGGTAGCAGAATCGTAAGTACATAATCCATCCGCCCAACGGGGAGTTGGTACAGTGATAAATTGCAATTGATGTCCTCTTCCCAAGTCTAGAATATCTTCCCAACGGACGATTTGAATTTTCGACCCCCAGTCAGGGAAAGTTGTTTTGAGGACATTAGCAGCGGGTTTAGAACAGATAATTTTGACTTGGGGTGCTTGTTCGAGGAGGACTTTCAGAGTTGCCATCCGATTTGGATTGACATGATTTAGAATAATGTAATTTAACTGGGTTAAATCTAGGTGTTTCTTGAGTTCCTCCAAGAAAATTTGGGTAAAAGACTCACCAGGAGGATCAATTAAAGCAATGTGATCAGCTTGAATGAGATAGGAATTAGCTGTTGTTCCTTTTTGGCGGGCGTATTCAACCTCAAACTTGAGACGTTCCCAAGTCCGCGATCGCAATACTAAGGTATGAGTACCAATTTCAGCAACTTGAACGTCTCTAGGACGGGTGGTTGTATGAGTTAAACTTTGGGGAGACATAGTAAGGTGGTTAATGGTTAATGGTTAATGGTTAATGGTTAATGGTTAATGGTTAATGGTT
>JBHYDF010000333.1:0-5321 GCA_051861145.1 Nostocaceae cyanobacterium
AAAGAACCTTCCCAGTCCTCTTATAGAGGACTTTAGCCTTCAGACAGGGACTTACAGTCCCTGGCTGACAAGCACTTAGTTCATTTCCGGAAAGTTTTTCTAATTTTGTGAATCTCAATATATATTGACTGATCGCTGCCAAGTTGTGAGGCTATTAATGCGTCGGATTCTGTTTTGGGTATTTGCTCCTATCACTGTTGCAACCGGATGTTCTGTTGACAAAGTGCTTCAACCTAAAATTACTGTTGTTTCTGAAACTTCTCCAGAAAATTCTGGTGTTGTCACCCAAGGAGATACCCTCTCGCCACTAGAACAACAAGTAATAGTTGAAATGAATAAGGCGAGGACAAATCCGGCTGCTTATGCTGCTGTATTAGAAAATTATCGCCAGCGGTTTGAAGGAAATCAAGTCAAGATTTCTCAAAATGTCTACTTGCAAACCCAAGAAGGTGTCACAGCTGTCGATGAGGCGATCGCTTTTCTCAAAAGTACCCCTCCTGTCGGCGCTTTAACTACATCTAAAGGTATGTCTTTAGCTGCAAGGGATCATGTCCAAGACCAAGGCGCAAAAGGTCTCACAGGTCATTCTGGTAGTGATGGTAGCGATCCCTTTATTCGCCTCAACCGCTACGGAAGTTGGCAAAATATTGCTGGGGAAAACATTAGCTACGGTTCCCACACAGCACAGGATATCGTCATGCAATTAATTATTGATGACGGCGTACCTGATCGCGGTCATCGCATAAATATGTTTAACCGTGATTTTAAAGTCGCCGGAGTAGCTTTTGGCATTCACAGCACATACAGGCAGATGTGCGTTATTACTTATGCAGGTGGATATGTAGAAAAATCTATTTAATGCGTCACTCTGATACAAAAGCCGCACATCTCAACGCCTACGTCCAAGGTAAAGGCTTTCCTATTCTCTGCTTGCATGGTCATCCTGGTTCCGGTTCTAGTCTTTGCGTCTTTAGCGATCATCTCTCGCAACGCTTCCAAACTATCGCCCCAGACCTGCGAGGATATGGGAAAAGTCAATTTAATGGCAATTTTGACATGCAAGACCATTTAAGCGACTTAGAAGCGCTTATAGACCGCTTTCAGATGCAAAAATGCCTAGTATTAGGATGGTCGTTAGGCGGCATTTTGGCGATGGAATTGGCAATGCGGCTACCTGAACGTGTCACCGGGCTAATATTGGTGGCGACTGCTGCTAGGCCTAGAGGCAATCATCCGCCTGTGAGTTGGCAGGATAATTTGTATACTGGGGTTGCTTCTTTGCTAAATTGGATCAAACCAAGTTGGGAATGGAATATCGAGACATTCGGCAAGCGATCGCTCTTTCGTTACCTGATCCAACAACACACCGCCACTGCTTATAGCTACATAGCCCAAGATGCGGTTCCAGCCTATTTGCAAACTTCTGGTGCAGCAACTAGGGCGCTGTTTACAGCAATCAGAGCAGGATACAACCGACTTGCTGACCTTGAGCAAATTCAGTGTCCCACTCTAGTACTTGCTGGCGCTCAAGACCGCCACATCACTGCTGATGCGAGTTTGGAAACAGCCAGACACCTGAAAGATTGTCAGTGGCAATGCTATGCCAATACCGGCCATCTCTTCCCGTGGGAAATTCCTAACCAGGTACTAACCGACATTGACCTTTGGCTGGAAGCGCATCCACAAGTAGTCATTGGTCATTAGTCATTGGTCATTAGTCATTGGTCATTGGTTATTGGTTATTGGTCATTGGTTATTTATTCAGTCTCATTAGTAAAGACCTATAACAAAGAACTTCTAACAAATGACTAATGACAAATGACTAATGACTAATGACTAATGACAAATGACTAATGACTAATGACTAATGACTAATAACTCTTGACCAGCCTTTTAATTACATTTGACCGCTAAAGACAGGCTTTACTTTACGGTCAATCCTTTCCCCCAGGTCATCAGCAATTGTCAATGCATTTGGTTTACAACGCTTGACATTTACCGCAATTCCTTGCGCTCCTTCCTGTTCCAAATCTTCTACATAACCTTTAATAGCTGCTTTTGCGTCCATAGAGCTTAGAAATGGGCCAAAATAGTAGGTGCAGCGAGGATTTTGGGTTGCAATTTCCACCCACCAAGCCAAGCCAAAACTCTGGAACCCGTTAATCAACAATTCCTTAAAGCTATGCCAAATGTTTTTCATGGTTTCGCCGATTTATAAACGTGGTACTGGGTTTTAAACGGTCTGCTGCTTATTTTTTTGGATTTTACATTTCTTTATACTCTGTTACTCTTGTTTTTTCCAAGAGGTTTTTTGGAGATTTTTTGTAAACTATCCAGGTAAATGCAGCTGATTTATTCTGCGTTGACGATAAATTTCATACAATGCCATACCTGTTGCTACGGAAGCATTCAGGCTAGGAGTCTTACCCTGTAGGGGAATAGAAACTAAGACATCGCAAGCACGTTGCGTCAACATACTCAGACCTTCGCCTTCGGAACCAACAACCAAAACAATAGCACCACTGAAATCTACCGTATGTATCGGTTTGCTACTATCACACGTAGTGCCGTAAATCCAAAAGCCAGAGGCTTTCAATTCTTCTAAAGCACGTTGTAGGTTCACCACTCTGGCGACGGGACAATTTTCTAAAGCACCTGCTGCTACTTTCATAACTGTAGAAGTGATGCCAGATGCCCGACGTTGGGGGATTACCAAACCTTGAGCGCCAACTGCTTCTGCTGTGCGAATAATTGCCCCTAAGTTGTGGGGGTCAACGATCCCGTCAGCAGCGACAATGACTGGATCGGTTACAGATTTTGCCTTTTTGATTAATTCTTGTAAGTCGAGATAGGCATAGGGGGCTACTTGCGCCGCTACACCTTGATGATTAGCCCTGTCGGTAATTTGGTCTAAGCGCTTGGGTTCAACTTCATCAATTATCGTCCCATTTTCTTTTGCTTGTAAAATCAAGGAGTGAAAACGGGGGTCGTAGCGTAGGCGGGAAGTAATCCAAATCCGGTTAAGACCGCGCTGACTTTCTAGCGCACTTAACACCGGATGACGACCGTAGATGAGATCGCTATCTTGTGTTGGTCTTCTGGTTGGTTCTCCATGCTTGTAGTCACGACCACCCGGACGCACTTTGTGATCGCCTAGCTTGCGGTTTTGTCCTACCTGTTCTTTCTTAGCTGGCTCTTGTACATACCCACCATCGCGAAGAGGGTTAGGAATGACTCGCTTGCCCTTAAATTTCAAAGCTGGCCCGCGATTAGTTTCGCCAGGAGTCGTAATTTTCTTTGTTTTGTTAGTCATAAGAGTTTTGGGTTAAGCGTAGTAGGTGGGCATTCCTATGACCTCATTACCTTATTAATTTACCGAACCACATCAAGTAATACTGCAATCGGGAGGTGGATTTCTCACTACTGTTCAAAGTGCAGTTTTTGCAACAGTTCGGTTAAACGTTGGCAATCGGTCAGATATAGGTAGCCTATTAAAGTTTCTAAACTAGTTGCTTGTTGATAAGTTTCAGGATCTAGCCGTTTGGGGCGTCCTGTGGCGGCGTTGCGACCCCGACGGACAATTTCTAACTCATTTTCTTTTAGATGCGGAGTTAGCGATCGCAAATGTAGCGCTTGCTTTTCCGCTCGTACCTGTGCGACTACAAGACTATGGTAAGTTTCGCTTCGCTGCGGTGGCAGCAGAAAAACTATTCTAACATATAGTTCATAAACTGCATCTCCCAAATATGCTAAAGCAGTTGGAGAAAGTTGTTGCAGTTGTGCCTTGGATATTTCTTGGGGAAATAAATGCTCTGTGGTTGCCCGCAGTACTTGACACAAAGATGAATCCACACCGGCAGGTTCATCTTGTTCGTGTAATAGCTTTTCCTCCTTTGATTTCACAAGTAAATCTTTCCTCTTTGGCTATATTTGGGAGGTTTTGTAATTGTTATACCATTTTGGATGAAATAATTTTCAATTTTGGATTGTCAAAAGCTTACAAAGAGTCCTGTTTTTGTAACCCATGTCTTTAAAGATTTTTCCAAATGGTTTTATTTTTTCTCAAGTAGACTGCTATGCAAGTCTACAAAGCAGAATCCAGGCTAAAAAATTTACTTTACTAATTTTAGCTTTTTAATTTAGAGTTGAGATTTTGTCAATACCAGGATGAAACAAGAAGTCTGAAGTGTATAACTAACTTTGATTCTTCATACTTTTTTTGGGATTGTTATTTAGTAATTTTTCTCTAACTTCATCTTTTACCCTGGCTGTAGTTAACTTCAAGCCGGAAATAAACTCATCATCTGGCATAGTATGTCAAAAGCTCATAACATGCGTGACTTTTTGAATGGGTGATTTTTGACTTACAAAGGTAGCGGTATCTCTTAAGTTTGATAAAAATTAAGCTATCCGATATTTAAATCTGGATAGCTAATTTGAACGCACCTCAACTAAATCAAAGATTATAGTTGGGGATTTTTTCGCTAAAAAACAGCGTTACCAGAAAAGCTGGCGTACGAGCGCATGTCGTTGGAACTTTTGCCGACGAACACTCCAGTAAAACAATTAGCAATAACTATGAATTGCTAAAATTGGTCGTGCCGACCCGATAATTCGTTTTGCCGTACCAGTCTCATTCTACTGTAAGGTTGCTTCGCTTTTATATTGGTTTCGCTTACCCCACCTAAAATGTAGATATTTTGAAAGTATTTTTAGGTGGGAACTGGAATCAACATTTTTTTGTTCAACTCATAGGTCAAGCTATCAGGACTACTTAACGTTTTCTATAGCCGCTTCAACTGTTTGTTGTAGGGGCAGAAACCGATCTAAGTTAACCAGCTTGACAGTTTGAGTGACGCGGGCGTTAGTAACAATTTGCAAGGTTCCGTTGTCGTTTTTGGCTAGTTTGGCAAGCTGTATCACAGCACCCAATCCAGAACTATCGATAAAGTCTATTTGTGAGAGATCCAAAATAATATGCTTGGGGCCCTCTTCAATACACTTACCGATTACCTTGCGAATTGTTGGCTCAGAAAAGGCATCTAATAAACCTGTGAGGCGGAATAGCTGATAGTTATCCCGGACTTCACGAGTGCCTCTCAAGCTCACGGTTAGATTCAGTGGCTCAGCAATAATTCCCTCCTCATTGGTGAAAGTAAACGAACGCTCAAGTATAGATGGTTTTTGTGGATGTTGTCTACAACCCTTGTAACAGAGTCATGACGGACGACGGGCATCGGGCATTGGGCATTGGGCAAGGGGCAAGGGGCAAGGGGCAAGGGGCATCGGGCAATGGGCAAGGGGCATCGGGCAATGGGCAA
>JBHYDF010000334.1:0-5306 GCA_051861145.1 Nostocaceae cyanobacterium
GACGTTGTGCAAATTTATCCTTCTAGTCTGTGCAAATTTATGGGTAAAGTAACAGCAGGTACAAGAGAGCTAGAACGGGCGTTTCCAACTAATCCGACTTAAAGCAGTCGGCGCAAGTCATTTGAAATGTCATCTGCATTAGCTGATAGATTGTTTCCAACTAATCCGACTTAAAGCAGTCGGCGCAAGTCGCCACCGCTTCGGCAAACTCCCGGATAAGGGTGGCAAGTTTCCAACTAATCCGACTTAAAGCAGTCGGCGCAAGTTAAGTGTATTACGTTTGAAGTTGGAAAGGGAATCAAGTTTCCAACTAATCCGACTTAAAGCAGTCGGCGCAAGCGGCAAGGCACGACAAGGATGCGCCCTTGCTGAAATGTTTCCAACTAATCCGACTTAAAGCAGTCGGCGCAAGTTGCGTCTCAAACCTATACGCTCATTTGGTCTTCGTGTTTCCAACTAATCCGACTTAAAGCAGTCGGCGCAAGATCTCGTCCCTGCAATCGCTCCTGCATAGTATTGGTTTCCAACTAATCCGACTTAAAGCAGTCGGCGCAAGGGAGCGGAGGCGCCCCGGACGCATACCGCGCCGGGGTTTCCAACTAATCCGACTTAAAGCAGTCGGCGCAAGATCGTAAAAAGTCAGGATGAGCTTGTATTCATTATCAGTTTCCAACTAATCCGACTTAAAGCAGTCGGCGCAAGTACATATTGCTCATTTCTTACTCATGATTTTCATTGTTTCCAACTAATCCGACTTAAAGCAGTCGGCGCAAGCTCCTGTAGAACAATTGTGAAGGCGACGTTTGATAAGTTTCCAACTAATCCGACTTAAAGCAGTCGGCGCAAGCAAATCTTGGTCGTTGACCCCGATTTGGGATAAATGTTTCCAACTAATCCGACTTAAAGCAGTCGGCGCAAGCGTAGAGACCCGTATTATTTCATGTGGCGGTGTACGCGTTTCCAACTAATCCGACTTAAAGCAGTCGGCGCAAGGCTTTGACCCCTACGGCAGTTTCGGGAGGGATGAGATGAAGTTTCCAACTAATCCGACTTAAAGCAGTCGGCGCAAGTTTGGAAAGACGTATCAGTTGGGGCAAATGTACCGGTTTCCAACTAATCCGACTTAAAGCAGTCGGCGCAAGCCGCAAACGCTCTCATGCTTGCCTTCTCCGCAAAAAGTTTCCAACTAATCCGACTTAAAGCAGTCGGCGCAAGTCGGCAAGCTGCCGTTTGGTGAAACTCATTGCGTGGTTTCCAACTAATCCGACTTAAAGCAGTCGGCGCAAGAAACATGGGAACAGATGACAGAGCATCCGCTCTCTGTTTCCAACTAATCCGACTTAAAGCAGTCGGCGCAAGTCCATAACCTAAAACCCTTGCAGAGCAAGCGCCCCATAACAGATTTTGGCAGAACTAAAAAAGAGGTTCATTTCAGCAATGCTTATTGACACAAATTACTATTTTCCTCTCAAATGAAAACGCTGTAACTATTTCTAAGTCTAGGTTTTAGCGATTTTGGCATCACCCCCAGATTTTAGCTCCCACTCTGCTGTGCCAAACATCAAGCTGATATAGCACTCCTATTTGAGTTGTGAACTTACTCTTGACCTCTCCCCGGCTTAAAAGCGCGGGGATTATAAGCAGTTACTTCGAGGCTGGCTAAAGCCGAGCCTCTCCGTTTTTTGCTCTTAGTATTCCACAGGTAAAGACAAGGAAACTGCAAGCTATCCAACTATTATCGGTAAGAATGAAAATGACTCCTAAAATTTGATACTAATCTTAATTTCCTCGCACCAATCTTTTTTTCGTTAGCACAATTTCGATGGGATTTAAAGAATTTCCTGTAGGTTCGCCATTTCTGAACTCTGCTGGGGTGTATTGCAATCTAGATTGTCGCATTAATAAAGATGCGATCGCAGTTCCTACACTACCTAAAGCTGTCATACCTGTACAATCGGTAATAATATCCTCTTGCGTCCAACGGGGAGGAAGATTATCGTAGATATTCCTAACCACATGAGCAAATTCTACCGGGTCGTAAACATCATTGATTACTAATGGTTCTGGAATTGTGAGTTGAGGAAAGTTCTGTTGCAGTTTTTTGGCAGTATTAAAGGACTGGGAAGAACAAATTAACCAGCACTGTGCTAATTACTGTCTAAAAATCTTCAGGCAAACAACGAGCGGGGTAAAAAACAAAAGAAAATAGAAGAAGCAGAGAAAGCAAAAGAAAATATTGATTTACTCCAAATAGTTACTATTGAAGATATCTGGTATCAGATTTTTTCTAACCAAGAAGAACGAGCCGAATGGATAGATTCATTTAAATACTTCTATAAAGTTTCAGAACAAAAAATCAAGAGATTGTTGAAGCTTCATCCCTTTGAGAGTCAAGGCATTAGTTTCACAAATCGTACTCGTCCTTATCGGTTAGACTTTCAAATTAGTCTAGCTAGCGCTCAAGAAACTCAATGGCTTCAACCAATTTATAATTCTAATCAAAAGCTAACAGGTAAATATTTGAAAGTAGAATCTTGGTTGCAGCTAATTCCTGACTCATTACAGCGAGACAACACTCAATACTACAGAAGCGAAGTCAATGCTGAATATATTCCCAATGAAGAGCTTGCAGATTTTATTACCAGATTTGCTAAAAGTCCTAATAGAAGACTATTGTTTGCAGCAGAATTTATCATGTCAGCAAACATCAAAAGGTCAAAATATAATCAAATTATAAACACATTGTCACAGAATTGGTTTAATTCTGATCATGTCAAGCCTTTAAAGCTAACTTACAAAAAATTTCAAAACTCTCAACCAATAAAAACTATCATTTATCCTGTGATTTTTTACTACATAAAACGCGGTCCATACCTCTATGCTATTCAGACAACAGAATTAAATGGAGAAAGATACCAGTGGGAAGGTTATCGCTTAGATCGGATTCTTGATGTAGAGATATTAAATTGGGATGATGAGCAGATACCAGTCAAGTTATGCAAACTCAAGGATGAAGAAGAACTTCCTACTCCTGAAGAAGTAGAAGACTCTTTATATACAGATGCATTGGGCTATGCTTTCTGGAAACCTCAAAAAATGATGTTTGTCAGATTTGAACGCAGCCATTACAGCAAATATATCCAGGATACTTCGCGTCAAGAAATTTTCCAAGAAATTAATCGGGAAAATTTTCATAAATTTGAGAATGAGTTAGATAAATTTTTCAATGAATTAGTTGGAAACTAACAGGATCCAGAGGCCACCCTACCCCGACGAGTTCACCCTACCGATTGGGTTAAATCGGATTAGTTGGAAACACCATTAAAATATCGTTAATTTCTGTCTGTGCCACAAAAAACTTTTCTTGCAATCGAGATGCACGTTGCATTAGACGAGATAGCAGCAGGAGCGAGAATGATAAAACAGAGCTATCAAAACAACGGCTTAGAATCCCCTCCTTTCTAAGGAGGGGAGATGTCAAGAATTCACACTTGTTGTTTGGACACTACTGGTTGTTGCATAACTTGATTATTTGTCGTCAAATTGTAGAATAAAGATTCATAATGATTAAGGGCTTGCTCAAAGGCATATTGCTCATTGGCATATTGACGACTGTTATAACCAAAGGTTTTGGTTTTTTCTGGGTGTTCGTATAAATCCAAAATTGCCTTAGCTAAAGCATCTGGATCTTCTGGAGGAACGATAATTCCACCGCCACTTTGTTTTACAGCTCTTGCTGCGGTACCATTTTCGGGTACAGATGCGACTAACGCCCGACCACTGGCAAGTAGTACTTGAATTTTCGATGGCATGTTAAAGGATACAACATTTTTCTTTTGCACGACCAAACCGACATCAGCAGCAGCTAACATCTCTGGTAAGCGTTCGCGGGGTTGAAAAGGTAGTAGCAAAACATTATCTGCACCGCTGTTTTGACACTCCTGTTGCAATCTTTGTAAACCTTTTGCTTCTCCAACAATCACAAAGGCAATATCTGGAATATGCCGTAACATTGAAGCAGCTTTGACGACGGTTTCTAAACCTTGGGTGAGGGCAATATTACCAGAATATAAGATTACAAATTTGCCATCCAGATTATGGGTTGTGCGGAAAGTATTATTTTCTGTGGACAAGGGACGAATAAAATTGACATCAACCCAGTTGGGTATTTGCACAATTTTATCAGCTTTTACATTCTTATCCAACAGGTTGTCTACAAATCCATCGGCGATAACGCTGATTTTGGTGGCGTTGCGGTAAGCAAATTTTTCCAGCGCGGCAAAAACTTTAATCAGCAATTTGTTCTTGAGAAGACCAACATGAATCGCTGCTTCTGGTAATATATCTTGAAGATTCAACACCACAGGGCAATTGTGCAACCATCCTAACAAGGTAGTTGGTACGCACACCGGCAAAGAGGGGGAAGTTGTCAAAATTACATCCGGACGCCAACCCGATAACGCTGGTAAGAAACTAGTGACAACAAAGCTAGCATCTAATAACACCCGATCTAACAAATTCGGTTGCGGACGAATCCAAACATAACTGCGTTGAATTTGCACGCCGTTTTTATATTCAGTTATAAAAAACTTTCCCTTATATCCCTCATAAATCTTACGCTCTGGGTAATTGGGCATAGCGGTGACTACACGTACTTGGTGTCCGCGCTTGACGAGTCCCTCTGCTAATTCAGTCATCAAAGGAGCGATCCCAATTGGTTCTGGGTGGTAGTTGTAGGAGTAAATTAAAATTCGCATATCAAATTACTTAGAAAAACCCTGGCTTTTTTAATCACTACATTCGTATTTCTAATTGCTTCGCACTAAGCGTCGCCTCTATTTGAATTTTCTCTTCGGATAGTCTTAATGTCAGTTCCTTTTCATTGAAGATTGAGTAAAAATTGACACTAAGCTTTTCAATGTACGGGTTTGATTTTTTACTATTAAATACAGCAAGCAAACTTAATTGCTAGTATTTTTACCTAAGTATAATCTCTGAAATTAGTATTTTATTTGGCTTTAATTTGAATCGCAATCAAAAGAGAATATTTGGTAACTACAAGCATTCCTGCTTAGAGGATGTCTGAAAAGTTTTTAATTAGTCATATTTATTACCCAAAATCATTTAGATCCCCCCAACCCACGCCACTTGCTACAACGCGGGAAACCCGCAAGGGCGCAGTGGCTCCCCTTAAAAAGGGGGGCAAGAAGCCTTTCAAAGTCCCCCAAGAAGCGCGGGGGATTTAGGGGGATCTAAGAGGATGTCTGAAAAGTTTTTAATTAATCATATTTATTACCCAAAATCGT
>JBHYDF010000335.1:0-5286 GCA_051861145.1 Nostocaceae cyanobacterium
ATGAACCATGAACTATGAACTATGAACTATGAACCATGAACTATGAACCATGAACTAATTAATGAAATAGTTGCTGAGGATTTTTGGCAAAGCCTTCAAAGAATTTGGTGTAAAAATCGAACATCTCGTATACGGTGCTGTGGATGGCTCCACATTCTCTAGCCTTCTTACTTAAGCGCTCGAACCGACGCGCGATCGCTTCACAAGCAATTTCTGGTGTTGGGATATACATCGGCATCTCTATTTCAAAAGCTGGCCCTGCTGTTTTGCCGCGTTTGCCAGAAGGCATACTCATCAACAGTTCACCGAGAGGACGCATCATCCCTGTCATTACGTCAATGGCTGCGTTCATAATTTTTGAGCGTCGTAAGCTAGCTGTTGGTGTCAACCCGAAATGCTGTACCATCATCTGCATCATCAGGAAATAGCATTCGTCGAAAATTTCCATTACGGCACGGGTTTCAGGGACGGTGACAACGTTGGTGTTGCTATCCCGATAATGCAGTGTGGGGTTACGCAATGCCGGATAACCAGGATTCCACGGTACTAGACGACCTGTAGAAGAGTCTGTAACATGCTGTTGGGCTAGCGCTTCAGCCATGCGGCGAAATTGTTGGAAGTGAGATTGTTCAAATTTAGGTGATTTCGGATCACATCCCTCTCCTTGTTCAACAATTATGTCGATCGCAAAGAGTGCGCTTTCCACGTCGTCAACTTGAAATTGATAGTCTGGGTGAACTTTGTTAATGTCTTCGCGTAAAAATAGATGGTGTTCGCCGCCGACACATCCCTTTTTGACAATAAATAAATCTGGAATGTTCTGGATTCCTTCGCGAATTTGCCGATATAACTCGCTTAAAGAACCATAACCATGTAAGCGATCGCCTATCGGATCATTGTGTTCGGTATCGTTAGCTAAGTCTTCTTCTAAAAAGTCGGGCCATTCAAAACGCATGAACCGTTGTACGCTTGTGGCGTTTAAAGGTTCTAAGGCAAAGTCCACCTCAATGGGAAAGCGCCGATTAATCTCGTTAAAATTGGGTACTGCTGCATAAAAAGGCTCACCCATTGCCATGAGAATGTTGTTGACCATGAGAAAATGGATCATTTCCTCGTGAGAAATTTCCAACAACACTCCCCGCATCCCGAAGTTGCGTACCTCCTTGTTATCGCCGCAGGCTAAATGCAACTGTTCTTTATTCCACAAGCCACGATGCACATATTCCTGACCGGTAACATAATTAGGAATAGAATAACCAGCATAAATATATTGCAGCATTACTGCTACTTCTAATTCTGCTGCATGTTTCAGGGCTGCAACCAATTCCTCACGAGTTTGGATAGTGCGCTGGGTGCGCTTTGGTGTTGGTTCAGGTTCAGGGACATAGCCGACTTTTTGCTGGTTTTCCAAAAACTTACGCAAAAGTAGCGCTTTCGGTTCAGACATCTCTCGTGTTGGGGGCATGTAGTAAGTCTTGTTTTTGTTTTTGGGATCGCCCATTTGCCACATTAAGCGGGCGTAAGTCTCTACCTTGCAGCGATCAGCGAGGCTAAACACCTCTGCTTTCATAAAAGAGAAACACTGTTCGTAGTAAGCCAGGATGTGTTCGTAAATGAAGTTGAAATCTACTGCCTCATCCTCAACCTTTTCCAATAAGTGCCAGTCATCTGTTAACACTCGGACGGCAAAAGAACCAGCACCAGACCAAAAGCCAAGTTTATCATCGTTGTCATAAGTAATAATTGCTTCGTCAGGGTGGTTGGGATCACAGAGGAATTCGTCAGGTTGAGCCGACAGCAATATTCTTGTAGTTCCTGGTTGAACACCACGCAAAGTCACCCACCCACGCCCTTCAGGAGTGGTTGAAATGACACACCTAGAGGCAAAATCACCAATTTCTTCGTATTTACCTGGCTTGAAATGTACAATGTCCAGTTCCGAACTGCGGGGAAAGTGGAAAGTTTGACCAGCATTTTCAGGGTTGCGCTCAAACTCGTAACGTAGCTGAGGCATTCCTCTGGGGTTGTAGAACTGGCGTAGATAGACGTTTTCTAAAGAGTAGGGACGCCCCCGCACAAATGACCGTACCTCTACTTCCACCGCATAATCTTTACCACGCTTGAAATCAGGAAATTCGATGAATAAACAAGCGTCATCTACCTGAAGATTGATTTCTTCCTCCTGAAGCAAAATTTGTCCTTGTTCATCTAGAATGCAAAGACCTTGCAGTTCAATTTCATCGCGTAGATTTTCAAAGGCTTCAACCAAAGGTACATCTACAATGCCGCTATTGAGTTGATGCGCCTGTTTTTGATAAGCTTGCGCAGGTATTCGCGCTACTAATCTTTGGCTTGTAACTGTGCGTAATTCCAACTCACCCAAGTCAAGTTTGGCAGCGATCGCATGAGTAGGCCCCGGTCCTGGTTTAACTGCACGCCCTACACATGGCACCGCAGTTATCATGTTGAGGCTAGCACCTTGAGGAGTAAGCTTAACAGTAAGGTTAGACAAATTAGAATCATGTCTTAAACGTCGGGGAGTGAGTAGGCGATCGCTAAGATAAGTACTCATTTCCCCCTCACACCACAAACCGATAGTTCCATGCAATTCCCAGAAAACGGGTGAGTCAGGTTGCATTGGAGTTGACATATTGCTCAAGCTGAATTGCACAACCAGCCCCAAAACATCATCTCGCTGCATTGCCTCACGTAACAAAGATACCGTGGGAGAGTGTGCAGACTCTTCACCCCACAACAAATCTTTAGCTTCTTTAGAAATAGTAAATTGATAAACAGCCGCACGCTTAAACTCATTATTTAACCAGTGTTCCGGCAAATCGCGGATGTGGTTGAAATTCTGCCAACGGGGAGATTGTAAACCCTCAACAGGTGCAGATAACATATATGGAACTTCATGAGAATTGCCCTGTCTTCCGAACGCTAACTGACCCACCATAATTGCAGTCGTCCAGTTAGAAGCCGGATCGCAGTCAAACATCCGGGCGCGGTTGAAGGTAGTTCCCAAATATTCATTGTGATGACCCCACATATCAACACTGCGTCCAACCACTGGATCATTTTGGTCAACTTGTCCAAATTCGCGTTGAGTACTAATAATCTTTGCATCTATAAAGAAGTGTCCATTACCTCCAAAGTCCCACCCCATCGCCATACTAAAGGGGCCATTTTCATCCGGTTGACCTTCTGCATTAAACCGGGGCCCCAAATTGTAGAGATATTCATGGTATTCAGATGGTGAGCGGTGGTGGTCAAAGCGATCGCCATTTACATATACAGTATTAGTACTTTGATCCACCAAACCATTTTTATGTCCTGTCGGAGCGTGAGTACGAGCGAAACCTTGGAAATGTAAGCGGGGAAAATCTAAGATACTCATAATAAATAACGCTTTTATTGATTAGGACACTAATTTATGAAAGTAAACTAGAAATTTAAAGAAATACTTTGATTTAGCAACCCTATATAGTTTATTTATTCTTATCTTATGTATTTACTAAAAGATAAACATCTGAAAAATGCTAGAATCCTCAGCCAACTAACTATAGAACTTTGCTTAGACTTTCGTTGAATTCTTAAGTAAGGCTCCTAAACTAAAGTTAGAGGTGAAAGTCTTGTTTTAGTTCACTGCCCATATCAGCAGATATTCGCAACTCTTTACAAAACTTCATAATTAAGCTGTTGCCTCATTAAAAACTCCCCCCAACTCCTTTGCGCCTTTGCGGCTTTGCGTGAGAATTCAAGACATACGCAGATCCAACCGAATTTGAGGAAATTAGAAGAATCTGCGCAGTCCGAAATCATTAACATACCCCATTAAGCTGCGTAAGCACGAGCAGAGGTATTATCCTTTGCAGACACAGAGGGGATATTCGTAACCATTTTGGGTTTGTAGGAAACGATATCGTAAACCGCCTCAAGTGCTGACTCGATAGAACCTTGCAGCCATGCGGGGAATCTGGAACAATGTTCGCCAGCAAAGAAGAGTGTATTTTGAGGTCTAGCAGCTTCCAGATAATTAATTTGATGGTTTTCACCCCAATGAATTGTACATCCACCAGCACTCCACTTATAATTACCCCAGGCAATAGAAGCTTGGTTAACAATCATACCAGGAGTTGTGAGTTCGGGGTGAATCTTACCGACAACCTTTTGAACATAGGCGTAACGCTCTTCTTCAGACATCATACCCATGCGATCGGCGTCATCACCGATAGTGTAACTAGCCAGCATTGCACTACCCAAAGAGGGGTTAAACTTCACAGAAGGATAGTAAGTTTGGCGGATACCTTCACCGCTAAAGGATGCTCCTCCTTTAATTCCATCCTTTTCCCAGAAAGATTGTGCAGTATGGAATGCAACCTTAGTTGCTGGGCAGTATACGGTATTGTGAATCGAGTCAAGTTTCTTTTCATCAAACCCGCTCAACTCCATTTTGCGGAGTATTGAGAAAGGAATTGTACATAATACGTAATCGCAACGACGTGTACGCAACTGTCCATTATCCAAATAATCAATTTCAGTGTGATCTTCACGTACCCGTATAGCTGTTACAGGTTGGTTGCAGTGAATTTGTCCTTTAATTGATTCTGCCAAACGATGGATAATTTGCTCCATACCTCCTTTGAGTTGCAATAGGTCATGGCTTGTTTCAACCACGATATCACTGAGGAACATATCCAGCGCCTTGCTGCATCGAGCGCGGAAACCGGGGTTTTCTTGGATAAAGGTTTGCAAATCGATAGTTTCACCATCTTCGCTGAAATATGGATCTAAATCCAGTCTTTCTAACTCATCCAGCAAATGTGACTTGAGGTCGCTTTCGAGACTTTCGCGCAGATTACCAGGAGAAATAGTATCGACAATCGTCTTGAGCCAAGCAGCAAACAGTAAAGTTTTTTCACTGTAACGTGTATTTTTGAAGATTTCTTGATAACGCTGTTGGAGAATTTTTGGAGCATCCTTCATGCGAAAGATATTTCCTTCCAGATTTAGAAAAGCGTTATTTTCTTCAAACACGGTGACAAACTTGCACAACTTATCACTCAATCCCATTTCATGTACATAATGAAGAGTATGTTGATGAGAGCTAGGAATACGCATTGCACCAAGTTCACCATAGGGAGCATCAGGAGCATCACCAAAGCGATGAGTCCAAACTCGACCGCCGATACGTGGGCTACCTTCTAGAACCTCGACTTCATGACCCATGCGCTCTAATTCATAAGCAGCAACAAGACCTGCAATGCCTGCACCAAGGATGGTTAT
>JBHYDF010000336.1:0-5279 GCA_051861145.1 Nostocaceae cyanobacterium
TTATCAAGATTAATTGTGCCACTACTGTGCCAGTTTAAGGTGCGTTTGCCCTGGGATTTCAAATCGCTAATTCTGCGTGCAACTAACGATGAAAAAGCAGAGATACTGCGAATTGTTGCAGCTTCTTTAAGTTCAGGCATAAAGACTTCCAACAAAGACTTACCGATGGCAGTATCAATTTGAATGTGTGCAATTGGTTTCATCTGACAACGCGCGAGCAATGACTAGTACACAATTTGCGATCGCTATCCTCAAAGCCGACTCGATGTCGTAGCGTCTGACCCACAACAACCAAGAGCTTCATAACTTTCGAGTGGGGAATTACAGTCAATGCCCTCATGAATGCATTTGAGCGCAAATCAACGAGCGATTGAGAAGCTTACCAATTGGGACAATCCGCAGGCACGCTTGTGAAATCATCCTGGCTCTAGCGGACACCGACCAACTACGCCTAGAAGTAGCCAGCTACAACAAGAAGCAGCTAAAGCATATCAAGGATGCAGCTAATGTTGCCTGGAAACCTGGCTGCAACCAGACTGGCGAATACTGCGGTGAAAAAGTTGAGCTTTGGGAGTTTGGCAACAACCGTAACTGGAAAGTCCGCCCTGTGAATGGTGGTAACATCCTGCACGGCGGCACGAGGCAATGTGCGCCCTTGGTTGGGTGTGTGAGACAAATCTGTAGTGTTTATGTAACACAAAACCCGGTTTTTCGTTCCGATGCTACTAATACCCGTGGAAAAAGCCTGCACGCTTGGACGCAAACATGCAGAGGCTTAAGCCGCCTCCCTCGCGATTTTGGGTAGGGGTTCCACGCGCGGAGCGGTATGAACGTTTGGGATACGCTCGAATAATCGCTCGTTATCCGCTCGTTTTGAGCTATGGAGAGCGCGTTTTGTGTAGAAAGCGTGCGTCCCCCTTTCGAGCGGGGTTTTCAGCCAACCTTCTTTATAAGCTAGGATTATTAAAAAATATTAAGACTTTATTTCAATGAGTTTGTTCGTTTCTGCCTTAGCTATTATTCTTGCGATCGCAACTGTGGGCATCGCCTTGTATCTAATTACCGCTCGCCGTTATCAATCATCTGATTCTGTCGCCAGTTCCTATGACCAGTGGACTCTTGACGGAATTTTGGAGTTTTACTGGGGAGAACACATCCATTTAGGTCATTATGGCTCACCACCACGAAGGAAGAATTTTCTGGTCGCTAAATCAGACTTTGTGCATGAAATGGTGCGTTGGGGTGGTTTAGATAAATTACCCCAACACACAACTGTCTTAGATGTTGGCTGTGGAATTGGGGGTAGCAGTCGCATATTGGCTATTGATTATGGGTTTGCTGTCACAGGTGTCACCATCAGTCCCCAACAGGTACAACGCGCACAAGAGTTAACCCCTCAAGGGTTGAATGTAAAGTTTCAAGTGGATGATGCGATGGCACTTTCCTTCCCTGATGAAAGTTTTGATGTAGTTTGGTCGGTTGAAGCTGGACCCCATATGCCAGATAAAGCCGTTTTTGCTAAGGAACTAATGAGGGTACTAAAGCCCAGTGGTGTGCTGGTTGTAGCCGACTGGAACCAAAGGGACGACCGCCAAATTCCGCTCAATTTTTGGGAGAAACCAGTGATGCAGCAACTATTAGACCAGTGGTCACATCCAGCTTTTGCAAGTATTGAAGGCTTTTCTGAGCTTTTAACTGCAACAGGATTAGTTAGGGGAGAAGTGGAAACAGCAGATTGGACGGAGCAAACACTTCCTTCTTGGTTGGATTCTATTTGGCAAGGGGTGGCTCGACCAAGCGGATTGGTGCGTTTTGGTATACCTGGTTTAATAAAATCGCTGCGAGAAGTACCGACTTTGCTATTAATGCGGCTAGCATTTGGTACTGGTCTTTGTCGTTTCGGAATGTTCCGTGCTGTACGAGGTAATTCAGTATCGCCATTAACTGATACAGTTCCCACCCAAATCGCTCAAGTTTGATAAGGAGAGTTTCATCATCTCTATCCTATCGTTTTTGGGTTTGTCGATAGAATAAATACCTCACTCTCGGTAGTGGAAGTGTTCGCAACCTAATTAAACGTCATCGTGTAAGCATCACAAGCAGAAATTTTTTCACTCCATTCAACCTCTGTAACAACTTCTATAACACAAATCGATGTGACGAATGTTTGATTTTGTTAACAAAGATGCGGCTAATACATAGCTGTCCGTATTAGTTGAAGTTAAAAGGGAACTCTTAACAGGGAACTCTTAACAGAGGGAAAGGGCGTGGGGATTTGGACCCCAACCCAAACAGGCAACAATAACGAGGATGGGGTATTAAACCCCAAGTGAGGGAACAGAAAACGGGGAACTGTTCCCTGTTAAGAGTTCCCTGTTCCCTCTCTAGATAAATGGGAGCAGGTAAAGCACTGTCAAAAATCGCTTCATCCTATCGTTATCCTCTGGATTTTACCGATTGGATAGGATAACCTCAACTTAGACAATAAATAAAACTTTTTTGTGGACACGCCTCATGGGTAAGCGCACCTGGCTTGAAAAAAACATATCTTACAGCTATCTTCCTTACATTGCAACGCTGACTGATGACGCCAAAGGAAGAGAACTCGCACAAATCCTCTGCTGTGATATCAGATTGGACTGGGAGCAAAGAGGATTTACCAAACTTACACAACAAAAAAGTTTGATGGATATCCGACTCAAACACCTTAAAAAAAGCCTTGGGGGAAAATCACTTTGCTCTGAAATACATTAATCTCTCAACAGAGGAATATACCGCCATTAACGCTATTAGACAGAACACGACGGCAGAGCGAAATACAAACTGTATTATCCTCGAACCCACCACTGTTGATGCTCTCATCACTCGTGCTTCTTTACTACTAACAAGCAATAATTGGGCTGAAATTGCCGCTGGTCTAGCCGTACTCACTGGCAGACGCTCGACTGAAATTCTTGCTACTGCTACTTTTACGCCCAAAACTACCTACTCTGTAACTTTTACGCTTAGCACTCAAACGAAAAGGAGAAATGCAGACCTTATCGTTTGAAATCCCGACACTGATGTTAGCCTCCGATGTCGTCTTAGGACTCGAAAAACTCAGAAACCTGGTTAGAGTCAACGATACATTAACCAGAGAACAAATAAATGCGAAATACGGCAGTGCTGTTGCTACTGCCTGCGATAAGCGAAGCTTAACGCCTAAAGGCGTATCGCTCTTTTGGTAGCATTATTCCCACACGGCCAAACGAAGACAATCTCTACACGCACCTGTTTCGTGCGGTTTACCCCGCGATCGCTACCTGGTTCTACTGTCCTGTATCGGTTGACGCTACCGAATTTAAGGCACATTGTCAAGGACATTTTGCATTTATTGATGAAAAAAATCCGGAAATTAGACGCGAAGCGCGCCAGTTCTCGCCATTATTCTGATTTTAAAATCGGTGATGGTAACGGTAATATCGATGGCAGGCAGGGCATACGACTCAATTGGGATGATGTTTCTGTACTCGAAGTCTTTCAACACACGCTCAATCAAGAAAAACCAAGTGTTAAACAGCGAAGGAAACGGGCTACTTTTTCTATTTGGCAGAGCGATACGGCTTCAGCCGTTACGCGAGAGCGTATCGCGCTGCCTTTACCGACATCCTCGCAAAATTTCCTGGTGACAACCAAGCTGATAAAGTCTCAGCGTGGATTCAATGGTCAAAGACTCACCTGGTCCAAGAAGAAGCAAAAGAAGCAGCAATCAAACCAACAGAAGAACTATCAACCGAAACAGAAGAACTACCAACCGATACTCAATCATCTACCACCGAAGAACCTCAACTCGCAACGCAGCAGCAAAAAACTACTCCTGAAGTTGTAATAGAGACGCTGATTGAGGAAAAGAAAAATGTTGAAGCACAACCTCAACTCACTCAAAAAATTGATGAATTAATCGATGTGATGCGTTCTTTTGTCGAACTTCAGATGAAGAGTGAACCACGTGTCCCACAACCACACACGCAAACGCCACCCAAAGAAGATTTACCTCAAAAACAACAATCTACACCACTCCATAGCAAACGTTCAGAATCAACTGAACGCACGAAAATTCTCATCTCTTTAGTTATTGACGCAATTATTGCCTACAATAATCAACCACAGCTTAATCACAGACTCAAATGGGAAATCACTACGGGTATTCTCAAACATTTCTTTACAAATCAGTACGCCATACAACAAATCCTTACAGCTAGGAATGACGAAATCACTGCTCATCATCAGCTTCATAGCATCAGTCACGGGCACAACAATTACCATCGCCGTTTACGAACTATTGCCGACGTGATTAAAGTTCATAATGATGATACTGTTACTTTTGTTAACCTCGAATAGCGCTCCAAACAGAGGCTTTACGCAAAAACTTTTCACCGATGTGACTCGCGCTTTAGAGCAAACTAAAAGAAGGCGATCGCCTGAGCGGGGATGGCTGCATGGCGTGTCGCCTAATTTGCGACGGGCGCAGCCCTGAAGCAGAAAATCTCCGATTTTCTGCCCCCGCCAGGCGCGCGAAGCCATCGCTCGAATAGCGATACTTTTGTCTGACTCCGAGCAGCCATGCGTATCGCTCTGACTTTACCGATATCGGAGCAACATTAAAAGGTAAATGTCAGGCGCTATAAAGTCTGTGCGTGGATTCAATGGTCTAAAACTCAGCTTGAGAGAGTATCACCAGAAGAACGACAGCCTGATACTGTCTTAACAGTAGAGCAAGAACCTCAAAAAAGTAACACAGCAGCTTTGACTACTCTATTAGTTTTGTTTTTATGACTAAATCTGACTAAATCTGACTTTAGTACTTTCATTAATTTAAAAGTAATAAAAAAGTAATTTTTGTCATTGCAAGTGGGATTGTTTGCCCACTTTTTTAGTGTTATGACTTTTTCTGACCTTTGCTGACTATAACGCCATACTTATTCTAACCTTATCCCTTTGGAAACAGTGAAAAGCGTTATGTAGTGATTAACAGACACCAACAAACGTTAGTTTCAAAGCCCAAAATCAAGAAGACAAACCAGGTTCATTAAATTCTCAAAAATCGAAAAAGCAACTATTTTTCTAACTTTAATAAATTGAAAAACCACTCTTTATCTTAATAAAAATAACGGAGATAAATCAAATGGATACTAACACAATGCTTTCACACATTAAATCAGCAAATTTCCAAAAAGGTAAGCGCATAACCATCCTTGGTGCAGGCATTGCAGGTCTTGTTGCTGCTTATGAATTAGAGC
>JBHYDF010000337.1:0-5225 GCA_051861145.1 Nostocaceae cyanobacterium
AACTCCTAACTCCTCACTCCTAACTCCTAACTCCTCACTCCTAACTCCTAACTCTCACTTATGTCGCTGTTGATGCCATTGCCATGCGTGAGTGATAATTTGTTGGAGGGATGAATACTGCGGTTGCCAGCCTAAGATTTTTCTGGCTTTTTCGCCACTACCAATTAAGGCGGGTGGATCGCCAGGACGGCGATCGCACTCTACAACTTTAATATCTTTACCTGTAATCTGCTTGGCTGTTTCAATCACTTCTTTGACGGAGAAGCCGTTACCATTCCCTAAATTGAAAACTTCGCTGTCGCCGCCTTTTAATAAATATTCCAAACCCAAAACGTGGGCTGATGCTAAATCTGTAACGTGAATATAATCCCGAATACAAGTACCGTCGGCTGTGGGGTAGTCTGTGCCAAATACTGAAATAGATTCGCGTTTGCCTAAAGCTGTTAGCAGCACTAGGGGAATTAAATGGGTTTCTGGGTTATGATCTTCTCCTAGCAAGCCGCCAGGATCAGCACCTGCGGCGTTGAAATAGCGAAAGCGAACTGATTTGAAATTATAGGCAACATCAAAGTCAGAAAGAATCCGTTCTACCATCAATTTGGTTGCACCGTAGGGATTAATGGGATTTTGGGGATGGTTTTCCGGGATTGGTACGACATTGGGCACGCCATAAGTAGCACAAGTAGAAGAAAATACAAAATTCTTTACAGAAGCTGCCAGCATGGCTTCTAACAGGGTGAGAGTACCGAGTACATTGTTACGGTAATATAAAGCCGGGTCAGCTACTGATTCGCCTACGTATGCATAGGCTGAAAAGTGCATAACTGCGTCAAAGTTACGGCTTTGAAATAAGTTATCCAAAAAAGCGCGATCGCCTGTGTCTCCAACTACAAGTTCTACCTGTAAAACCTTTTCTACTAAGTCGCAATGTCCGTATACGAGGTTATCGAGTACTACCACGTCATAACCAGCTTTTGAGAGAGCAAGCACCGTATGAGAACCAATGTATCCGGCTCCCCCCGTTACCAAAATAGTGGGCTTTCCAGGCGACATAGTTTTTCCTTTTGATTTGACAACTACTTAATCAATTTAATTTACTTAAGGGAGATTACCGATCTGGATAATTACAAATACTGGAGTCAGTTGAATAAAATTGCTCTAAAATCACTACGACGGTAGTCATTATGTGAAGGGTGTGAGGTATTTGATGTCAAGTTAATGCACTATTACCGAAGAGGGGAAGGGAGAAAGGGGGCAAGGGATTTAATTTTCCTTTACCCTTTACCCTTTACCCCCCCCTGAAGGGCGTTACAATTTGACTGTAAAATTACTCACTACCACCGAACCTATTGGCTGACCACACAATGAAGAAGATGTGAGAGTTTTAATGTATGTTTTTACTGCTAAGTCGGGTACTTCTGTGGCTGCTTATATTGGCTATCTTAGTCTCTCTGTTCCAGAGATTTTATCCCACTGGAACTTTTGTAGGGCGGCTGGTGTTAGTAATTCTGTTCGTGGTGATATTGCTGTCGTTTGTTAACCCGAATGAGCCAGCGGTTGCTTCGTTGTGGGAGGTAGTGTCATTTCCACTCAAACCTCTAGGAGCAGCTATTTTACTGTTGATTTTTGCTGCTCAAAGGTTAAAGGGTGGAGCGCTAGACAAGCCAGGAGGATTATATGTCGCTTGGGCGTTGATAATTTTGCTGTTGGCGAGTACACCAGCTGTCGCCTATTTCCTAGTGCGAGCGCCTATAGCAACTACACCCACATCTGAAACTCTTGTAGCATTCAGACAAGACTCTATTCCAGGGAGTGTTTCAGATGTAGCAATGAACTCGTTGAACGTGAGTGTCTCACCTTACCTGTTGGAAACTCCAGTATATAATATTCCTCGACGGGGATTGCGGTTAGAAGACTTTGTACCTAATGCGGAAACACTGGCGCTAACTACGCGAGTGTGGGAAACTTATCTTAACCAGGTTTACTTTTTCTTGCGTGGTAGATAGCCATCAGGCAAACAAATTTCCTCGAGAAAGACCACAATGTTACGTTTTTGTAGTATTGTGGTCTTTTTAATTAGACCTGCTTTGAAAGTAGGGACTAGGGGCTAGGGGTTAGGGAAAGAGATATTTTCATTACGAACGTCGTGAACTTTGTTTATGTAGTCTCTTGCAAAAGTGTCTTTTCAGAAAAAAACCATCAGAGTTCTGAGTTTACTGCCATGTGTCACAAGAGTGCGATCGCCTGAAATTGATTTAGGTAAATCGCCTCCCAAAAAACACAAAGGACTACTGTTGTTAGTGAGTCGGGATGAACCTAGGGCTTACGGATTGACAAATTAGACAACAAGTGAAGTAAGAAAAACTAGGAAACTTGAAGCGATCGCGAATCATCAGGGGCTTTCACAGACGCATAATACCTATACGGGCCAATACTGCTCGGATAAGACAAATTGATTGACATTTAATCCCTGTAGAGACGTTGCACTGCAACGTCTCTACATGCCCAAAACTATCACGAAAAATCCTATCCCTTGCAGTATTGCTATACGGGCAGACGCACCCTTGAGAGAGCAGTCCTCAAGACTGCCCTTTGAGATTTGCATCTTCAAGGGCAGGTGCGTTCCCATCAACTACTTACCGGGAGCAGACACAATGAAACAATGAAAAGAAGTAGCTTGACGGATGAGATGGAAATAGCCATTTCCACCTGCTGCTAATCTAGAAACATACATCCACAAGCAGCAGCACGCACCATGAACAGAGAAGTTTTTAACTATCCTCCCAGTGTGGAAATCTTAAAATTGTTAACGCCAGGCTCCTTAAAACAAAATCAGCGCGAAAGCGGTAAGATTATGGATTATTTTACGTTCTATCTATGGAGATGATGCCTTGGAAGTGAAATTAGAATTAGGAAAAGAATTTACACCAATTTGAAAAATGATTGCTACAGATGATTTTTGGAAACTCGCTTCTCACAAGGCTTTGATAATCCAAAATCTAAAATCTAAAATCCTGTTAGGGTATTACTTTTGTGCAATCTGGCATTTTCGACAACGCATGGCGAAAGAAATGAAAGCTACTTACAAGCTTTATAAAGAATCACGGTAATAAAACTATGAACTTAAATGCAATAGAAACACCAAAATTAACCCATCGTTTTGAACAAGCTTTGGTTTATGCTACCAGACTCCACGCCAAACAAATTAGAAAGGGAGGTAACGTACCTTATATTAGTCATCTATTAAGTGTAGCTGCACTGGTATTGGAAGATGGTGGTGATGAAGATGAAGCGATCGCAGCATTATTACATGATGCGGTGGAAGACCAGGGGGGGAAAGCAACTCGCCAAGTAATTTTAGATATGTTTGGTGAAAGAGTCTCCCAAATAGTTGATGGTTGCACCGATGCAGAGACTATACCAAAACCTCCTTGGCAAGAACGCAAACAGCAATATATTGAAAAATTACGTCATGCTTCAGTTTCGATTCGTAGAGTAGCACTGGCGGATAAATTGCATAATGCGCGTTCTATTTTAAGTGATTTATATGCAGAAGGAGAAGCAAGTTGGGAAAAGTTTAAAGGTGGTAAGTCAGGAACTTTATGGTATTACCGCACACTCTTGGAAGTATTTTTAGAAACTGATGCTAGTTCTTGGCTGGTACAGGAATTAAATCGTATTGTGAATGAGTGGGAGAAGGGAAAAGATGACTGATATTGCGAGCAAATTTCTCGATATCAATAATTTTCAACGTGCTTGGTCAAAGGTAGCCGAAAATCCCGATTGTGCGGGGGTAGATGGATTTACATCTTGCACTTGAAAAACATCACATCACAAAAATCACTACGTATTTATATATTTTTCGCCTTCGTTTAGATCCGCCTGGGACTATAAGTCCCAGTCTCATAGCACGCATTCCTCTCTAAGAGGACTGATTAAACAAGTTTTAAGCTGGTCATATTTATCATGCTTTATCTATTGTTTAGCTGATTATACTTAAAGGTGCAAGATATGTGGAGAAACAATTGATAGCTTTGCTCGCAATCAAACTGTTAATATTTATCAATTACTAAATGCTGTAGCTAATAGTAATCCGATCCTCGCAACTATAATTACCAAGTCGGGTTTGTGTGGGCTTTTCCCGATATTCCCCAACGGGATGTACTGCAACATTGTCGGGAGGCTGAAAAATCTGCAAAAAGTAACGGACGCGATCGCATTGCTTTCCGCATCTGATTTCATAACGGTAATTACTTAGAATGGGTGTATCCTTGGTGGCTTTTAGAAGTTGGTTTACTGTCGAGTTACTGCGATCGCGACAAAAACGAAAATAAACCCAAACAAAATTGGACGCATATATACAACGATGTCGCAGTCTGAGAATCCCGTCATGCCTTCGGTAAGAGAGTTATAGATACAGATGATGAATCTAATTTTGACTCTGAAGATACAGGTATAGATATAGCCTTGGCTCTATTTAAGATATATTTTCCCAGCAAGGCAGATATATTTGAGCAAGAAAATACCTTGTGGAATCGAAATGAAGAAGATAAAAAATATGAAAAACTTATCGGCGGAATTTTAGGCGATCGCAAGATGTACTACAAAGAAAATTCTGAAGAAATAGACGAAACCAAAGTCAACAAAGCTTTAACCAACTGGATAATTAATACCCTAACAGGATTTTGGATTTTAGATTTTGGATTGAGAAACGCTCTGTTGGGTATGGGTTATGTAAATCCATCTGTTGCAATCATTTTTCAAATTGGTATAACCTTGCTAAAGCCGGATTTCACCTATGTCAGCAGTAGAAACCACAGAGAACACATCCAAAGAACAAAAATATCTCCCTCCGCGTTCTCCCTTTACACATCTAATCATCGAAGTCTTAAATTTTTGCGCCTAGCAATACGCAAAAATGGACATTTTCTATCTAATTGATCCGAGTCAGAAGCACTAACTAGCAACTTGCGTTATTGATTATCGGTTTTTCAGTTGCAAAAAATTAGAAGTCGAGTTTCAAGAAGTTGCTCGACTTCTTTGTGTTGGAAAGCAACTAATCCGACTTAAAGCAGTCGGCGCAAGGCAAGATAGAATGATGGACTTTGTTCCTAGTCGAGAGTTTCCAACTAATCCGACTTAAAGCAGTCGGCGCAAGCCTATACAAAGATGTTACTTGAAGCATAAATTTGCTCCCATTGCAATTTAATGCTTCCACTTTGACT
>JBHYDF010000338.1:0-5150 GCA_051861145.1 Nostocaceae cyanobacterium
TGCTTGTTTTTACTGGCATCCCTTGATTTTTTTGCAGTCCCACTATCTAACGATCGCTCTCTTTTAGTCTAAAGTCCAGTAATAAAAGAAAAGGTATCCGACCACACCAATGCAAAAACAACCTATCGTATCCGATCCAAAAGTAATGATGGGAAAACCAGTGATTGCAGGAACTCGCATCACAGTTGAAATTATTCTCGAAAAACTTGCTGCTGGTGAGACTCCAGAGCAAATACTTGAAGCGCATCCGTGACTTACCCGTGAAGGAATTCAAGCCGCTTTGGCATTTGCCGCACAGGCTTTACGATATGATGTAATTTATCCAACTATTGAGAAAGTTTCTTGAAGTTTTTAGGGGACGAAAATTTAGATTTTCAAATTGTTGAACGATTGCGACTTGATAGCCACATCGTTTTCTATGTGGTCGAAATGGAACCAGGAATTTATGACGATGAAGTATTAGATTTAGCTAATAATGAAGGTGCAATGCTATTGACATCTGATAAAGATTTTGGTGAGTCTAACACCTTCTTAAATAACGTCCTCTGGGTGAACCCAAAATCTGCCCGTTGTTGTAGATAAGATTTCCACGCAAAAATGTTGTTTTAACTCGCCCAGTTAACTCTACCCCTTCAAAGGGGGTGTAACCTTGTTGTGATTCTGATTCAGCAGCGCGAACAACAAAGGTTTCATTAGGATCTAACAGTACCAAATCAGCATCGTAACCAACTGCAATATTACCTTTTGAATTTAATCCAAACCGTTGGGCAGGATTCCAACTTAATAACTCTGCCATATAATTGTAGGACATGCCTCGCTTACAACCTTCACTAAAAACACCGGAAAGCAGATATTCTGTACCACCAAAGCCGGATTTAGCCAGCCAAATATTATTGGGATCTTTCAGACTAGCTTTCTTCTCGGCTGAACAACAGGCGTGATCGCTGACAATCCAATCTATTTGGCGATTGAGTACAGCTTGCCACAGGTATTCTACGTCTGCACGGGGGCGAATTGGAGGGTTAACTTTTGCCCATTTACCTGTAGGTGTATCCATATCTAATAACAAATGTCCAACAGTTACTTCCCGGCGAAAATTGATGTGAGGAAAGATTGTTTGCATCATCAAAGCCGCTTCTACTGCTTTGCGAGAACTGAGGTGCAACAGATTAATATTGAGGCAATTAGTTTCGTGTGCCAAGTAGGAAGCTATGCAAATGGCTAACCCTTCTGAATGGGGTGGACGTGCTGCACTGTATGCTTTCAAACCCGTGAGGCTGGGGTCATTTTGAACAATTTTAGTGTAGGCGTTGAGAATTTCGGCTACTTCACAATGGAGACTAAGGCTAATGCGATCGCTCACTTCTGGATACAATTCCCTCAACTTGGTCAGACCACGCATAATGAATTCAAAGTGGGCAAAGTCATACCTTTCTTCTTTGTTAATCATCAAGAAGAGGTTTTGTTGATCGGAAAGACCATGCAAACCATAGCCGCCGTAGAACATAAAGATTTTAAATGACCCAATGCCATATTCCTCAAATAGCATTTGCATTTCATCGATATGAGTCGCGCTAATTGGGGCAATATGGTAGCCGTAATCTACAAAAAAATTTCCTTGTGATAGTGCCAATACTTCTGGAAAAAAATCTTTGTAAGAGCCGCCTTTGTTGAGATAATACTGTCCTGTACGGATGTAATTAAGGCTGGTAGTTACACCTCCCATTGCTGCCGCTTTGGTTTCAGTCACAGCATCTTTATCAAGGGGTTGATAAATACCGATGTGCATATGGGCATCAACAACCCCAGGAAAGCCCAGCAGGTTTTTGGCATCAAATACCTCTTTGCTTTTGTCTGGGCTAATATTAGGAGCAATTTGGGCAAATTTCCCATCCTTAATTCCCAAATCAAGCAGTTCGACAGCATCCTGATGGGGACGCACTACCCGCACATTTTTAATAATTTGATCTAATACGGGAGCTTCAGACACAGTAAACCTCACACTAAAATGAGTACAGAACCCTAAATTTTATCGTACCGGGACGCAGACTAAATTCAATCACAATGTAACGGTTTTTTACTCAATCATCTTTAGGAGAAAAGATAATGGAAACTTTTAATGAGTATCATCTAGACCCAAAGCAATTTCCTTTTCTCAACAGCTTTCAAGATAACTGGCAAGTAATTAGAGATGAGTTTACATACTTTATTAATCATGCATCTAATGAGGAATTAAAATTTACTTACGATATTCTGGGGCCTAAAAATAAAACTATTAAAACTAAGGGTAATTCAAAATACAGTGCTTTTGGTATCTTATTTCAAGGTCTTTTTATTGAAGAATATATTCAAAAGCATCAAATACAATATCCTGATTATGGGTCAGATGAAGCTTCAAAAAAAGCACTGGAATTAAGAGAGAAATACTTTCCAAATTTGGCTAAGGTGATAGAAAAAGTGAACATTTCCAATGAAAATATCATCAGAAATGTTTATTTTGGAACATTCCTTCCAGGCTTGGATATTAAGCTACATGTAAACTATAACCCTCATATGAATCGTGGCTATTTAGGTTTGATTGTGCCAGAGGGGGATGTGGCTATGAAAATATGCCATGAGCAGCTTTATTGGCATGAAGGACAATTCATGGTTTTAGATCACAGCTATCCACACTGTCCGCATAATTACACCAATTATAATAGAACCGTCTTAGTTGTAGACTTTTTTAAAACGGATAAGCCTAGAGAGGAAGTAATCCGATTTGAAAAAGAGCAAGTC
This sequence comes from Nostocaceae cyanobacterium, assembly GCA_051861145.1. Classification (GTDB taxonomy): domain Bacteria; phylum Cyanobacteriota; class Cyanobacteriia; order Cyanobacteriales; family Nostocaceae; genus JBHYDF01. Next base: position 2,779 of record JBHYDF010000338.1, read on the forward strand.
ACACAAAGGATGCAAGATAATCCTTACAGCTTGGGTGTTTTTGGTAAAAGCGATCGCGCTAAAGAAGAAGATTTTATTAAGTATGGTTTAGCTCATCAGTTGGAGTGGGATAAAGCTTTATAAGCTGAAGAGGAAATCATGATGAAACAGAAAAAAATCTTTGGCATCTTTTTTGGATTAGCGATTTTTATCTGTATATTACCTCTTACTTCTTTTGCACAGGTTAATAACTCTCCAATTCTTGGACAAACAAATAATACTAATCTCCAAGCAAAGAAAGTCATTGCACGCATTTGGCACGGTAGAACGCTGACTTCTAAGGCAGATGAGTACTATACTTATCTCAATGAAGCTGGAATAAAGAAAATACTAGCAATTCCGGGTAATTTAGGAGCGCAAGTACTTCGCCGTACTGATGGTAAAATCACAGAATTTACTGTTATCTCCCTTGCGTTGCATCAGTGTAGGTAGTTTACTCATCGGGTAATATGTAGTCAGTGCGTAGTGGGCCGTCAGTGCGGAAGAAAATGAGCGTGCCAATGGCGGTAGAAAATGGCCCGTGAGGGATATGCGCTGGTCGCCAGAAATAACAGCCTGGAGTCATCTTCCCAAGGGGGGTATTCATCTCACCCATTACGACGTAAGCTTCCTCAACAACAGGGTGGATCTCAATTCGGTTGTCACTCCACTGAGGCAACACACCAAGTAACCACGTACTAGCGCCTGTATGCGGATCTGTGCGTAAAGATTTACGCATCGCACCTGGCGGAAAACCTGGTGTAATAGCGCCACTCCAGGGCAAAGCAGAGGTGTCAAGGCTAGGTATGTAGTTACGGTGCGTACCAGTTACATGCTCAGCATTAGCGATAAAATATTGGGTAGACGCTGACATCCAAAGAGCGTTCGTCTCTTTTTGCGCCTCCCAAGGACCGCTACAGATGCCAGCAGGAATGTATGCATAGGAGTGCTGTTTGAGGCGGTAAGAACCTATCTTTAGGTGTCCGTCAAGGACAAATATCTCGATGTTGGTGGAGAAAGAACCGATGGGTGCTGACCAACCCGCAGGAAAGTTTACCAACTCAGTCGCCGCGCCAGTGCCAGGATCGCGACTGAGTGTACGCGCGTAGGCATTAGCGGTAATGCCAGAGACTTGCCAAGGTTGCAACTCTAACTCGGTTGATTGGATAAACTCAGTATGTGGGCGACCTATCGGCAGATCGCCTCGCTCATATTTTGAGCTAGATTCAATCGAATCAATTTCTCCTGCCAATGGGGACATATTAACAGCGCTGTCCATAGGTTGTATCTTAAGTACAGTTTTTACGTATATAAAACCAGTTTAGATGCTGTGGGGAAATCACTATGGCAGAAAGTTCAGAAAATACTTTAAAAGTTGCCCATCAAGCATTTGAATATTTCACGCATGGTCTAGAAACAGGCGAATGGAACCAGTTTCTAGATATGCTTACAGATGATTTCACTTTTTGGTTTCCAATGGGAAAATTTCATGGTTTAAATACAGGTAAAGAACGAGCAAAAGAGTTTTTCCAGTACGTTTGGGAATCCTTTAATCCCGGACTGAAACTGACTTCTTTAGACCGTGTTACCAGTAATGAAACTACGGTTGTTTTTGAATTTCGAGATGAGGGACTCTTATTCGCACAACCTTATAAAAATCGAGTAGCGGTTTCTTTTGATGTACGTGGAAACAAAATTTGCGGCTATCGAGAGTATTTTGGCAGTGATGGCAAATCTAATTAATCTTTGTTAATTATTCTCAATGTTTTGTTGATTTAGTTCTCTGCATTTAGCCTCTGCCGCTTGATAAGCTTCTAAGTAGTTTTTACCACCTAACATCACGTCACCGTAATATTCATAAGGTGCGTCGCCATAGACTGGTAAAGGATCGTCCTCTGGATAATCTTCTTTTGATTCTTCGATAATTGCTTTTAATTTTTTCACAGTGAGACTGTGTGCCGCAAAATACCATAGTGCTTGGGCGGATTTGTCTAAGTGCGGTAGTGTGGGATCGATAATGCGATCGCCTAATTCAATCCAACCATGTTCGATAGGTTGGTATGGTCTGCCAGCAAAAACTAAAAAGCCTTGGACGTAAATAGCACCTTCCGTCGCTAATGCTGCTTTATAAGCATTATCGAAAGGCTTTCTAGCCTTGCTTTTGATGCGATCGGCAATGTCTATGGACAATGCTTCATCTAATAATTTATTCATCAACAGCGAGAATTACAGCAGCGACTACAAGATCCTATCATCTTTGGATTTTGGATTTTACCCAACAGGATTTTGGATTAGTCATTAGACTTGTCCGAAAACTCCAAAGCAACTTCATGCAAGGCTTTGAAATCAAGTCT
>JBHYDF010000339.1:0-5118 GCA_051861145.1 Nostocaceae cyanobacterium
AATTGCTGTACTCTTGACCTCACAAGCTTTTCAGGGTACTTTGTCGCCCCGTCAGATATTGATTCAAACACTCAGTTATCTATAGCAATCCTAAAATGATTTGTAAAACTGATATTTTGCAGCATTCTTAACAAGAGCTAGAGGCTCTAATTATCGTTACCAGGTTGAACCTGGTAACGAGGTTACGAGGTTTTGGAGGCTCCGCCTCCGGGCGATCGCCATTTTACTTAACTAGACTCTGAACGCCGCACAAAAGGCAACAGGTCTTGCAAAATAGTTTCGTGGTAATGTTCTTGAGGGTAATGTCCAACATTATTGAGTCTAACTAATTCTCCATTTGGTACAGATTTAGCAAACTTTTCTGCCATATCTACACCTAGCCAAGGGTCAATCATACCCCATTGAATCAAAATAGGTTGTTGCCACTCTTTAAAACCAGATTCAATTTCTACCATCGCTTTTTCTTGTTGCAAATTGCGAATAGTTGCCAAAAGACTTCGACCCGCCGCAGAAGCTTTCAAAAAAGGTTTACGGTAAATATTTAAATGCTCCTCAGCAATAACATAACGACTACCACCTTCTAAAGTTCGGTCTACCAAAAGAGGGTCTTGAGTCATCATTTCCCCTGCGAAAGGTAAACCCATTTGTTTAATTTTCCAAGGTAATTTGGCTGTGGTAGAAATGGGTGTATTGAGAATAGCTAAGTTAGCAATTCGTTCTGGATTACGTAAGGCATATTGTAGCCCTACAGAAGCTAAAAAGCCTTGCACAACTAAAGAAAAACGTTCCAGTTCTAAAGCTTTAATAAAACCTTCTAAAGCCGTAATAAATGCATCAGGAGTGTAAGCAAAATCTCTTTTTTCTGGTTTGGAAGAAAAACCATAACCAATCCAATCTGGAGCGATCGCTTTTGTTCCTTGCTGTGCTAAAGCAGGCATAATGTTACGCCAAGTGTAACTTTGAGACGGTAAGCCATGTAGAAACACCACAGGTAGTAAATCAGTTCTACCAATTGGTTCAGCTACTCGGTAAAACCATTCAAGTTTATCTACGGTGATTTTTTGTTCGGATATTGACATTTTGATTTAAAATTCACGCAAAGGCGCAAAGACGCAAAGAGTTTTGTTATGTTTTGTTATGCAAAAAGCAGCCTGGAAATAACTTTCAGTAAAAAGCCGTGAACTAAAGTTCCGGCTTAAAGCTTAAACCCATTAAAATGGGTTAAAAATCGACTGTTTAAGAGTTTTAAACTGTTTATAACGGGTTTAAGCTATGAGGCGGAAATTTATTTTACGGCTGTTTACGATTGCTGCAAGATATTCGTTTTAACGGAATGCTTGCTATTAGCCGCGAAATTTATTTCAAGGTGAACTATTAGAAATAATCATCTCACGAATTGTGTAAGCTGTTGCAGGCGCAAGTAAGACACCATTACGATAATGTCCGGTGGCAAGCAGGACATTACTAAATCCTGGTAATTTCTCAATCACTGGTGCTGGACGTCCTTCGGGACGAGGACGTAACCCTGACCAAGTGCGGATAACAGTTGCATTTGCTAAATCTGGACAAAAAGCGATCGCTTGTTGTTTGACAGTCTCTAACAGTTCTTGATTCGGTAATATCTCATTTGCATTACTATCTGGAGGAAACTCCACCGTTGCGCCTACCCAATAATCACCGTCACCGACAGGAACAATATGGACATCATTTCCGGTAATTACTGGCTGAAAGTCAGGATTACCTAAAGAATGTCCTAACCTGAAATGTAAAGCTTGTCCCAATACAGGTCGAATATCAACCATCTGATTTAATTTAGCAGATAGCAGTGATGAACCCAGTCCAGCAGCAAGAACAAACCAATCCGCAGCTATTGTTCCTTCAGTCGTCTCAACTTTATAACAAAATTTAACATCCTCATCTCCCCCCTCCCCATTCACATCAGCCCTCTCCCCATTCACATCAGCCCCCTCCCCATTCACATCAGCCCTCTCCCCACTCACATCAGCCCTCTCCCCATTCACATCAGCCCCCTCCCCATTCACACAAGCCCTCTCCCCATCCATATAAGCCCTCTCCCCATCCATATAAGCCCCCTCCCCGTGAACGGGGAGGGGGTTGGGGGGTGGGGTTATACCCAACACATTCACGCCAAATCTGAAATTAACACCCTTTTGCTGAGCAGCGTCTACTAAAGCTAACGTTAATGCTGTGGGATCGAGTTGGCGGTCTTGCGGAGAATAGACAGCACCAATAATTTTTGCTTCATCTATCTGCGGACATAAATTTTTGAGTTTGGCAATATCCCAAATTTCTAACTGATAGCCTTGGGAGTGTCGAATTTCTGCCAACTTTTCCCATTCTGTTAAATTTTCCCCTTCCAAACAAAGACTGAGAATTCCCTGACGGTTGAAAGGAATTTTGCGATTTGTAAGTTCTTCTAGTTCTGGAATTAAGCTTTCGTAGCGTTGAATGCTAGTTTGACGCATCCGCCAAGCTTTACCTTTGATTTTGTGGCTGATGATGCCCATTAAAACACCCAATGCTGCACCTGTGGAAGCTTGGGCGGGTGGTTGTTTATCTAGAACTGTGATGTTTAACCCTTCGACTTGGCTGAGTTCATAAGCGATCACAGCCCCAACTACACCACAACCAATAATAACTACATTCATGGCTTTTGAAGAGTGAGGAGTTAGGAGTTAGGAGTTATTATAAATTCACAACTCCTAACTCCTAACTCTTAACTCATAACTTTACTCTTGCCTAACTTGCTGCTTCTAGAGGACTAGTTTCTGGAAGCAGTTGGAGGAAATTGTCAATATCTGTAAATGCAGCGTTGGCGTTACTCAAGGCTTTGAGGGAATTGCCAGAGTCAGCGGCCTGATCTATTTTAACGAGGTGGTTAAACATATCTCGAGCCAGTTGACGTGCTTTTGGTTGATCGTTAGGCAAAAGATTTGGAACGATGTAGGTCATCGTTAGCCTTGCTTCTGCCATCGGACCGTGTATAAAATTACCAACGTTTACCCAATCATTTCTTTGGATCAACTCTTGTAATTCTTGTGAGCGATCGCGCACAGCCACGATATCAGGTAAATAAGTCTGAATTTTTTCGAGTTGTGCTGTGGTATAAGTTGGAGGTGTTGTGGCAACAGTTGGACCACCACAACTAATAAGGAATGTTGCCAAAAGAACTAGGATCAATGACAAAATAGAGCGTTGACGCGCCATAAAGTTAGCTTATATGTTGCCGATTAACAGTGTCACTCTAGTAGTTTCAGCTTAACAATGTCAACTCTTTAAAAAGCAATCTTACTGCGTGTGCAGCTACTCTCATCCTTACTAATTTGATGGGACGGCCTGAGGCTTTTTCATTGTCTAACTGTTTACCCAAGATTTGACCAATTTCATTTTTGAGACGCGATCGCTGAGGTTCAATCCTGGTAAAAACCCATTGCCAGAAGGATTTTCGACACAGTTGGCTACCACCGCGCATCTTTGCTTTTTTCATATCTCCTGACTGTTCCAAGGTGGGAGCCAGTCCTAGTGCTTTTTGAAATCGTCTCAGTGATAAATATCGCTTGGTTGGCTTTTTTGAGTTTCGACCCTTTTTAACTTGCACCTCCGGTTTACCGTCCAGCAGAAAGTTTTCAATGGGGAAAATTTGACTGAGAATAATTCCCTCTAAACGTAAGCCAAAGCCAAAGTTTTTGAAAACTTTGCGGTAGGGAATAAACCGGGAATCTTTGAGTAACTGCCTCAATTCTGATTCAATACTAATTTCTTCGCGGTGGATTTCACACAGGCGCAAAGCATGGCTGCGGACACTATTGTTTATACCTAGTCCAACAGACTGAGCGTAAAGTTGATCATATTTTTTGGATGTTCTTTCTCCGGCTAGCCATGCCCATAGTAAAGGAACTGTTTCTGAGTCAGTGGCACGGTAGCCACGCCTGAGTGCAATTTCTGGGAACTGCCAAGCTAAGTCCTGGCGAAGCCGATTGATAATCGGTGATTGTATCCGATTGAGATGTGCAAGCCTTAGTACCAGTTCTCGAATACGAATAATGGTTTCATCACGATTTTGGACAAATCGCCCTGGATCTTCCGCGTAGTCGAAATAATAACAGGCCAACGCTAACGAATCGGCATCATCATCTTTATCTGGCAATCCCAGGTGATGCTGTCTGTAACTTCTCAGTTCTTTGTGACCTACTTGTTTAACTTCGACTCCAGCACGTTCTAAATGGACACGCCAAATTTTTGAGTAGTTTACTCCTGTTGGTTCCAAAATGGCTACATCTGGTTTTAGTGCCAACAGTTCAGCAAATCCTTTAGCGTTTGCTTCTAACTTCCAAAAATTAGCTTGGTAGTAAAATTGACGTGGCAAAGCAGGCTTCTCTGTTATCAGACAAGCCGAAATGCTGGACTTGCTGATATCAAGTCCTAAAATTCTCATTCGGTTTTCTCTCTATAGGGTGGTTCTAAAACCTTGGAAAAAACCTGTCCAAAATTGCCCAGCCTTGGTCACGAGGCGGTGTTTTACCGCTGAAAAAATTGTTTTTCAGCGGTAAAACCGCCTCGTGACCCCCCTCGCAAAAGGCTATTCTACTTAATTATTTGATGAAGGCTGGGCAATTTTGGATAACTTTATGAAAGCCCTACACCTGTTGCACATAAAGGCGCTGCGGGTGCTAGTGCTGGATTTGCTTTAACTGGATCTAGCTTGCTAAAACTGGTAGATACGACCGCTACCGCGACTCCAAAAGTTAACCATTTGGCTTTTCTCATTGTTTAGTTTCCTGTTTGAGAAAGTGGTGTTCACCCAAGAACACCACACTGTGCAAGAACGTTTGTGCCAAGGAAAGGAAACGCCCTCTCCTTAGCAAAAGCGAACACAGTCCTGGTTAACGATGCCGCGTGTTGAGCGATCGCGTTTTATCAACTCACAACCACAAGCGCGATCGCCAAAATCATTTAGTTGGTGTTAAATTTCATACATTTCGGCTATACTCCTAATCGGTAGATGAGAGTATCTATAGAAAACCGCCTGCATTCTTTCCGTTCTGCGGTCGGTTTTTGATTAATCTTGCATAACCTCCTGTTTGGGCATATCAAAAA
>JBHYDF010000340.1:0-5045 GCA_051861145.1 Nostocaceae cyanobacterium
AATGACCAATGACCAATGACCAATGACCAATGACCAATGACCAATGACCAATGACTTTTGTAAAAATCCCCTCAGCCGAAAAATACCAATATCGCTGAGGGGATTTTTATTCCTAAAGACAGAGAGGTAGATTCTGCAAATTTAACACCATCGCCAGAATTGACTCAGGCAGACAATATGTTATAATTATCTGCGTCATGTAACAGCGAACTTATGGATGGTTCTTTGCAAGTCATCTATAGTAATCTGGTTCAGGCTCAGGTTGCATCATAGTGAAATTAGATACATCGTACAAGTAGCGGGTAGCTTCCTCCTCTAAGCGATGAATCAAATACGGCTCAATAGCGTTACCATGTCGCAAGGCGGCAAGATAGCCATCCAAATACATCCGCATATCATCAGTGCGATAACCGCGATTCCATAACTCGACGAAGGCGTCGGTTAATCCTTGGTAATAGCGGATGGTTTGCGTGTCTTGGAGCATAACTGCTGTAAAAATCTCTTTAGAATGAGAATTGTAAATTATTCAAGCTGAAAAGTGAAGTGTCACTTTCAGTTTGCCATGAATTTAAAACCCCTAACTTCTGCTGTAGGGAATACCTGCTAGCAGCTACAATCTAATCTGATCCTATTCCGGAAAAATAGAATTTTGATTGATTGGTAAGTTATTGTTATATTTTGGTTTGCAAACAGCGCTTTTGCCTTAATACATGCGTTAATACAACCTTCCTTGGTTTGATAGCACCTGCTTTCACCGTACAGATGGGCTATGTCTTTGGTAGTGGTGAACTGGTGTGGTGATTTTCTATTGGTAAACAACACCCTATTTCTGAACAGGAAACTTAACTAGAAAAACTTTCAGTAATTATAACAAAAATTTAGAAAGACTACTAAATACGCTTGTGGTAAGGCTTTCAGTGAAATTTACTGCTCAATAGGGTATGAGCAAATAGGGAATTAGTTGCAACTGGAGTAACAAGGGTTACAAAACCTTAGATAGAGGCTTTGTTACTTTGAAAGTCATGCACGCTAAGGGGTCTTGCCACCGTGGGTTCGGTTTGTATTGAAATCGTAGAGGGAAATCCCCATCTGAGGTCGTTACTTGGCTGGCACTTACAACAACTGGACTATCGGGTGCATCAAGCCGCAAGTATTTATCAGGCAAGGGAAGTATTTTTAAGCCATCAGCCTACACTAGTCATCTTAGATGCTGACTTATCTGATGGAGATGGGATTGAGTTTTGCCGTTGGTTACACCGACAGCAGCAGCCATTAATCTTAATGCTATCTGCCCGCAATAATGAAGCTGATATTGTTGCTGGCTTGAAAGCGGGGGCGGATGACTACCTTTGCAAACCGTTTGGGATGCAGGAGTTTTTAGCGCGAACAGAAGCGCTAATTCGCCGTAAACGCACACCCGTCGCACCAGCATACTTGGACTACGGGACGCTGCAAATAGATTTAGTGCAGCGGCGCGTCCGCTTTCAAGGCGAGTTTATTGATTTAACACCCCAAGAATTTAGTTTATTGTATGTTTTAGCACAAGCAGGAGGAGTACCTTTAAGTAGATCAGAATTACTACGTCGTGCTTGGCCAGATGCGATCGACAACCCACGCACCATAGATACTCACGTTTTATCGCTGCGCAAAAAAGTTGAACTCGATCCACGACAACCTAGTTTAATTCAAACCATCCGCAATGTCGGATACCGATTTAACATGGAAATCATCAACGTTAACATACCAAAGTCACAACCAAAGTTAAATCCAGAAAGTTTTAATAATCAACGTTCCCCGTTGAGTAGTCAAAGGTGAGACGATTTTGGATTTTGGATTTTGGATTTTAGATTGAAAACCATTACCACTACTTAAATGTAGATATGTGAATTTTCCGAGAAATAATGAAAATCAAATGACCAATGACTAATCCAAAATCTAAAATCCAAAATCGTCTTGTGCTTCTGCTTGTATTAAGCCTTCTCGTAAGTTAGCCCAGTCTACACTAGAAGCGCTTTGATTTGCTAGCAAGCGTCCTTGTTGCAGGTGTAACAGCCGCGTGCAAAACATCTGAGCCGTTTCTAGTTGATGATTTACCATTAAAATGGTTGTTTGATAACTTTGAGCTAACTGAGTTAATACCGTCATCACACGATTAGCAGTACCCACATCTAAAGCTGAAGTTGGTTCATCTAATAATAAAATTTGTGGTTGGATGACTAACGCACGTGCGATCGCCACTAGTTGTCGTTGTCCCAGAGAAAGTTGTACTTCCGTCCGTCCTAACCAGTCATCTGGTATTTTCAGTTGTTCAATCCAAGTACTCACTCTTTGCTGAATAGTTTGTTTTGGCAAACCACGCAAAACCAAAGGATAAGCTAACGCTTCTTTTACCGTCATCCCCAATAACCTTGCTTCTTGGGGTACGAATGTCACAGACGCGCGTAGCTGCAAAACAGGAATTTGGTGATACTCCTGATTTTCTAGATAAATTTTGCCGCTACTAGGTTCACTCAGACGGTTAAGCAAACGCAATAAATAAGTTTTCCCCGCACCTGATGGCCCAACAATAACAATGCGATCGCCCTCAAATACCTCAAAAGAAATATCCTGTAATATCGGGTATCCCTGCTGATTACCCGGCAAACTCGTATATAGACTAACTTGTTCTAGTCTTAGTTTTGCTTTTGAGGAAGTTTCCAAGTTAAACCTTTTGTAATCAAGCTTTATTAATTATAAAATCTCACGCAAAGCCAAGCCAGCGCTGTTCGCGTTCGCGAAGCGTGCGCCTAAGCGCATAGCGTGTCCTCTTAGGACATAGGAGGGTTTCCCTCCGCAGGCGACTGGCGCGCAAAGGCGCAAAGAATAACTTGGCGTCTTTGCGGCTTTGCGTGAGACTTTAATTTAAATTACCTTGCGCCAAAGCAGTGGCTATTGTCCAAACATCTACTAACAATAGCAACAGTGTGAAGCAGAGTAAAATCAAATACATCCATGGTTGTGCTAGGGGGTAAACATCAGTGGTATCAATACCTGTCTTTTCCTGCACTAATTTTACCAATCGGGCAAAACCCGCGACGCGCATTGGCAGTAAATAAGCTTTCTCTTCTTTGCTGAGGAAATAGTAAACAAGTCCTCCTTGTCCGGTAGTGCGGGGTTTTAATTCTTTGACTTCAGACCAAGGTAACGACCAACCTTTACGAAAAAAACGCGGAACCCAGTTGGGATATGTTACCTGAATTTCTTGGTCATTTATGATTACACGTTCTGTTAATGCCGCATATAAAGCTATTAAACCAATACTAATTCCTAACCAAAATAATCCTGGTGGTATGGGCGCGTTTGTGACTTGAACAAGGAAAGGTAAAGGTACTGTTAATGCTATGTACAGAGTCAAAAGCGTGATCCGAATTAAGGGAGATAAGCGAAAAATTAAAGGTGAAGAATTGGCTGAGTTTGTCGTCACGGCTTTCTCATAATACTTTGGTTTAATTACATGGTAAATGTCTTCAAGCTAGATATAGGGTGGCAAATACCAGTAACAAACCTTTACGTATCTACACATAATTTTCATGCCTTAGTCACAAATTATTCATATGGAGTCTGGTATTATTGCTTAAAGTCAATATATTGTTTACTCCTCACACCACACCGCTGCTCTCTTGTGTGCTAAAGGCAAGAGAGCTTTTTTCTTGGCTATCATTAGTACATAAATACTTTAGGCTCCTTGCACAAGAAGCTGTAACAACCAAGCTTACTGCTGCTATTAAATTAATTTTTATGCAAGCTTCTATTTTGGTTTATGTGCCACTATTATTTCAAGATTCGCATAATACCTAATTTTGAGAACTGCTAATTAAGCTATGTCTGAGAGTCAGCCAATTCCTCACTCAGAACCAAATGAAAGGCAACATATTATACTGCAACTGACACCAGAAACGATCCAACGGGCGAAGGAAGGTGTTGTCTATGCACGCGATCGCTATGCTAACGAGACGATCCAACAAGCATTACTGAGTGCTGAAACGTTTGCTGATGGTGGAAGTTCAGAACGCAAAATTAGTGGTGAGATGCGGCGAAGAGTACTGCGAACTCTGATTCACACTTTATTTCGGGTAAAAGTAGAGTTCCCTGAACGGATTCCGACTATACCAACGCTGATAGCTGCTAACCACCTGAATCATATCGATCCATTTGTGCTGCTGTCGGAATTACCAGCACATCCTTATTATCATATTTTGGGTGACGCCCGTACACTTTATAATCAGTGTTGGAAGCGTCAATTTTTAGGTCTAGCCAAGGGAGTCATACCGTTAGAACGCATTTGGAAAGAAGAAATAGCAGTCATTGAAGCTGCAAAGGCGGGACGTGAAGATTTAGCTGAATTAGCAGCAGATATAGAAAAATATGTTCCCAAAGGGAATTCTATAGAAATTATGCGACGGCTAGACCGCATAGTTCAAGGCATTTTTGCTCGTGGAGAGGGTATTGTTCTGTTTCCAGAAGGAAGACTTGGAGACAGTGAGGGAAAGTTATCTATTCCTCTCAAACGTGGTGCTGTAATTTATGCTTTGCGTTCAGGAGTACCAATTTTACCAACAGTACTTATCGGCACTCAAGATTTATATTTTCGTAAAGAGTTAACTGTACGGTTTGGTGAACCCTTAATTTTTCCGCAGTCTAGCCGTCCAAAAGCTCAAGAAGTACAAGCCGTTTCGGATCAGTTGGAAAAGGCGCTAACAAATTTGTTACCGAAAAGCTATCGAGAACCGGAGGAACTAAAACTCTTGCATCATTTCCTGAATCATATGTTTTGGTAATTGTTGGTTGTTAATGGTTCATGGTTCATGGTTCATGGTTCATGGTTCATGGTTCATAGTTTTGTTAGAGGATGTTTGGAAAGTATTATTTTCAACATGCAGACTTTTGGATCCCCCTAAATCCCCCTTAAAAAGGGGGACTTTGAGAAGGTTTCCCCCCCCTTAAAAAGGGGGACTTTGAGAAGGTTTCCCCCCTTAAAAAGGGGGACTTTGAGAAGGTTTCCCCCC
>JBHYDF010000341.1:0-5008 GCA_051861145.1 Nostocaceae cyanobacterium
GGGCATTGGGCATTGGGCATTGGGCATTGGGCATTGGGCATTGGGCATTGGGCAAAGGAAAAATCAGTACTTCAATTCCCAATTCCCAATGCATAATTCCCTATTACCTATTCCCAATGCCTTTTTAAGCTGTTTGGTTGCATTAAGTTACTGAAATCACTGATTCGTATCTTCTCAGTAAACTTACTGAGAACGAGTCATGCAGTAATCTTGAATGACTTTGACATCCAAAGTTGTATTTTGCAAAGTACGGATGGCGGCTACAGTAGCTTTTGCTCCTGCAATGGTAGTAATAATGGGGATTTTGTATGCTAAGGCTGTACGGCGAATGAGTCTAGCATCACTTCGCGCTTCTTCCCCAGAGGGTGTGTTGATGATGAGTTGAATTTTGTGATTTTTAACTGCGTCTAGTACGTGAGGACGACCTTCATGAAGTTTCAGTACTAACTCTACATCTTCTAAACCATGTTCCTGAAGGACGCGGCGCGTACCATCGGTTGCCATAATCGAAAAGCCCATGTCTATAAATTCCTTAACCACGGGTACTGCTGCGGCTTTATCGCGATCGTTCATTGACACAAATACTGTGCCACTTAAAGGTAAACGTTCGCCAGCACCTAGTTCTGCTTTGGCAAAGGCGCGTCCAAAATCGCTGTCTATGCCCATAACTTCACCAGTAGAGCGCATTTCCGGCCCGAGGATGGTATCTGTACCAGGGAATTTATTAAATGGCAGTACGGCTTCTTTAACGGCGATGTGTGATGGAATGATTTCTTCGGTAAAGCCCATTTCCTCCAAAGTCTTACCGGACATGATTAAGGATGCTAGTTTTGCTAGTGGTACGCCGGTTGCTTTGGAAACAAACGGTACGGTACGAGAAGCGCGGGGGTTAGCTTCTAAAATGTAAACTTGTGGAGAATAGCCTTGAGTACCGACAACGGCAAACTGAATATTCATCAGTCCTACTACATTTAGTGCCTGTGCTAGTTGTGTAGTCCAATTGCGAATTTGATTGAGAACTACTGGTGCTAGGGAAATTGAAGGTAAAGAACAAGCGGAGTCCCCTGAGTGAATTCCCGCTTGTTCTATGTGTTCCATAATGCCACCAATTACTACCCGTCCCGTGTGATCTGCGATCGCATCCACATCGACTTCGATCGCATTTTCCAGAAACTTATCAATCAATATCGGATGTTCTGGTTCTACTTGCACTGCAAAGGTCATGTAGCGTTCTAATTCTATATCGGAGTAGACGATTTCCATCGCCCGTCCTCCCAATACGTAGCTAGGACGCACTACCACAGGATAACCAATGCGTTTAGCAACTATCAGCGCATCTTCGTAAGTACGGGCAATTCCATTTGGCGGTTGGGAAATATTTAATTGTTGAAGAATCTTCTCGAACCGCTCCCGGTCTTCGGCGATGTCGATAGAATCTGGAGAAGTTCCCCAAATCTTGGTTATTTGTCCTTGGTCATTTGTCATTTGTCCTTGGGAGGCAGTGCGTTGCGCGGGTTCCCCGCGTTGTAGCAACTGCGGTTCATTTGCAAATGACAAATGACTAATGACAAAGGACGACTTTAAATATTCCTGTAACGGTACTGCTAACTTTAACGGTGTTTGTCCGCCAAACTGCACAATTACCCCAACCGGTTTCTCTGCTTCGATGATGTTCAATACGTCTTCTTTCGTCAATGGCTCGAAGTAAAGGCGATCGCTTGTGTCATAATCTGTTGACACAGTTTCTGGGTTGGAGTTAACCATAATTGTTTCATACCCCGCGTTTTTCAGGGCGAAGGCGGCGTGACAACAACAATAATCAAACTCAATTCCCTGACCAATACGGTTAGGCCCTCCACCCAAAATCATTACTTTGGGTTTATCTGTCGGTAATACCTCGGTTTCTTCTTCGTAAGCAGAATAATAATACGGCGTAAACGCTTCAAACTCCGCCGCGCAAGTGTCTACTGTTTTATAAACAGGGATAACACCTAATTGTTTACGATATGCCCGAACTTCATCTTCCGTAGTTTTGGTTGCATAGGCAATTTGGCGATCGCTAAATCCTTGCTGCTTGACTTCATACATTTGCTCTTTTGTCAACTGCTGCAAGGGCGTCCGCTTCAGAAATTTCTCTACTTCCAACAGTTCCTGCATTTTATCCAGGAACCATGGGTCAATACCGGTTAACTCGTAGATTTCCTCAGCGCTTAAACCTATCTTCATGGCGTGACGCACGGCAAAAATGCGTTCTGGGTTAGGCGTGCGCAATTGAGCGCGAATTTGTTCACCACTGGGAAGTTTTTCAGCGCGATCGCACCCCCAACCAGCGCGTCCGGTTTCGAGGGAACGCAGTGCTTTTTGGAAGGATTCGTTAAATGTCCGTCCCATTGCCATAGCTTCCCCTACCGATTTCATCTGTGTAGTCAGTACTGGTTCGGAACCGGGGAATTTTTCAAAGGCGAATCGAGGTACTTTTGTTACCACATAATCAATTGTCGGTTCAAAGGATGCGGGAGTTTTCTTGGTGATGTCGTTTTTAATTTCATCCAAGGTATATCCAACAGCAAGCTTTGCTGCCATTTTCGCGATGGGGAAACCAGTAGCTTTACTTGCCAAAGCTGAACTGCGGGAAACACGGGGGTTCATCTCAATAACAATTACATCACCATCTACGGGATTAACGGCAAACTGGATGTTGGAACCGCCAGTTTCTACACCTATCTCGCGGATGATTTTGATTGCCATATCCCGCAACCGTTGATATTCTTTATCAGTAAGGGTTTGAGCGGGAGCAACGGTAATTGAGTCTCCGGTGTGGATACCCATCGGATCAACGTTTTCGATAGAGCAGATAATTACGACGTTATCTGCTAAATCGCGCATTACTTCTAGTTCGTATTCTTTCCATCCTAAAAGGGACTGGTCGATGAGAATTTGCGACACAGGTGAAGCATCAATACCTCCTTGTGCCATTTCTGCAAATTCTTCTTCGTTGTAGGCGATACCGCCACCAGTACCGCCCAAGGTGAAAGCAGGGCGAATAATTAAAGGATAAGTGCCAATTTGGTGAGCGATCGCTTTTGCTTCTTCTAAAGATGAAGCTGTACCACTAGGACACACGTTCACCCCTATCTTTGCCATTGCTTCGTTAAACAGTTTCCGGTCTTCGGCTTTTTCAATGGCTGGTAATTTCGCACCAATTAACTCAACATTGTACTTTTCCAATACACCGTTTTTTGCCAAAGCTACGGCGAGGTTGAGGGCGGTTTGTCCTCCCATCGTTGGTAGAAGGGCGTCGGGACGTTCCTTGGCGATAACTTTTTCGACCAGTCCCGGTGTGAGTGGTTCGATGTAAGTGCGATCGGCTGTTTCCGGATCGGTCATGATTGTAGCGGGGTTGGAGTTGACCAGCACCACTTCATAACCTTCTTCTCGCAATGCTTTACACGCTTGAGTGCCAGAATAGTCAAACTCGCAGGCTTGTCCAATCACTATTGGGCCAGACCCTAATAACAATATTTTCTTGATGTCGTCACGGCGGGGCATAGTTGTTGCTTGGAGTAAGAGAATACAAATCCTGATTATTTTAAGGGTCTTTACCCACTACTAATGCTGTTTATATCAATTTTTCTATGTTTGATGACATATAGGATTACTATTTGATTTTTGAAATAGACGTAGGTGGGGCTATGCCCTACAAAGCCTAGATATGGTGGGCAGTGCCCACCCTACAGACGTTGTGGCACATTTTTTCATTTTTTCTCGGTCACGACAATTGTATCTGTCATTTTTTCTCTGATTGCAACAGTAGGGTAGAAATTGAAAAATGTCATTTTGAAAATAATTTTAATTTATAGTTTCATTTGTAATTTTTACATTTTTAAAATAATTCCCCGCTGCTTTTGTATGTCTAAATTGTAGGTGGTAATTATGAAGTAATTTATCAGTTATTTGGCATTGGTTATATTTTTATTGGTGATTATTCTCAATAAAATTGCAACTTATTTTTATTTGGATTCGGAATTCAAATTTAGAATAGTGAATGAGCTTAGATAAGAATTTTTTCTAGCTAGGAAAGCAGAAGAACATTTTTGATTAAAAATTGTGTTATTTTGTATACAGATATTAAAAAAGACAGAGGGATAAAATGTCCTTCTCTGCCTTTTTTTATAATTTATTCAGAAAATAGCGCTTCCAACTTTTTCTTAGTCTTAGGATAGACAGCTTAAAGTAATGAGTTTGTTAGTTACGAGCTTGGACAAATCCCAAAGTTAAGCTGTCTTTGGCGAGGAAGTGAGTCAAATGATAAGCTCTTTCCTCAGTTTTCAACAGAATTTTTTCGTACAGATAGCGAGTAGCGCGATCGCCCAAACTCTCTGCTTGAGAAGCTTGGCTGCGAATCAACTTAATCATCGCTTGCTCTGCCTTTAGGTCATTTTCCACCATATGACGGCAAGATACAACGCCATCTGGTTCTTGCTCAAAGCAGCATAATTCTGCCAATTTAGTGAAGGAAGCCACGGGAACTCCGCCCAATCCATTCAAACGTTCTCCAATTTCATGGATATGTTCTTGAACTTCTTCGTAGCTTTCATTAAAGAATTCATGCAGAGAGTAAAATTCCGCACCTTCGACTACAAAATGATGTTTTTGGTATTGCAAGTACAGTGCCTGGAAACTTGCTAAAACAACATTAAATCCTTCACAAACTGGAGCAGTTACGCTGTGATCCAGCAATACTGGATTGTCATAAATCTGACCAAAATTTTGTAAAAAAGTTTGCGTTTCAGACATTGTTCTCCTCGCTTTTGAGCAGTTATAGTTTATAACTGCATAGTCTCTACATATTAGCATTTTAAAAATGAAAACAAGCCTGAGCAATATGATAAAGGTTTGATTTTTTTAGTGAATAAATTTCCTGCTTTTATTTCTTAGTGACGATACATCGATAGTGGGGAGTGGGCATTGGGCATTGGGCATTGGGCATTGGGCATTGGGCATTGGG
>JBHYDF010000342.1:0-4996 GCA_051861145.1 Nostocaceae cyanobacterium
AGCGAGTGTTTGAGTTTCGTCGTTGAGTATTAGAATCTCGTCAGCGAGTGTTTGAACTTCGTTAACGAGTATTGGAAATTAGTCACGAAATAAAAAATTAAAGGCATTCCTGAATTGAAATATTAATTTCTTAACCTCACGCAAAGACGCAAAGACGCAGAGAAAACTTTGCGCCTTTGCGGCTTTGCGTGAGATTTTCATATTAAGAAGGATGAGTTCTGGAATCATTTCTCGAAGTTTTTGCATCAGAACCTCAATCGTAGAAGCTTCTGTTGCTAACCCTGGAACGTCTTCACTGGTTGCAACCCAAACTTCTGCTTCTGAATCCCAAAATGCTTGTACTTTGAATCTAGTTTGTGTCATTGTCGAGCGTTTACGATGGTAGTTCTAGTTTAAAACAAACGGCTTTGACCGCAGTAGTACCAATACTGCAAGGGATAGCCCTAATTAAAATTTGAACTGTGTAGAGACGCGAAATTTCGCGTCTGGAACAAACCCGTTAAAACTGATATCTTGCACCCTCCGGGTTCGCCAGTCGCCTGCGGAGGGAAACCCTCCTATGTCCTAAGAGGACACGCTACGCGAACAGCGCTGGACTCACCATTCTTAACAAGAGCCAGAGGCTCTAATTCTCGTTACCAGGTTGAACCTGGTAACGAGGGTTTGGAGGCTCCGCCTCCGGGTTGTTGCAACTGGTGCAAGATATCATTTAAAACGGGTTAAAAATCATCTCTAGTCAGATTTATCTGACTTTAGCTTTAAGCCGGAAATTTATTTCACGGCTGGTTATTATCCTCGTTTTTAACTCGCACAGATGTAAAACACCTTTGCTACACAATCCTTACAGATAGATAAAGAATTGGTGTCCATCTGTGTCCATTTGGTTTGTAGGGGCGGGTTTAGCAAACATCCTCTCGGCAATCGTTGGAGATTGAAACAAAACCCGCCCCTACAATATCCTATGGTCTATTCACCTAAAAATAACTGTAAGTTTTAATCTCACCACGCCAGAATCTGCGATAATCTGGGGATGCGATTTTTATCATTGTTTTTTGCTACCCTGCTAGCAGTAGTTCTGCTACCAATTCACATGGTTGCTGCTCAAACCCCAACCATCACTCCTGGTGATAATCTTGTCGTAGAAGGAATTCCACCAATTCCCGCGACACTGGCTCAAACGGTCGATCGCTACACCAATTTCCGTGCTGCTAGTCTCTCGAGTTGGCATCCGAAGCGGCGCGAGATGCTCATCTCAACGCGCTTTGCAGACACGCCACAAGTACATTTGGTCAAGTTTCCTCTCGGTAGTCGCCAGCAAATGACTTTCTTCCCGGAACGTGTCGGCGGAGGGAGTTTTCAACGGACGCAAGGTGATTATTTTGTTTTCAGTAAGGATATTGGCGGTAATGAATTTAACCAGAATTACCGCTATGATTTGGCAACAGGGGACATTACACTCCTGACTGATGGTAAGTCAAGAAACAGTCGGGGTGTGTGGTCGAATCAAGGCGATCGCCTGATTTACACTTCCACTCGTCGCACGGGTCAGGATAACGATTTTTACATTATTAATCCGAGAAAACTCGATACTGATAAGCTTTTAGCACAAGTCGAAGGCGGTGGTTGGGGTGGTTTGGATTGGTCCCCCGATGACCGTCAATTACTGGCGGCGGAATTTATTTCCGTGAATGAAAGTTATCTTTACTTGGTGGATACCCAGTCGGGCGAGAAGAAATTAATTACACCCAAGGGAGGTAAGGAGAAAGTCGCCTATCAGGGAGGCTTGTTTAGTAAAGATAGCAAGGGACTGTATGTCATCACTGACAAAGATTCCGAATTTTCTCGGTTAGCCTATGTTGACTTGGCTACTTTCAAACATACCTACCTCACCACCGATATTCCTTGGAATGTCGAGGATTTCGACCTGACAGAAGATGGTAAGTACCTTGCTTTTATTACCAATGAAGACGGGACAAGTGTTTTGCATTTGTTGGAAACTGCCACAAGGAAGGAAAAGCCACTGCCCAAACTACCAGTAGGGCAAGTATATGGTGTTACCTGGCATCGCAATAATGAAGATTTAGGCTTTACTCTAATTTCGGCACGTTCCACCGCAGATGTATACTCGTTGAATATCCGCACTAATAAAGTGGAACGTTGGACAGAAAGCGAAACTGGCGGTTTGAATACTGCTAATTTCTCAGATGCGAAACTGGTGCGCTGGAAAAGCTTTGATGGTAGAACTATCTCCGGTTTTCTTTACCGTCCACCTGCTAAGTTTAAAGGGAAGCGTCCGGTAATAATTGATATTCACGGCGGGCCAGAAGCACAGTTTCGTCCGTCTTTCTTGGGGCGTAATAACTATTATTTAAATGAGTTGGGAGTTGCTTTGCTGTTTCCCAACGTCCGGGGTTCGGCTGGGTATGGTAAAACTTTCCTGACATTAGATAATGGCTATAAACGAGAAGATTCAGTCAAAGATATTGGCGCACTTCTCGACTGGATTGCAACTCAACCCGACTTGGATAAAGACCGAATCTTAGTTACAGGTGCAAGCTACGGCGGTTATATGTCCTTAGCGGTGGCGACTCATTATAGTGATAAAATCCGTGCCAGTATTGATATTGTTGGGATTTCCAATTTTGTCACTTTCCTAGAAAAAACCGAAGGCTATCGGCGAGATTTGCGACGGGTGGAATACGGAGACGAACGCGATCCGAAAATGCGAGAATTTCTATTGAAGATTTCGCCAGTAAATAACGCAAACCGCATCAAGAAACCACTATTTGTTATTCACGGTAAAAACGATCCTCGTGTCCCCCTCCAGGAAGCAGAACAAATTGTGGAGACGGTGCGCAAGAATAATGTACCGGTTTGGTATTTGATGGCGAAGGATGAGGGACACGGGTTTAGTAAGAAGAAAAATGTTGATTTTCAGTTCTATGCAACGGTGATGTTTGTGAAAGAATATTTGTTGAAGTGAAAAAGTCGATGAATAGTCCTGGCTAGCTGATAAGATGTAATGTTTGGGTTTCTCTGAAATCAAAACTGTGAGGTTTTCTCATGCTCAAGCTGTATCATACCCCGATTTCGCCCAACTCCCGCCGTGTTTGGATTACTTTGTTAGAGAAAAGGCTGGAGTTTGAATTAGTCGAAGTCAAATTGGATGGCGAACAGCATAAACCGGAGTTTTTGGCAATTAGTCCTTTCCATCACATTCCAGTTTTGATAGATGACGGCTTTAACGTGGTGGAATCTTTGGCTATCTTGGATTATTTAGAAGCAAAATATCCCCAACCGGCAATGATGCCTAGCAATACCAAGGATTTAGCAATTGTGCGGATGGTAGAATTAGCAACAATTAACGAGTTGTTGCCTGCCACGGCTGTTCTACTTCCTGTTATGTTAGGCTTGCCTGTGGGAGATTCGGAAAAAATCGAACAGGCAAAGCAAAAAGCCTCAATAGTGCTAAAGTTTTTTGAGAGTTTGCTCGACGATCGCCCATTCTTTGGTAGTGAAAATATTACTCTCGCCGAACCTGTAGCTGGTACTATCGTCCCGTGGTTGCCAGGAGTAGGTGTATCTTTGAGTGACTATCCTAAATTGAATGCTTGGTGCGATCGCTTAAAAGCACGTCCAACATGGGAAAAAACTCAAGTTACTCCAGAGATGATGGAAGCGCTGAAATCGCGTATGCAAGCGAGGATGGCTAAGTAGGGATAGCGCGCTTGTTTTAACCTAGGGAGGGAAGGGGGACAAACCAGCTAGCTAGCCAGCCAGCCAGCCAGCCAGCCAGGGATTATAAATCCCTGACTGAAAACTAAAGTCGTTTTTAGACGACTAGGTAAATAAATAAGATGGTGAATTGTAATTTATTCCTCTATTAGAGGAATTTGGCTATTAGCCAGAGATTTATAATCTCTGGCTGGCTGAAAGCTAGGTAAATAAATAAGATGGTGAATTGTAATTTATTCCTCTATTAGAGGAATTTGGCTATTAGCCAGAGATTTATAATCTCTGGCTGGCTGGTTGGCTGGCTGGCGGAATGATGGGAGAAATTAAAAATTGCACTCTATATTTACAATCTCTGACGGGATGAGCAAAATATCGAATTGCTATCGAAAATATAATCACCAACGGGATAATGAGATGATATGATGGCTATCTATTTTTCAATATCTGTCGGTTCTAGATGTTTGTTGGTTGTTCCTTGGGAATGATGTATTTTTTGATTTTGTACATAAGCGATCGCTTGTTCAAGTTGCTTACTGCCCAAAGAAAATACACCATATCCTTCTTGCCAAGCAAATTTGTCTGATTCTAGATTAGGGCTATGATTTAAATGATAAGAACTGCTGCCTTTAATTTTTTTGACAAATTCTGAAATTGCTAAAGTTGGGGGGATAGAAACAACTAAATGAATATGGTCTTCAATACCACCAATCGTATGAACTATACAATTTAATGTATCTGATTTACCGATAATGTAATTATAAAGCTCCAATTCTCTATTGTGTGTAATTAATGGTTGACGTTTTTTGGTTGCCCAAACAAGATGATAATAAAGTCGCCATAAAGCCATAGTTTTCTTCAGATTAGCAATTATCTACATTTATTAGGTTGCCCACTTGGGCGAAAAAATTCACTTTTGGCGCAAAAAATTTATCGGCTAGACAGACAGACAGGGAATTAATTCCCTGTCTGAAAGCATAAGTCGTCTGAAGACGACTCATAATTATAAAGAAAGAAAAATTGTGATTAAGTCCTCTTACAGAGGACTTTCGCTATTAGACAGGGGTTTATAACCCCTGTCTGAAGACGACTCATAATTATAAAGAAAGAAAAATTGTGATTAAGTCCTCTTACAGAGGACTTTCGCTATTAGACAGGGATTTATAACCCCTGTCTGTCTGTCTGTTTGTTTTTCTATCTATCTATCTGTCTGCTCTGAAAAACTTACCTAAATCTAGTCAAACTTGTTGATTAGATGAGCGTT
>JBHYDF010000343.1:0-4992 GCA_051861145.1 Nostocaceae cyanobacterium
TAGGATGAAACTAAGGTTTAGAGGCTTAATATTTACTTTATAAATGGTCTCTTAGTTGATTGGTGTTTGTTGTTTGGAAAAAGCAATTAATTCCAACCAACCACCAACAACCAACACCCTAATAAGTCGCTTGTAAACGGCTTAAAAGATATTCTCCTGCAAGGATGGGGGGATAAATGGGAGGATGCTCCCTTTGACAACTTTCCAGACAAGCAATTTCCGTATCGTCATTGGGATGACAGAAAAACGCCACAGAATACCGGGATTGCTTTATCCTATCATCATTGGGAATCATCACCCGATGTTTTGTTGAGCAAAAAATATGATTTGTCCATCGCTGCATTAAATCCCCAGTATTGACTATTACAGTACCAGGAATCGCAGGTGCTGCAATCCATTCACCAGATGCTGTTTGCACTTCCAAACCGCCAATATCATCTTGAAAAAGTAAAGTAATGCTGCCATAGTCGGAATGTTCGCCAGCACGTACCTGTTCGGGTAATGGTGGTTGTTGCACTGGGGGGTAATGGAGCGATCGCAATGTATGATTTTGTTGGTTATGTCTGGTAGCAAAAAAATCTTCTGGTAATTCCAAAGCTAAAGCAAATGCTTGCAAAACTCTGTTAGCAACTTCTGTACAAGCTTGGTAAAAGGCAAGAATGTAAGGGTTTTCTGCTGGGGAAATGGGTAGTGGGGAGTGGGGAACTCGGGGCCCCTGAAGGGGATTAGGGGCAATGGGGAGTGGGGATTTGTTAGTGCCTTTTTTTGTTCCTACATTAAATGCTTCTTTCAAATCGCCTGGTTTATTCGGATCAAGACGTTCTCTTTCTATACCAACATAACCTTGATTATTATATTCATCACTCCAAGCTAGTTGCTCTTTTATTTCCAAGGGTAAACTGAAAAAGTATTTACTATGTGCAAATACTTGCTCTATTAAGTTTTGATATATACCCGAATTTTGCAAATACATAAAGCCAATTTCATGGCAAGCTTGATAAATTTGTTTAACTACCGTTTGTTTAGCTTTTATATCACCACCGGTGAATAGAGATAAATCAATTACTGGAATCTCAACCATTTTGGATTTTAGATTTTGGATTGATATACTAATATCTTGCACGCCTACGCAATAATCGGGAGGCAAAGCCTCCAAAAACTCGTTACCAGGTTCAACCTGGTAACGAGAATTAGAGCCTCTGGCTCTTGTTGATAATAGGGCAAGATATCAGTATGGAAATTTTATTTTATTTATGAGGATTGAGATACTTTAGAAACTCGTTTTATCAGCTTTAACGAATGATTTATAATTGCTATATTTGTTAATTATACTATTAATAATTTATTATTCTGAATTAAGAAATTATGCTCAAAATTATACAAGTAGATACAGACACACATATATGTCATGTACGAGAACTATTTTGGGAAAATTTTAGTTCGGCAAGCTTAATAATTAATCGTGAATTTGGCATCTATTATGATATTCATGCATTTTTAGAGCAAGAAATGGCGAAACTTCAACAATTTGCACCGCCAGAAGGACGACTCCTATTAGCAGAATTTGACGCCAAGATAGTAGGTTGTGCTGGCTTGCGGAAAATAGGCGAGGGTGTTGGTGAAATTAAAAGGATGTATGTCAAACCAGAGTTTCGTAGAAAAAAAATAGGTCAGTCTTTATTAGAAAATATCATTAATCAAGCTTGTCAGATAGGTTATGCCAAGATACGCTTAGACACCGCTTTTTTTGCCAAGGAAGCACAGCAACTTTATCGTAAGTTTGGTTTTCAGGATATTGCACCGTATCCAGGAAGTGAAATTCCGGAAAATATTCACTCAAATTGGGTTTTTATGGAACTTATCTTAATTGATAAGGGTTAGCATTTACCTGTCCGTTACCTGTGGATTGCCCCGGAATTTGAGCCGGTGATGACGAATTATACTGCGGTGCTTGCGTAGGCTGCTGCCAACGGAAGTTTTCATTATAGTTAGTTACCGCTGGATTACTAGGAGAATTACTCGGAGTGACAACACCTTGATTTGGAGTCTGGGTATAGTTAGGTGTAATGTTAGGGGCAATTGGGGCAATAGGTGTTACCGTAGGTGCTGGTGAAGGTACGTTGGAAAAAGGCTGATTGCTATTGAATCTGTTATAAATATCTGGAAATTGGTTTTGAATGTAAGTAGATAAGTTATTAACCGACCGATTTGGATATTGATTTTGAGTGTAAGTTGAGCGTGAATCTATATTGTTATTGGGATTATTGGGATTATTGGGAATGGAAATAGGATTTTGTGATGGGTTGGTATTCCTTATCTGAGTGTAATCTGTCCCATAAGTAACGGGAGCGATCGCTTCTTGAATTAACCCCGTGCTAGGTGAGAAAGTTTGATTAGGCAAGCTATTGGTAGGTTGCGATCGCTCAAAGGGATTTGCTTGAATTGAGCTTGTGCCATTATTATTCAAGTTGGGCAAATCCTGCCGATTTGTTGATGATTGATTAAGCGCTGTTTGTAAAGCGTCAACTGGGGCTATATTTTGAGTTGAGTTGTTTCTGTTAGTTAATCCCGTCCCCCCTGCAAAGGAAGTTTCTCCTGCACCCTGTTGCGGAGGCAATGCTGTGAAACTATTTACGCCTAAGAAATTGCTACGATTCTGAAAATTTTGCAGCCGCAATAAATTTTCTGCTTGCACCACAAACGGATTTTCTACTTTTGCAGTGGGAGTAGGATTAGCTAACTTCAAGCCAGAATTGGATTTGGCATTAGTTGCCGCAGCCTGTTGTTTACTTATATCGTTTAATAAGCTGTTATTGTTATTTGGTTGAGTATTTTGTTTAGGGGTGGTTGTAGTTGCGGCTAGACTTGCTGCACTATCAATGTCATAAAACAGAACTGGCAAATTATCAATATCCGCAGCAATGGCTTTGTCTTCTGCCGATAGGGTAGAGTTAGTAGGCTTTTGTGAAGCAACTTGCTTTTTTTGCCCAGAGAAGGAAGTGAAAAAATCTGGGCGCGTCCAATATTCTTTAATTATTAGCCCTACCACAGATAAAAAAATTGCTGTTCCCCAAAAACCAGGACGCGCTAGATTCCATAACCTGGCTTTGAGATAGCGTAAGTAGGCGGGAGGGTAACGGCGAGGTGACATGGGCAGCGAAATATAAATTTACATAGAACTAATCAAACTTGGGAAACCTCTTCTCAATCTTCTGCAATTGATATTAGAGGTTGCATTTCCAACACTGACGGGTAATTTTTTACCTACACAGAGATACTCTTTTCCTCATCCTAGCGTCAGAAGAATGATTAGTCATTAGTCAATAGTCAATAGTCAATAGTCATTAGTCATTGGATTTTTCCCCATTCCCCATGCCCAATGCCCAATGCCCTATTCCCTCTTTCTTGGCGTCTTCGCGTCTTGGCGTGAGATTCAAAAAACAATTCATTGACACGCAATTAGCCGTGAAATAAATTTCCGGCTTAAAGCTAAAACCCGTTGGAAACGGGTTCAAAGTTTTGTCCCAGTTAGCTTTAGCTAACTTTAGCTTTTAGCCCGAAATTTATTTCTGGGCTGAATTTTAGCATTGTGCAAGATGTCAGGCAACGCCATTTTTAACGCTGGGCTAATTTGGGAGTCCGTCCCTTCAACCCAATCATCAATTTGAGAGTATATATTTTTAGCATTGGTACTCGCTGCATTATCCATAAACCCAAGCGACGAATTACCACCACTGGCAAGAAGTTATTAGAAAACATCCGATCCAACAAGTCGGTAAAACCTAAAATTGTTAGGTTTTCTCGCTTGCGCCAGCGTTCATAACGTTTGAGTATTTGGATATCGCCAATATCTTCACCCGCTTGGTGTGCTTCTTGTATTACCTGCGCCAAAGCTGCTACATCCCGAATACCCAAATTTAAACCTTGTCCGCCCACGGGATGACAATTGTGTGCCGCATCTCCCACTAAAGCAAGGCGGTGGATGGCATAGCGATCGCTTTGCATGAGTTGCACCTGAAAAATAAAGCGATCGCCTAACAATTCCAGCTTACCCATTTGATTGCCATAGCGCTTGCTTAATTCTTGTAAAAATTCCTCATCATTCAAAGCACATAAGGCTTTTGCTTCTTCGTGAGGGGCAGTCCAAACAATGCGGCAGCGGTTCCCTGGCAACGGTAAAATCGCAAATGGACCGCTAGACCAAAACCTCTCATAGGCTGTGTGATTGTGAGATTTTTCCGGCTTGACAAATGCCACAATACATGATTGCCAATATTTCCAACCACGGGTTTTAATCCCCGCAGCTTGACGAATGCGCGATCGCGAACCATCAGCAGCTACTAATAATTTGCTCTTGACTGTCCGCATTTCCCCTGCCACTTTGATATCTATCGCTACCTCATCTTGATGGTACTGCGTATTTACCACTTCCGCCGGACATAGATAAGTGACATTCGCACAGTTTTTGACAAATTCCTGCAATGGATGTAAGAGGGCTTGGTGTTCCGCCACATAACCCAAATCTTGTGTATTTATATCTTTTGTTGTATATTCCACTACATTTGGATAATTGGCATCAGAAAGGCGAACGCGGCGATAAGTTTCGATATTGGGCAATATTTTGTCCCAAATACCAATTCCTTGGAAAATTTGCGCCGATAGCATATGTACAGCGTAAGCTTGCCCCTTAGCCACCGCCTGAGATTCTACTTTTGCCTCAATCAGCAGCACACTTAACTCCGAATCTTTCAAAGCAGAGGCTAGGGTTAAGCCAGCAATTCCGCCGCCGACAATGACTAAATCGTAATCATATCCCCGCTTGTCTGTTGATGTTGGGGCTGGGGAAAAGGATTGTGAAAGCTGCACTTGCGCCATTGTTAAGAGAAATTACAGCACTTTAATTATTATTTTTACGCGATCGGGCTGTGGAGGGCAAGTTGGGCATTGGGCATTGGGCATGGGGCATTGGGCATGGGGCATTGGGCATGGGGC
>JBHYDF010000344.1:0-4979 GCA_051861145.1 Nostocaceae cyanobacterium
CTCTTGGGTGCAAGCTCTTGGGTGAACAAGGGCGATCGCTCTTGTCATTCGTGATTCCCAAGCTGTGGGTGTGAAGTCACAGCTTGGGAATCGGTCAACCACAGAAGGATCAGGAGTAGGGTGCGATCGCTCTTTCATCCATCTGTCCTTATCTGCCCTTAGAAACTCAATATTTAACTCTAACTTTTCTCCTAGCCACAGGGCATGGTCTGTATGATCTGCCACGTCGTCACCAGTGGTTGGATGAATAAGAATATCCAACCCCTCACGATTGAGCATTAACCAGGGAACGACCTTTCCAAACAGTTCTGGAGAAAATGCAACTTGATACATTGCTATGGGGTGTGGACCGATGGGCTTGTCATGCCAGCGTCCGAGCCGCACGTCAAAATTAGTACCCAATCCTTCACGCACACGGACAGCCACCTCACGACTCCCGATATCGAAGGATTATGCACGAGTCGGGAGCAGAGCGCCGCAAGCACGAAGAGATGGGAGTCGTCGCAGGGTGGAACTCCAGCTTGGAATGTCTGGATGAGTATTTAGCAAAGATGGTCGAAGAAAGAGTGCTGGACTAATGTTGACATTTCCATCAGATTGGGAAGTCGTCTTAACTCGTATCTTTTTCTTAAGATTGACTTCACCAGTCAGCAGATCTGGCACTATAGTAGTACAATTGAACTACTTTGGGCGTTGGGCAGCTACATCATTTCACGCTCGCGCATTTCTCAACCCTTGAATAGCCACAGGAGAATTTGATGCAACTGAATCCTGATCTGAATTTCAACTGCGATCAATCTGCTGAATAACTTAGACGTGACAGTGACAAGAAAAGGAGATACTGCAATGGAGACAACCAAAACACAACCGGAAACAGTAATGAATGCTGAACCGCAGAAGGAACATCATTGGCTACAGAAGCTCGTCGGCGACTGGACGTATGAAATCGAGGTGATGATGGAACCAGATCGGTCTCCCCAAAAGGCTACGGGAACCGAGAGCGTGCGATCGCTTGGCGGACTCTGGATTCTAGCCGAAGCACAAGGCGAGATGCCTGGATGCGGTGACGCAACAACAATGATGACGCTCGGCTACGACCCGCAGAAGCAGGGGTATGTGGGTACGTGGATCGGGTCGATGATGACACATCTGTGGGTGTACGACGGCGGCGAATTGGACGCGGGCCCTAGGGTGTTGACGCTCGATTCTGAAGGACCTGCTATGGCTGGCGAGGGGAAGATGGCAAGGTATAAGGACGCGATCGAGATTAGAAGTGACGATTGGCGAGTGATGACATCGCACGTGCTGGGCGATGATGGGCAGTGGCATCAGTTCATGACAGTAAACTATTGGCGCAAGAAGTAATTCCAGTTGCGGTGAGCGAAGTTAACTGGCAGGATGCAATAGCAAAAGAACCGCACTTTGTGATCTCGCAAACCCCGCGCTATATCGGTCGTGCCGTTGCGAGTCTTGCCCAAGATCCAAATGTAGCTCGCCCTCGCGGTCAGTCGCTATCGAGCGGTCAACTGGCACAGGTCTATGGCTTTACAGACCTGGATGGCTCGCAGCCTGATGCTTGGCGCTACATTCGTAAGGTAGCAGATGTTGGTAAGCCTGCTGATGCAACCGGATACCGATAAGGCGACCAACTCAACCTATGTTTAGAGTGGTCTCAAGTGCGATGCCCCCGGAAAGTGGGCTACCCCCGTGAAGGGGGTATCGCCTTTTCTAAGGTACCGAGGCTGATTTTAGAAATACGCTGCTGTGTGTGTGAAAAGTTATTAGATGCATCTGAAATGCGAGCGAAAAGTTTTGGGCGCAGTCTGAACAAAAAAACGCAAACTATAACAATAGGAGAGGGGACGCACGCTTTACACATAAATCGCGCAATCCAAGCGCTCAAAACGAGCGGGCAAAGCTGCGAGGTAAGAAGTGGATTACTGCGTCATACCGCAAAGCAAGTGAGAATCCTTACCCAAAATCTAGTTTGGCGGCTTAAGCCCCTGCATGTTTGCGCGTTCTTGATGCGGTTTTTTTCCACGGGTTAAAGGTGTCGAATCTCAGTTGGTGGAGATTGCCAGTTATCGTGACGACCATCAATGTACGTGATTGGAGCATTGATGAGTTCATCCGTCTCTACATTGTCCAGACAAGCAACATGAATAGCGTAAAACTTGCCCTGCTCTGGTGGGTTTTCACCCCATCCAAACGATCGCACACCACAATGCTTGCAGAATAGGTGGTGAATGTTTCTGGTGTTGAACTGATACTCTGTCAAATCCGCTGCCCCTGTGAGTAGCCGAAATGCATCTGGTTTAACACTGGCGACCCAGATTCTCGCCTTGGTACAGATTGAGCAGTTGCATTTGAAGGTGCCCTCATTCAGATCAAGATCTACCTCATAGCGAACGGCACCACAATGGCAGCTTCCGGTGTATGTCTTCTTCATAGGGTTTCTCCTGCCATGGTATTCATCAGATACGCTTCGAGGCGATCAAAGCATTCTGACCAACCCGAGCGATGGGAATCACGACTTTCAACGGACTCAAAGATGGCTTGATGGAAGGTCAAGCGGGTCTTACCATCCTGTTGTGCAAAAGTCACAGTTACAAGGGTTTCATGCTTGGGCTGACCGTCTTCGTCCTCCCAGGCAAAGGTGAAGACAAGACGCTCTGGTTCGACGATAGAGCGGTAGACTCCCTGCATCCAGTGGTCTTGACCTGAGGGCGATCGAATACAGGCTCGATAGGTGCCGCCCGGTCGAACATTTATCGTACAGGAGGTTGTTGTAAAGTCCTTTGGTCCTAACCAGCGGGCAAAATGCTCTGGCTGGGTCCAAACCTCGAAGACGAGCTGGCGCGGTGCATCAAAGACACGAGCGATCGTAAGTTCGCGTTCCGACGTTACCGTTAGTTCAACATTCTTTATATCCATGTTTCTGCTCCAGGGAGTGTTACAACTCGTGCAGATGCTCCAATGAAAGTCAAATGGCTACGTCATTCGCTGCGATGCGGTCTAGCGAATGGGCGACCATCTAACGCACTACCCCTTTTATGACATAGATTGCAGGAGTTCTTCGAGACGGTTGAGAGTCTCGCGCAGTCCCGCCTCCATGCCTGATTGAAGATGCCCATCCCGTTGCTCCTGTGACTGGTGTTGGATGTGGATGTGCAGCGTCGTTTTCCCATCTTGTTCGGTCAGGGTTAGGGTATTCAGGCGATCGCTGTTGGGAATCGATTCATAGCGTTGGGTGGAAGCCTTAAATACAAGTTCGCGTGGTGCATTGAAAATACGGGTAATCACAATTGAGCGTTCACTTTGCGTATCCGTGGAGCTATTTGCTTTCAACATCTGATTTCTCCTTGGAATAGAGCGGTAGCGTTAGCCTGTGCGATAGCACGTATCACAACCTACTTTTTGTGCTTGCGACCTTTTTTCTTTTCCTTTGCTTGTAATTCCTGAAGATAGTCATCCAGGCGATCAAAACTCTGTTCCCAGAACTGGCGATATTGCTCGATCCAATCTGCTGCATCCTTAAGCGGTTCTGCCTCTAGCCGACAGGGCCGCCACTGAGCCTTTCGACTGCGTGCGATCAATCCAGCACGCTCTAGCACCTTGAGATGTTTGGAAATGGCAGGCAGGCTCATCTGGAAGGGTTGAGCTAGCTCACTCACCGATGCTTCACCCTGAGCCAGATAAGCCAGGATTGCCCGCCGAGTGGGATCGGCAAGGGCGGCAAAGGTGATGCTCAGTTGATCCGTGGACATTTAGGTTAGAAGTATTTAACCGCACAGTTAATTAAATACTAGTTTAAATGTACTACTCAAGAATGTCAAGGGGTAATTGGTAATTGATCGCTAATGACCACTAA
Source organism: Nostocaceae cyanobacterium (assembly GCA_051861145.1). Classification (GTDB taxonomy): domain Bacteria; phylum Cyanobacteriota; class Cyanobacteriia; order Cyanobacteriales; family Nostocaceae; genus JBHYDF01. The sequence continues at coordinate 3,872 of JBHYDF010000344.1, forward strand.
CCTACTAATTCAATCGGAGCGATAGGGCGAAGCCCGCAAAGCATAAAGGCTTATCGCAATCCTCTCACGGATGTACCCACTCAAAGGGAGTACTGACTTGGGTTTTTTGGTGCGTTTTTAATCTGCCCAGACCAACACCATTGATAGAGCAAACTATGAGATATTAAAGGTAAGTTTTGGGTTAACTATTTGAGGCTTGGTTAAGTGTGTGGATATGGGAAAAAGATTCAGTTGAATACGAAATATTCAAAAAATACGAACGCGCATTCTTTCAGACAGCAGGACCTTGAACTGCCAGATGGCGATCGCCAATAGTAGGACTCATAGACATCGGCTGAAACCCTCATTCTCTCGTAACTTTTCGATCTACTGACTGTTTTTATTCAGCACGGACCAGCGATCGCGGGAATATTTTTCGCCGTATTTGCAGTTATCTATCTTTTACAACTCATTGGAGTGGCGATCGCGAACTGCACATGAAGATTTTTTGTGCAAGGGCGTTCGCGCATCTGTGGAGCAAGAGCATTCAACAGGCGGTGCGGTACAGAAGCGAGAAGTAAATAGAACATATTTACTATTTTCTTGACTTTTTTGGTCGGAAAAAGCCAATCTAGTATTTAAGCTCCTTTGAACCCCATCGAGTGCTTGTTCTTGGTGGGCTAGGATTCGTGCTTGCTAATTGTGCTACTACTCTACCATAAGGCTTCATGACTCAATGGCATTTAAGCTGGCAAGAACTGTTTGCTCCAAAGTACCGTGAAGTCGTTATGTGTAATGGTCAGCGCAGGCATAGGGCAGATTTATGCTTACCGCAACCAGATGGCAGCAAGCTTGTAGTTGAGTTCCAATACAGCAGCATCAGTACAGATCATATCCGCAAACGTGAGCAATTCTACACTCAATTTGGTCATATGCTTTGGGTGTTTGATGCCCGCTCTTTCCACCTACGTTTAGAACCATCATCAAACAGTAATATTTGTAAATTTACTTTGTCACCACCACGTAAATCATTATGGGCAATCAACACAGGATTAGCCTGTTTATTTTGGTTATGCCGTCTTGCTCCGAGCCCAAGCGATGCAACGCAGCGGTAAGCGTACGCCGAGTG
>JBHYDF010000345.1:0-4922 GCA_051861145.1 Nostocaceae cyanobacterium
CGCGATATACTGAAGCTGCTGTCGCTTGTCTTGGTGTCTCAAAATGCTCTCTAATGTTTGTGCCGAATAATGCTGTTGGTTGCACCAATTCGAGAACTCATCCGAATTCATTGCTTCTTCACTCGCGAGTGTGCCTTTGGGTGTTAGTCCGGACTGAGTTTAAAACCCACGGTTGTTTCCTCAAAATACTAAGACATGCGCTTTTTTTAACCATATCTTGTCACTTTAAACCATGTTTTGTCCTAAAGTTGACCAAAAATTAGATTTAGACGCACCTAATTTTCTCGGATTGGATTTTACAACTCTAAGACGTATTATGGTTGATAATTCCGACACGCGGTCACGCTTTGACATAAAACGTCATGTTGCGTTTGGCTCCAACCCCTGATATTACGTTTGGTTGGTCAAGCTATGGTTGAAAATCTTGGTCACGCAGTGGTTGAAATCACAGTTACAGAGTAAGTAGTTTTGGGTGTAAATTCGGCAGTGGCAAGAATTTCAGTAGAGCGCCTACCCGTAAGGACTGCGAGGCCAGCGGCGATTTCAGCCCAATTATTGCTTGTTAGTAGCAAGGAAGCACGAGTGATAAGAGCATCAACAGTTGTAGGTTCTTTGGATAATACAGTTTGTCTGCACGCTCTGCTGTTGTGTTTTGTCTAATCGCGTTGATTGCGGTATATTCAAGAGTCGAAAAATTAATGTATTTAAGAGCAAAATGTTCTTCACAATTGGCTTTTTTTAAGGTGTTTGAGTCGGATATCCATTAAACTTTTTTGTTGCTCCCGTCAAGGTAAATCCTCTTTTAGCGAGCTACCCTTCCTTTTGGTCTATTGTTTCACTACCAGAAAGAAATACCACTACTAGGGAAAAAACTTCTTCCCTCTCTAAATCCAAAGTTATTAGGTGGTCAGACTTTTGCAACCAGTGAAGTTTCTTTACAGAAGAACCCAGATGTTTATGAATGAATACCGCTCCTTTGGGATTGACTAGAGAATCCTGTGTAGATTGGATAAGCAAGGTTGGAACGTAAATATAAGGTAATTCAGTTTTAACTAGCTTAATCAATTCAATAGCACTGCGAACAGCAAATAAGTTGAAGGTTTTAAAAAATGCTGCCTCTTTAGCTTTTTTTTTCATATGTTCTTCTCGAACTGGCTTGGTGAACCTAGGTACACTATTAATAAAACGACCTAAAATACGCAAATACACTTCGGGAGGCAAAAGATAATAAAATTGATACTTTATTGAAATGTAAGGACTAAGAAGTACAAGTTTTTCAATTGAGTAATTGGCAGCAAGATGTAATCCAAGAATGCTACCCATAGAAAAACCAACTACAGAAATTGATGAATAGTTTTCGCTTAGCTTTTGATAAGTTTCCCTTACGCAGTCAAACCACTGGTGCCATGTAGAAGTTGGCATTATTGAAGTAGGTTGATCGTGACCTGGGTAGTTAATAGCCTGAACTGTCCATCCATATTGATGCAAATGTTGACCTAATAATTGCACCTCATATGTACCACCCCCTAGACCGTGTAAAAGTAGACAAGCATGGTTATTATTTCGCGTTCCTTGAAGAAAAAAAGGTTGGTTATTCAGCATCACTTAAAAGAAATGGTGGACTTGGCACGACGGGAGCCACCTATCCCACGCTTGTTTAAACGCACCACACAGTATCCAAACTTGTAATGGCTGATGAGGTCTCTCGAAAATCGTGTCGGTTAGATAATTATTGTAAAATCCACGCCTGACATAGATACCTTTATTTTCCATCACTCTGGAATTCCTATTTAGCTATGAATTTTTGCACTAGACCAATTAGAGGAGGAATTAGAGGGGTAGGAGCAGTGATGAGATATCGACGCAAAGTTTGGACATCAAAGGGCCACACAGGGAATTCATCGGTCATGGTATATAAAGTGCGTAGCCACTGGATTTTTTCAGTTCTTTGCTTTAGTGTATCTGAATCTTCACTTAGATAGGTATGAATCTCTGAATAAGCAGCCTGAAACTGCCGAGCAATCTGGTGCAAAAGCTCCACCTTAGCCTTCTCCATGCCATTATGAGCAGCGAATAACGGACCAAAGAAACAAGTGATTGACAAGACAATGTACACTGGGATGATGAGGAGAACAAACCAGTATTCTCGCCAAACTCCTTGCATGATAAACTGATATTCTACAGCCCCAATCCAGATTCCGAAAATAGCAGCAAGATAGGCAGTTTTCAGTGAATAATGACTGAGGGAGCGCAGCCCCCCACAACGATCAGGATGGAGAGGATTAACATTGAGTTTTTTCTTTCCCAGGATGTGGTGGAGAACCCAGATATTCGTGATCAGGTTGAGTACCAAAACACTGCCCATGTAGGCTATTACAAAAGTTCCGACTGTGGTGGCTAAATTTGGTAGCAAACCTGAGCCACTCCAAGTATTCTCTAAACCAAATCGGGTGTAGAAGACAAAAATACTAAAACTTATAGCACTACCTAGCGCTATAAACTTGCGCCACTTTTGGTAATACGGCTTGAGCGCAATCAGATCAATTTCTTCTAGATTATCGGTTTCTAGCACATTTGATATTTTAAGTTCTTGAATTAAGTTCTTGATCGCCTGAAAACTCCAGACGTAGTACCCTAAAAGGATCGGATTGAAGAATATTAGTGCGATCCAAGGAATCAAACTTTGCACTAATCCCACCTGTCCCGGTTTTGACCACAGCGTATTGCTGACCCATGCGGTAAGTAGGGCAAGCCCAGTAAAGATTACAGTTGATACCAGTCCAAAACGCAAAGGCTCAAGACGAAACTTTTCAATCAGTAAATATGCAATCGGTTCAGAACTATAAAAGCTTTTTTCCTGCAATAACTTGCTCATAGCTAAAAATTTGGTGTTACTGAATGGAAGTATGCGCTCAGGGGGGACGCAATAATCTACAGAAAACGCGCAAAGACACTCACGCGCGAGCGGGCAAAGCTGCGAATATTCGAGCGTATTACTGCGAAAACCCCGCTCGCGCGTGAGAACCCTTACCCAAAATCCAGTTGGCAGGGCAATAAGCCATGCATGGTTGCGGAAAAGCGTGCAGGTTTTTCCACGGCTAGTGGTGTCTCTAAAGTGTCGATTCAGTTGTTTAATTACTTACTATAAGATAGATATAAACATCATCTTCAACACATCTGTAACACCACCCCAACATAAGAGTCATTCCTGATTAAGTTCCAACAGCAATAGAATCGGAAACATTATCCTGTTCCAAGACTTGCTCGTATTTCTCACGAACGTCAGAAGGTAATTCTTCAGGTGAAACTATCTCTTCTTTGACTACTGTTGTAGTAGATTGGTTGTGATAAGAGAATCCAGTACCAACTTTTTCTTTGCCAAGCTGGACTTGGGTTACTGCGTTCCGAATATCCGATTGTAAAATCCTTCGCTCTTCTCCAGTCCGGACAACAGCTTGGCTTGCAGCTAACTTTACTACATTGAGAATATCTCCACCAGCTAAACCTATAGACTCTTGCGCTAACCATTCAACGGTAATATCGTCTGCACGGGGAACTTCTGTAGGTAGTAGTAAATTCCACAATTGCATTCGGCAATCTTCGTTTGGAAGTTCAAACTCAATATGTGCCTGAATTCGTCTTACAAAAGCCCCGTCGTAGTTTCCTGGTAAATTAGTAGCAAAAATCACGATTCCATTGAAGTTATTTAACTCCAAAAACATAACGGAACGGCTAACATTAACTCCGTGATCGGCACTTTGGGTAACATTGGTGAGTCGCTTGCCAAGAATTGAATCGGCTTCGTCGAAGAGTAATACTGCTCCAGTTTCACGCGCTTTGTTGAAAGCTGCTTTAATATTTTTTGGAGTTTCTCCTACGTACTTAGATTCAATCTCTGCATAGTTTACACGGATGATTGGTTTGCTCAAGTGGTGAGCGATCGCCTCAGCGCAAAACGTCTTTCCCGTTCCTGGTGAACCAAACAGATTAATTGCTACTCGATGTCCGTGAGGGTCAATCTTTTTTAAGTTCCACTCATGGTACAGTACATCATGGAAACGAATGCTGTTTAAGGCTGTTTCAATCTGAGTTTTAACCTTAGCTGATACAATCAGGTCATTTAGGCTGCGGTTGGGTGTTTCTGGGACAAACATTTCCATCCGCTGGATTTCAGGAGTTTCAGAGCTAGTATCCGACGAAACGGTTACATTAGCCTGAGATTGATGAGATTGGTTAGGTTTATCGACACCTTGAGATTGATGAGATTGGTTAGGTTTATCGATTCTGGTCCAATTTGCTGGCATATTTGTCTCCTGCTATTGCAATAAAGGCATAATGTCTTTTTTGGCGTAGCCTTGGGAAAAACCTGCAAGGGGAGTGCAAGCGGCCTTGGTCACGAGGCGGTGTTTAACCGCGCTCAAAATTGGTTTTTAAATTGAAAAACCGCCCCGCGTGTGAGCGCAGCACTCAAAAATCCTCAGCGCATTATATTGATAAAGGTGCTTGCCTGCATGGATAACTTTATGAAAGCCCGAATTTGATGTTGATGATTCCAACCTAAATATCCAACTGTTACTACAATTGCGAGTTTTGTGATGAGTGTCCAATACATTACAAGTGTGTTGTGACGTTAATTGGTCATAGCGAGTTCGAGTTCGCGATCGCGTACCTGAGTCACATCCATATCCTGAGTGGTCTTACCTCGTTTCAACCATTCTTGGCGCACATCATCTGGTAATGAATCAACGTCTTCAACTATCTCCTCTGCATCCATTCGTACCACCACCTGCTTGGACTCAAGCTTACGAGTTGCCCAGGAAGTGATCCGTTTAATCCACTGATTTTGTGTGTTCAGCTCAAACTGGACTAACGGGACTTAAACGAAAAAAGTAGCTAAATATGTTTAAAATCATTAAATAGTC
>JBHYDF010000346.1:0-4822 GCA_051861145.1 Nostocaceae cyanobacterium
GGGGGATCTAAGATTAATTGGTTTAAAACCATACTTCTCAGACATCCTCTTAGATAAATTCTTTAGTAAATTTTGCCAGGAATTGTTAGTAATGAGCGATGATGATGTAAAAATATTCAGATAAGTGTTTTTATCTAAGAAAAGAGTGAGAAAGGAGAATCCATGCTCACACTCACCTGTTTTGCCTTGGCGTTTGTCTTGGCAAGTTTGGTGGAATACTGGCTACATCGCTTGATGCATATATCACCCCGAATTGGCGATCGCCATCGCGATCACCATCGCCGCAATGAAGGACAGGGTGTGCTGTGGGAATTTCGGGATTATATCCGAGGCAGCTTTGTGGTAATGGTGATTATGTTTTTCTTCTCTTGGCAAGCTGGAATAGGTTGGTTTTTGGGCGGACTAGTTTATGCTGCATTTTCCGCCTATGCTCATCAGCTACAGCACGAAAACCCAACTAAATGCTTCTGGATGAAAATGCCCGTTCACTACGTACATCATAAGTATGGCATGTGGCATCATAACTTTGGTTTAGCAGTAGACTGGTGGGATCGTGTTTTTGGTACTTATAAACCAGTAGAATGGCTGACCGAAGAGGAACTTCAGCAACCCGAACGAGGATATTTGCAACTACGATGGTGGTAAATTACTACCGAAATATAAAATTTTTCGTGTTTTCCCGCATTTTTGAAGTATTTAATGATATCGGTTGAAATAGCTAAACTTCTTGCAAAAATCAACTCGGAAATACATTTCGGGCTGATAGCTCAAGCAAAAAGCCTGGAAATAACTTTCCGGCTGACTAGACGTGCCATGGCACGTCTGGGACAAACCCATTTAAATGGGTTTTAGCTATAAGCTTGAACTTTAGTTCAAGGCAATGACTGCAAGAAGTCAATTGAAAGTTTACCAAATTGGGTGTGATTGGAGGAAAAATTACATTGAACTACTTCCAACAGGCAAAAGCCCACTTTATTGCAAGTCATCAGCATCCCATTAACCAATTTTTGCACCACTTAACTAATGTATTGGCGATCGCAGCTGTTATCTTGCTGTTTTATGACTGGCGACTGACGCTTGTTTGCTTGGTGCTAACCCAAGTTTTCGCATTAGGCGGACATGCTGTCTTTGAAAAAAATGAACCCGCTTTTGTTAAATATCCAGGCATAACCATTTTAGTTTCGCTGTCGTGGTCTTTCGAGAACTTATTTGGTTTACGTCAAGTCTGGAGATATTTCTTCAAGCATAAAACTGCGTAAGGGTTAATAGTTAATAGTTAATAGTTAATAGTTAATAGTTAATAGAAAAAAACCATGAACCATTAACCATGAACCATTAACCATTAACCATTAACCATTAACCATTAACCATTAACCACCAGTAAATTTAAAGTATTGAGGAATCAAATTAATGTATCAAGATTTATTGGTTATTGATGCTGATGCGCACAAGCTAGAAAATCCCTTGGTGATGCGGGATTATCTAGAACCAGAATATCGCGATCGCATCGGTTTAGTAATTGATAGTCTGGGTGATCAACGGGCAAGAATTATCGATTTTAATCCGGCAACAGGTCAAAATGACTTCATGCGGATGTTCCCGCAACCGCAAGGACTAGGTAAAGGAGGCTTTCGCACCTTGCATCCCGATACAACTCTGGGTGCAATGTTCAATAAAATCCGTATTGAACATATGGATCAAGAAGGGATTGATGTACAGGTAATTTATGGCACTTTAAACCTCATATTTTCCAGTATTTTAGATAAAGACTTTGCGATCGCTCTTTGTCGTGCCTATAACAATTACATTGCCGATGACTGTCGAGGTTATGACAACCGGCTTAAACCCATTGGTGTCATACCTTTACAAGATGTAGATGCTGCGGTCGCAGAGATGTACCGTTGCGTTAACGAACTGGGCATGGTTGGTGTGGCTGTTGCTCCTAATTTACCAATTCCCCACCCCAAAGCACCAGAAGCTTTTCCAGAAATTCGCACTTGTAAGACCATCAGCCATCCTGATTTTGCACCAATCTTACAAGCAGCCGTTGACTTAAATATCGGTCTTGGCGTTCACGGTGGGCCGGGTTCTTACATGGTGGGTGGGATTTCCGACCACACAGAAACATTTGTTCTTACCCATATTTTCGTGCAACGCAACCAGCAACAACTAGCACTAGCACGCATGATTTTTGATGGAGCATTTGAGCGCTTCCCCACTTTGCGGGTAGGATTTTTAGAAGGTGGTTGCGGTTGGCTGCCGGATCTTGCTCATGCTTTCCACGAACATTGGGAAAAACGTATCCGTGATTTTGACCCGAAAAATCCTTATCGCCCTTCCCTGATGGAATTTACCAAACTGATGATTCAGGAAAGAGGCACTCACAATAATATCAATTTGATTAACCAGGCGAAAAACCTTTTCGATTTATTGTGGAATGCCCAACACGACCCCACAAAAATTGATGATGCTAGTTTATACGAGCATTATGACCTCCGCCATCGTGATCCGTTAGAGTACTTTGAAAGAGGTCAAATATTTACCTCTTTTGAATCAGATGACCCCGGCCCTTCTTATATGCATATTGCGATGGGTGAAGTCGGTAAACGCTTAGCTTGCTTCTCTGGTGACTACGGACATTGGGATGGTGTATTGGATAACTGTGTCAAAGATGCAGCCACGGTTGCTGATTATGACAGAGAGCATTTAGGGTTGTTGCTTGGTGGTAATGCTTTAGCGCTGTATGGCGATCGCTTACGTCAATCCCTACCCAATCATTTATTAGCCCAAACATCTATTGTTTAAGGGATGTCCAAAAAATAAATTATCCAATAAGAGTGGGGCGGGCGAGACGTCCACCCCACTCTTAAGTAGCTATCATGAACCGACGTACACCAGAACCCATGAAAATAGGCTTTTCCCCACTCCAGACGCAACAAAGGCGCGCGTCTCTACACTCCCTACTCCCTACTCCCTATTTTCAAGTCTGTTGGATATTTTTTGATTTGGAAGTCTCTAAATATAGCGCTTTTTGAATGAGAAGGGTAGGGGCAATTCATGAATTGCCCCTACAACTCAACTGAGAATTTAGAATGGTGCATCTAATGCAAGACCAATAATCTGAGGATTGTTTAATCCAATGCGAGTTTTACTTTTATATCCGCTATTTCCAAAATCCTTCTGGTCTTTTGATAAAGCGTTAGAACTGATTGGATGCAAAGTTTCATTACCACCTTTGGGGATGATTACAGTTGCGGCTATCTTGCCTCAGACTTGGGAATTTCGTTTGATAGACCGCAATGTTCGCTTTGAAACTGAAGCAGATTGGGAATGGGCAGATTTGGTAATAATTTCCGGTATGATTGTCCAGAAACCAGATATGCTGCACCTGATCCGCGAAGCAAAGCGGCGAGGCAAACTAGTTGTAGTGGGTGGTCCCTTTGTAACTTCTGTTCCTCAAGTAGTGCAGGAAGCAGGCGCGGACTTTCTGGTTTTGGATGAGGGTGAGATTACCTTGCCAATGCTAGTAGAAGCACTAGAAAGGGGTGAAACATCAGGAGTATTAACCGCCAAAGGAGAAAAACCTGATGTGACTCACACACCCATTCCCAGGTTTGATTTGTTGGATCTGGAAGCTTACAGTGATATGTCTGTGCAGTTTTCGCGGGGTTGTCCGTTTCAGTGCGAATTCTGCGACATTATTACCCTTTACGGGCGCAAACCACGTACTAAAACACCCGCGCAATTACTGGCTGAATTGCAGGTTCTCTATGACTTGGGCTGGCGGCGTGCAGTTTTTGTAGTTGATGACAACTTCATCGGCAATAAACGTAATGTCAAACTCATGCTGCGTGAACTTAGTCCCTGGATGGCAGCCCATAACTATCCTTTCCGCTTATCAACAGAAGCCTCAGTGGATCTGGCACAAGACCGAGAACTACTGGATCTGATGATTGCTGCCAACTTTAGCAGTGTATTTTTGGGTATCGAGACACCGGACACGGACAGCTTGGCCTTGACTCAAAAATTTCAAAATACGCGTCACTCTCTCGTAGAATCAGTCCAGACACTGAATCAAGCGGGTTTGCGCGTCATGGCTGGTTTCATTATTGGCTTTGATGGAGAAAAAACAGGGGCTGGCGATCGCATCATTGATTTTGTGGAAGCAACTGCAATTCCACAAGCAATGTGCAGTATGCTTCAGGCTTTACCCAATACTGCATTATGGCAAAGACTTCAGAAAGAAGGGCGTCTTTTGAATGAGGAAGCTAACATTAACCAGACAACGCTGACAAACTTTATTCCCACGCGCCCTTTGCAGGAACTTGCCTACGAGTATATGAAATGTTTTTGGGAATTGTATGAGCCGAAGCGGTATTTAGCAAGAGTATTTCGGCACTTCATGACCATGAAGCCAGCCCCTCACAAAAAGAAATTCCGCATACCAGAATTAAGGTATATCCGGGCATTGCTAATCATCTGTTGGCGACAGGGGATAAAGCGCAATACACGCTTTCAATTTTGGCGTCAGTTATTGTCAATTATCTGGCATAATCCAAGGGTATTTGAATCTTATTTAGTGAATTGTGCCCACCTCGAACACTTCATTGAGTACCGACAAATAGTACGCGATGAAATCGAAGCACAACTAACTAAAGTCTTGGCAAACCCATCCAGGGATTTAACGCCAAGTATTCCTATCGCTTAATAGATAGTAGATAGTGGTTAATAGTTAATAGTTAATAGTTAATAGTTAATAGAACAAAGCCATGAACCATTAACCATGAACCATGAACCATTAACCATTAACCATTAACCATTA
>JBHYDF010000347.1:0-4816 GCA_051861145.1 Nostocaceae cyanobacterium
CTCACCCTATCAAGCATTATTCACCATGTCTTTTAATTAAGGTGCGTTTGCCCTGCGGGATGCTACGGGTTCAGATGGGCAATACCACGGCAATTTTGGTAAGGAAATTTCTGTGATTGTAGACTATCCGTTTATTACAGGTCGCTCTACTCCAGATTCATACATGACAGGAACGATGGTGGTTGAAGTTTTAGAGAGGGGACTAAGGCGGTATGGGTGGTGAAGACCTTAACCGAAGCGAGCCTAGGAGGGTTAACAGAGATTTTTACCACCAATGGAATAAAGCTTAACCAATCAGAATTGGAGACAACTTCATGAGTGTCGCAAAGGAATGGAGTGCGTCCACACAATCAACAGCTATGGCTTACAGAAGCGGTCGTTTCGCAATCATTGAACAACTGCTTGCCGATGGTATTCGCCATATGTTTGGTAACCCTGGTACAGTTGAGGAAGGGTTCTTGGACGCATTGAAAGACTACTACCCGGAATTTCAGTACATATTTGCATTACAAGAGACCATAGCGATCGCCGCAGCCGACGGTTACGCCCGGGTGACAAAAAAGCCTACCATCGTGCAACTTCACAGTGGTGTTGGTTTAGGGAACGGAATTGGCATGATGTACCAAGCGATGCGCGGTCACGCACCACTGGTAGTGATTGCTGGCGAGGCTGGCGTTAGATATGATGCCATGGATGCTCAAATGGCTGCCGACTTAGTGAGCATGGCTAAACCTGTGACAAAGTGGGCTACTCGGGTCGTCCATCCCTCTTCTGTCTTGCGGGTGCTGCGTCGTGCCATCAAAATCGCTGCTACCCCCCCGATGGGTCCTACGTTTGTTTGTCTCCCGATGGATGTCCTCGATGCTCCCAATGATGAAGAAGTAGTTCCGACTTCCATTCCTGTGACGCGGGTTTCTCCTGATTCTGCTCAACTTGCAAAGGCAGCAGCTTTGCTAGCCAATGCAACCAAGCCACTGATTATCGTGGGCGATGGCGTTGCTGTTTCCGATGCTCAGGCTGAACTGACTCGCATTGCTGAAATGATTGGCGCTCAAGTCTGGGGTGCAGACTCATCTGAACCAAACATAAGTGCTACACATCCTTTGTTTGGAGGGTTGCTAGGTCATATGTTTGGTGAACAAAGCCGTCGGATCACATCGCACGCAGATGTCATCTTGATTGTCGGAACCTACGTTTTCCCAGAAGTGTTTCCGGTTTTGTCTAGGGTCTTCGCATCTAATGCTAAAGTAATTCACATTGACCTAGATACTTATGAAATCGCAAAGAACTTTCCAGTTGATCTCGGGTTGCTTGGCGATCCGAAAACGACGCTTGCAAAGCTGGCGATTTCCCTTGGCTTAACAATGACATCTGAACAAAAGGAGGCGGCGAATCACAGAGTTACCCGAATCTCTGAGGCTAAGAAACAGGAAGTGGCTGCGCTGCTTGAAGCTGACAAAGCGGTTCGCGACTCAGTGCCTTTGCATATGTCGCGTTTCGCAGAGGAACTAGCGCTGCATTTGCCACCAGATGCAGTTATCTTCGATGAAGCCCTTACCAATTCTCCTGAACTTTGCCGATATTTACTACCAATAAAGGTGGGGCAGTATTTCCAGACGCGGGGTGGCTCTCTAGGGGTTGGTATTCCTGGGGCGATCGGTATTAAGCTAGCTCATCCAGACAAAACAGTCATCGCATTCACGGGCGATGGTAGTAGTATGTACACTATCCAAGCACTCTGGACTGCTGCTCACCACAATATCAACGCCAAATTCGTTGTTTGCAATAATCAGGGTTATCAAATTTTAAAGCTGAACATTTTGCAGTATTGGCGCGAACGCCAGATATCCGAGCACGACTATCCATCTTCTTTTGATATCTGCAACCCTGACATTCGTTTTGCTGAGTTGGCAAAAGCTTTGGGAGTTGAGGCGGTTCGGGTTGAAAAGCCAGACGAAATTGGTCCTGCCATTCAGAAGGCTTTAGCTCACGATGGACCTTTTCTCATTGATTTAGTGCTTACAAACAAAATTGCAGGCACCAAGATTGGCGTCAAATGCGGTCAATAGCCAACCATAATTGGCTTTGAAGACAGCATGGAGTAAGTCAAGATTTAAGGAATTTGTAACAGATAGGAGACTGTATCATGATTCATCAACTAATATTTGCTCATCCCAAACCGGGAATGAGTGAACAGGATTTTCAGGATTACTGGAAAAATGTTCATGCCATTGAGTACGCTAGCAAAATCCCTCAAATTAAGCGTTACATGATTGATTCGAGGATTCCTTTTGGATCCGAGCCTGCCGATCCCTTATGGAGTGGAGTTGCTGAGATTTGGTTAGAAAATGAAGAGCAACAGCTAGCTTCTCTTCAGTCAAAAGAGTTTTTAGAAGGCGCTCGTCTCGATGAGCCTAAATGGGCAGCATTTTGGCGTACCGTCGTACTGGATACAACAGCTCATACTTTGTTAGAAGGTCCTCCTCTACAAAGAGATTCCAAAAGGGTGAAACTCTTCACTTTGACTAAGCGTAAAGCAGGAATGCCTTTGGAAGATTTTCGTCAGAAAATGTTAGAAGCTCATGCGCCCAAGGTTCTGCAGCTTCCAGGTCTGCGACGTTACCTTCAGTGTCATGTTCGGGATGGTTTCTATGCAATTGGGGAAGCGCTTCTTGATTGTGTTTCACAGCTTTGGTTTGATGACATTGAGGCGCTGGAAAAAGCTTACAATTCTCCAGAATTTAAAAATGTAGTCAAGCCAGACTACGCCTATCTTTTTGAACCCAAATACATCCACACAATGGTAACTGATGAAACCTGGATTATTGGACCGGGATTTCGCCCTTGAAAAAGGAATATGGCGTCAGCTAATATTACCTGAATTTTGATGTTAAGATTTTCCGATGGTAGAACAATTCTAGCGTAGATGTTTGAAGATTAAAACATCATTATTGCTGATTTTCTCGAATATCTAGAGGTAGCAGCAAAACTCTAAAATCGACAAATAACACATGCATTGCCCAAGACAATAGGAATCTTTGATTATGACTAGTACACCGACCATTACAGCAAGAAGCAAGTTGTTTGAGCAACATATGCAGTATGTCGCGGCAAAAGATATAGTTAGCATGGTCAACAATACCTACACGGAGAACGCAATTTTTTATCATACTTTACCTGTGTTCGATACCCCAACCCCAACTTTAATTCAAGGCAGAGAACAAATAATCAAAGCCCTACAGTTTATCTCTGATAAACAGGGAGATATCCAAGTAGGTGAACCCTACAACTTTATCGAAACTGAAAATTTTCTTGCCTTCCAAATTGAAGTGAAATCTCCAAATACGGGTAAATGGTCATTCAGCGATCTTTGGCTCATACAGGATGGCAAAATTGCCGGTTATTTCGTATTCGTCTGTAAGCTTGGAGATGCCTGAATAGCAGTTATACACTCATTAAGGAATGAGAAAAAATGAGCAATATCTGGATACAACAGAACACATCCTAATGGAAGGAGATTTTTATTGTTGTTTTCCTCGAATAGGCAGAGGGATCTGCAAAACTCTAAAATTGACAAAAACATTTACCTTACCCAAGACAATAGGAGTCTTAAACTATGACTACTACACGTGTTACACCTGGACGCAAGTTTTTCGACGAGCATATGCAGTATGTCGCAGCAAACGATATAGCTGGCATGGTTAACAATACCTACACAGAGGACGCGGTTTTTTATAATACATTTCCTATCATCAATAGCCCAACTCCGAATATCATTCGAGGCAGGGAAGAAATAATCAATGCCCAAAAAGCTATCTTTGAACAACAGGGTAATATCAAAGCAGGTGAACCCTACAACTTTATCGAAGATGGAGATGTTATTTCCTTCCAAATTGAAGTGACATCCCCAAATACGGGTAAGTGGAAAATTGCTGATGTTTGGCTTATGCGGGATGGCAAAATTGCTCGTCAATTTGTACTAGCCGATAGGATAGTAGATGCTTGAAACAAAAACATCCGTTTGGTAAAGAATAAGCGATATAACGCATCTAACTGACTTAAAATTGAAGGAATTTGCAGGAACTCAAAGCTCCTAGCATGATTCATCAACTCATCAATTAAGTCATGCCGGACTTTGCCAATTTTTTTGAACTCAAAGCGGTCTATACTAGGGAAACCGATAACCTGGATTATTGGGCCATAATTGCGCTAAAAAGTTTCTCAATTAATCAGACAAACGGTGAGATATAAAGATGGTAGATACCCGATTATTGCAAGCCGTCGAAAACGACGACCTAAGTAATGTTGAAAATCTTCTCCAACAAGGAGTTGATCTCAATACGAGAGACGCCTCTGGCTTGACCCCCCTGATGGTGGCGTCCGGTCGTGGTAATGCAGAACTAGTGAAAATCTTATTAGATGCAGGCGCGGACTTATTTGCTGTTGACACACGCGCAGGTGCATCAGCTTTGCATAAAGCATGCCAGGGAGGCAATGTTGAGGTAGTCCGGCTGCTGGTAGAAGCAGGAGCATTTGTTGACTGGGTAGCCCCTACTACTGGACATACGCCTCTCATGGACGCTTTATGGTTTAAGTGGCCTGCTATTGTAGAGTATTTACTGGAGGTGGGTGCGGGCTTGAATCTTAGCACTCATTATGGCTTCTCCTTAATGGAACATTTTGAATATGAGCTGAATGTAAACACCATCGGGAAAGACAAGTTACTTCAAGCAGAAAAAATGCTGAAGGAACGTCAGAAGTCAGGGCAAACGCACCTTAATTAAAAGACATGGTGAATAATGCTTGATAGGGTGAG
>JBHYDF010000348.1:0-4805 GCA_051861145.1 Nostocaceae cyanobacterium
TAACTCCTAACTCTTAACTCCTAACTCTTAACTCCTAACTCTTAACTCCTAACTCTTAACTCCTAACTCCTAACTCCTAACTCCTAACTCTTCACGTTGCCCGTATCCTTTGCCAGACGGTAAACCCTAAAAGCATGACAATACTAGCGGTGGTAGCAAGTATAACTACCAAACTCATACCTCGTATTGTCATCGCCAACCAGTTACAAACCAAGGCAATTGACCAAAGGGTAAGGGCAGCGTAACGCTGGGAGAAGCCTAAAGCGAGCAAGCGATGGTGTAGGTGGTCTTTTCCAGGGGTACTGAGGGGGTTTTTCCCTGCCATTAACCGTCGCACAAATACTTGGGTGGTGTCCAACACTGGCAAAAGCAAGAACAAAACCGGCGGTACTAAAGAAAAAACTGTAGTTACTTGCAGGTCGCCTACAATAGTAGTCGCAGCGAGGACATAACCAAAAAAATATGCTCCCGCATCACCCATGATGATACGCGACGGGTGGAAGTTGTGACGCAAAAAACCAAGCGCTGCTCCCCCTAAAGCAGCTAAAACTAATGTCGCCGCTGCCCAATTGGGATACTGCGCCGAAACTGCTAACAAACTCATGGCGGTAATAAAGCTAACTCCTCCCGCCAAACCATCCATACCATCCATCAAGTTGATGGCGTTGGTAATTCCCACCACCCACAACACTGTTAGTAGTGTCGAAAGTAAAGAATCTATGGGAGTGCCGAGAGTAACTTTTATGGTAATGCTGTTTCCAACCAACAGCAGTGCTGTGAGAATTTGCACCAGCAGGCGAAAAGAGGCAGGTAAGCCGAATTGGTCGTCTATAAACCCCACCAAGACTAATATCGAACCTCCCAAAAGAATTGTTAATACTTGAGCTAGTACGCCTTGGAGTTCAATTGGTCTTAAAAGGCAAGCTAGTATCAAAGCTGCTAGTACTCCTGCGTAAATAGCTAAGCCGCCTGCATTTGGTAAAGGTTCTCGATTTAGCCGTCGCGCATTTGGTTGATCAGCCCAACCAACTCGCAAAGCGAACTTGCGTACCCCTGGGATCAAACGCCACGTCACAACCCAAGCCAATAAAAATGTAAATACTACTGCCAACCAGCCGGAACCGCTAGGTTCAGCAATACCGAGGAGTTTTAGGAAGTTATATATATTCATCTGCTGTATAAAACTGATACAACTTAGACATCACGATACAACCTGATAAACAAAGTAAAAAGCAAGAATAAGTAAAGCGTAAGGTTGAATAATATTTAGATGGCAAAGTTGGCAGCGTTTGCAGAACAAAATGGTGTATCTGTATAAGAGGCAATAATAATGCTTGTCCAAAGACTGTCGTGATATACGAGTCATATCCCGATTCCACCATTACTGCCACTATCCAGTATCAGCATCAAGTGTATACTAATTATTTTTGTTCTCATCATTTTTAAATTGAACTGCTTACATTATTAGCACTCTTGACCTGTGAGTGCTAAATTGTCTAATGGAAGAATTCGCAAATGGAAGTATGTCGAAAATTATTGCATTTGATGAAGATTCAAGACGGGCGTTAGAACGGGGTATCAACGCCCTTGCCGATGCTGTGAAAATAACCCTAGGGCCGAAAGGTCGTAACGTCCTATTAGAAAAAAAATTTGGTGCGCCCCAAATTGTCAATGATGGTATCACCGTTGCCAAAGAAATTGAACTAGAAGATCCCTTAGAAAACACAGGCGCAAAACTCATCCAGGAAGTTGCTTCCAAGACTAAAGATGTAGCTGGCGATGGCACCACCACGGCGACAGTGCTAGCACAAACGATGATTCGAGAAGGTTTGAAGAATGTTGCAGCAGGAGCAAATCCAGTTGCAGTGCGCCACGGCATCGAAAAAACCGTAGACAGGCTAGTGCAGGAAATTGCAACAGCAGCAAAGCCGGTTGAAGGTAGTGCGATCGCTCAAGTTGCCACTGTTTCTGCTGGCAACGATGAAGAAATCGGCGCTATGATCGCCGAAGCGATGGAAAAAGTCACCAAAGACGGTGTAATTACCGTTGAGGAATCGAAATCGCTGACAACCGAATTAGAAGTTGTTGAAGGGATGCAAATTGACAGGGGTTACATTTCTCCCTACTTCATCACCAACAACGAACGGATGACAGTAGAATTTGAAGGCGCTCGTATTCTCATCACCGACAAGAAAATCAGCACTATTCAAGACTTAGTGCCAGTATTAGAGAAAGTTGCCCGTTTGGGTCAAGCTCTGCTAATTATCGCTGAAGATGTGGACGGCGAAGCTTTAGCAACTTTGGTAGTGAACAAAGCGCGGGGTGTGCTGACAGTTTGCGCCATTAAAGCGCCTGGGTTTGGTGAACGCCGCAAAGCAATGTTAGAAGATATTGCCATTCTGACTGGCGGACAGTTGGTTTCTGAAGACATCGGTTTAAGTTTGGATGCCGTGAGTTTGGAAATGCTGGGAACTGCCCGTAAAATCGCGATTGACAAAGAAAGTACTACTATCGTTGCTGCTGGTGAACACACAGGCGATGTACAAAAGCGGATTGGTCAAATTCGCAAGCAGTTAGAAGAGACTGATTCGGAATACGATAAAGAAAAACTGCAAGAACGCATTGCTAAGCTAGCTGGTGGTGTAGCTGTCATCAAAGTCGGTGCAGCCACAGAAACCGAACTCAAAGACCGCAAATTGCGGATTGAAGACGCCCTTAATGCTACCAAAGCTGCTGTAGAAGAAGGAATCGTACCTGGTGGTGGTACGACGTTAATTCACCTGACAAAGAAAATCGACGAAATCAAAAACAGCCTCAACGACGAAGAAAAAGTCGGTGCGGAAATTGTCGCGCGATCGCTTGATGCTCCTTTACGTCAAATTGCGGATAATGCCGGTGTTGAAGGTTCTGTCATCGTCGAAAAAGTACGTACTACAGACACGAATGTAGGCTACAACGCCGCTACAGGTGAATTTGAAGACCTAATTGCAGCCGGTATTATCGACCCCGCCAAAGTTGTACGTTCAGCTTTGCAAAACGCCGCTTCTATTGCTTCGATGGTATTGACTACTGAAGCGATCGTTGCCGAAAAGCCTGAGAAGAAAGGCGCTGGCGCTCCCGACATGGGCATGGGCGGCATGGGCGGCATGGGTGGCATGGGTGGTATGGGCGGCATGGGTATGATGTAGTATTTGTAACCTATTGCCAAAGTCCATTTTTTGAAA
This sequence comes from Nostocaceae cyanobacterium, assembly GCA_051861145.1. Classification (GTDB taxonomy): domain Bacteria; phylum Cyanobacteriota; class Cyanobacteriia; order Cyanobacteriales; family Nostocaceae; genus JBHYDF01. The sequence goes on from JBHYDF010000348.1 coordinate 3,225, forward strand.
ATAAACCACAGATGGACAATAAATAAAAGTTTTTCCTTTGTCTTCCCCCCGAAACGGGGGGAATGAGGGGGGTAGACACAGATAAACCATCTTCAGTAGGGTGGGCATTGCCCACCTTTTTTGATGTCGTTTCACCCTGTGGTAATAAGAGCGATCGCTTTGCTGGTGGATCATCTCACCTGCGGTTTTTTGTAACCAATACTGGGAGCGATCGCGTTTAAGGGGAAATCGCTGCAAATGTTTAATTTTGTGTTGTTTACTTGATAATTACTGAGAGATGCTGTAATATACTGTCAACGTGTCAAACCTCATCGACACACCTCGCCAGAACCTTGAAAACCGCATAACTTCGTTGAACTGTGTCGATGCCTTGTGCAGCAAGCTTTCCAGGCTGCAAAATAGACGACTTTCTGAAAATTTTTTCCCATTTTTCAGAGGTGTGTCGATTAGGGGGTCTAGAACCCTCTCTGTGTAAGCGTTCCAGAAGTGAACTCTCTTTCCGATCACATCGCCCCGCAAGGGGATGGAAACCCAGAATTGCGGACGCTTGTCGGGAATGCATCAGGGTCTTTCCGATCACATCGCCCCGCAAGGGGATGGAAACTTGCACGCTCTTTAATTTCCCTTAAAGTAGGGAGACTTTCCGATCACATCGCCCCGCAAGGGGATGGAAACTAGGAAGCTCAGTTGTGCCATACTTGTCTGTGAGACTTTCCGATCACATCGCCCCGCAAGGGGATGGAAACCCGGAGACGTTCCACATAATCGGCAGCGTCACTAAGCTTTCCGATCACATCGCCCCGCAAGGGGATGGAAACCACACAAGGGATGGGTCACTCATGCCTAGGGCAGCCTTTCCGATCACATCGCCCCGCAAGGGGATGGAAACCCTAGGTCTTCATGGCGGCGGACACCAAGGACATCTTTCCGATCACATCGCCCCGCAAGGGGATGGAAACTTTTTGAGGGCAACACCGCCCCAGAGGGCTTGGGTCTTTCCGATCACATCGCCCCGCAAGGGGATGGAAACCGCAGGGTTTGCGCGACGTCTTCTCGATTAAGCTCCTTTCCGATCACATCGCCCCGCAAGGGGATGGAAACTTGGATGTCCTCAGGGGCTTTAGGCAGAAGTTTTCTTTCCGATCACATCGCCCCGCAAGGGGATGGAAACTTTGAATAGCTTGCAGGGCCATTTCCGCGTCAGCTTTCCGATCACATCGCCCCGCAAGGGGATGGAAACGTTGTAAAAGACGATTTGCAATAGCAGGCCGAGCCTTTCCGATCACATCGCCCCGCAAGGGGATGGAAACTCTACTTTTCTCAACTTGAACACAGGAGCACGTGGGCTTTCCGATCACATCGCCCCGCAAGGGGATGGAAACTATTACCTAAGCAGGTAAACTTAGGTAATATACTAATTTGGCCTTTCCGATCACATCGCCCCGCAAGGGGATGGAAACTTCGACGGTCTTCGTCCGTCGCTGCGATGCCTCGTCTTTCCGATCACATCGCCCCGCAAGGGGATGGATGCGACTATCAGTCGCTCACGAGAGTGAGTACCTCAGAAATACTCCTGGTTAG
>JBHYDF010000349.1:0-4747 GCA_051861145.1 Nostocaceae cyanobacterium
AGGCAGGTTCGCCCTCCATCATAAGAATCTGATAAATCATCGTAAGAATTTGAAACAAGTCAGGTATTGAAACTCATTACACTTCGGACAGGAAATTAGGCTTACCAAAGTCAGCAGGACTGCTTTGCGGTCGTTTTTCTCTGCTCTGATGCTGCCAGCTACATTACGGGACAACCTTTAGTTATCGATGGTGGGTACACAGCAAGCTAATTTAAGGAGCGATTTTATGTCAACTTTTGTTTTGGTTCACGGCTCATGGCATGATGGCTCTGCTTGGAAAGCGGTCATCCAACATTTAGAAGCGAACGGACATCAGGCTTTTTCTCCCACGATCGCGGGTCATGGGAAAGGCGTGAATAAAAACGTCAACCATGCTCAATCTACCCAGTCGATCGTCGATTACATTATTGACAAAGACTTAACTGATATCGTCCTACTCGGACATAGTTTCGGCGGTACAATTATTGCCAAAGTTGCCGAAGCAATTAGCGATCGCATTCGACGACTTATCTTCTTGGATGCCTTTGTCCTGAATAATGGAGAGAGCCTCATCGATAATGTTCCACCCCACTCTCAAGCATTATTCGACCAGCTAATAAAAGAATCAGGCGATCGCACAATCATGCTGCCATTCGATATTTGGCGAGAAACATTTCTCAACGATGCTGACCTCAACCTAGCGAAATCGAGTTATGCACAATTGTCACCTGAACCGTATCAACCGTTTATTGACAAATTAGACCTGAAGCAGTTTTACTCGCTGCCTATTCCCAAAAGTTACCTCTATTGTACAGAAGACAATGCCTTACCTCAAGGGGAGTGGGGTTGGCATCCCAGGATGTCCAATCGCTTGGGGTTATTTCGGCTCGTGCAAATGCCAGGCAGTCATGAGGTGATATTTTCTAATCCGAGCGGCTTAGCAGAAAAAATTCTCGAAGCAGGACGCGACTAGCCGCGAAATTTCAAATGAAGCGAACACCATCAGAATCTGACAAATCATCATAAGAATCACCAAAGCAGTCAAGCATTGGAACTTAATACACTTTAGATAGATAAAACCAGAAAAATACAATCTTTTCAACATCGTGATTCAGCGTGCTAAGCTCGAAGGATTTATTGTTCTCGACTATTTCGATCGCGCCCAGGAAGCTCTAGCAGATTTAGGTGAGTGGTACGCTCAAGGCAAGGTTAAATATCGTGTCGATACGATCGATGGGCTTGAAAATGCTCCTAGTACGATTAACAAGCTCTTTGATGGCACGAATCAGGGCAAGCTCATCATTAAAGTTTCAGAGGAGTAGGGACTAAAAAAACCATAAGAATCTGACAAATCATCGTAAGAATCTTAAAGAAGTTAAGCATTAGAACTCAATACACTTGGGATAGATAGAACTAGGAGAATCGACAACATGGTCAAAGAACAAACTGTAGACCTACAAACTTCTTTACAGGCAACTACTAAAGAGACACCAGCCCAGGAGTTTTTGCAAGAACTTTGGGAAGAGCATATAAAGTACGAGTTTGACACTCATAACACTGAAGATACCCTTGCCACGATGGTTGAGGATGCTTACGTTAATAATATTCCAGTAATGACTGGGGCAGTAGGGAAACCAGCACTGCGCGAGTTTTATTCTAAATACTTTATTCCACAGATGGCACCAGACACCGAGTTGATCCCGATCTCCCGCACGATTGGGACTGACCAACTTGTAGATGAAATGGTATTGAAATTCACTCATACCGTTCGGATAGATTGGATGCTACCTGGCATTGCTCCGACAGGAAAACGGGTGGAAGTGGCAGTGGTAGCGATTGTTCAGTTCCGTGACGGCAAACTAGCACACGAACATATCTACTGGGATCAAGCGAGTGTATTGGTTCAAGTCGGCTTGCTCGATCCTGGTAAGCTGCCCGTTGTGGGTGTTGAAAGTGCGCGTAAGGCGATCGATCCCAACTTGCCTTCAAACGAACTAATCGATCGCGCTAGTAATAGCAACTAAATTCTGTCTCTTACACTCAGCACTTTGAGGATGAGGAGAGGTTTTAAGGTTTACAGATGAAGAAAACATATACGCCGAAGCTGCCACTGTGGTGCAGTAAGGTTTGAGGCTGACATCGACGCTTGTGCTGGAACGAACAAGTGCAATTGTTCTATCTGTACCAAAACAAGAAACTGGAACGCAATAATTAAACCCGATGCGTTTCGGCTACTGGCAGGAGAAGACGCACTGAGCGATTATCAATTCGGTAGAAAGAATATGCATCATTTGTTTTGTCGGCATTGTGGGGTAAGAACGTTTGCACTCCGGATATGCTGAGGCGATCGGCGGTGATTATATCGGAATTCAACTTGCTGTATTAGACAAAATAGATCCGCAAGAGTTGATTTCAGCCCCAATTCGATATACAGACGGACGATGCGATCGCCCTTGAAAATACACCAGATGAAACCCAACATCTAAGAGCGATCGCATCAACTAAAAATAGTTCTATTTGTTGACCAAAGCACTTCTGAATTAATGGAGATTAGCTAAAGAGATGAAAAAGCAACTTATTAATCCTCCACAACTCTACGATGGAAGACCAATCGGACTGTCCCAAGCTGTTATCGATACCGCATCGGGTATCATTTACATTTCTGGTCAAGTTGACTGGGACGCGAAGCATCAAGTCTCATCTCATACTGTCGAGGGGCAACTAAAGAAAGTGCTAACTAACCTAAACATCGTCCTAAATGCATCAGGAAGCTCTGTAGAAAATTTGCTTAACCTTCGCATTTATGTTCGGGGTGAACTTGGAGAATTTATGGAGACTATCGCGCCAATTGTCGCACAATTTCTGGCAGAATCGCGCCCCGCTATTACTGGCATCGGTGTTTCCTCGCTTGCCTCAAAAGAAACATTAGTTGAGATTGAGGCAACAGCAGCACTTAAGTGACCTGTGTTTAACACAAACAAAACAGTTCAATACATTGTTGTGCCTAATCGGTTAAAAAATTTAATTGTTTAATGAAAAAAGGATATGAAATTATGCAACCGCAATGGATCGAAACCGAGCATCACAAAGCGACTTATGAAGCTTTTGATTACGTTCCCGGCGTGACAGCATCTGGCAGATTTGCCTTTATCTCCGGTCAGCTTGGGGTAGAAGAAGATGGTAGCGTGAGTGACGATGCTGCAACGCAGATCGCGCGTGCCTTTGCTAATCTGGGAGAGATAGTTAAGGCGATTTCCGCCAACCCGCGAGATATTATCGATATCACAACCTATCATGTCGGCTTGCGAGAATATTTGTCGCTAGTAAATAAAGAGAAAAAGAAGTTTTTCGGCGATTGGAATCCAGCTTGGACAGCGATCGGTATAACCGAGTTGGGTATTGAAGGGTCGATCTTAGAGATTCGCGCGATTGTGCTTTTGCCATCGATCGCTTAAATCCGCCAGGGAATTACAAGTGAGAATATCATGACTGAATCCTCTACAGGTTGCCTGTTTGGGTTGGGGTCGCGCATCAAGAGCGCCCTTTCCCTCTGTTAAGAGTTAAGAGTTAAGAGTTCCCTTTTAATAATGTCCCAAACATCAAATGCTGCTACCCAAGGGTGGAAGGGGTTGTACTGCTCCCGGTCTTTTGTAGATTTTCAAAGCAGCTTTGGTAAAATTTCGGTCACATTCTCATTTGATAGGTCTTGTTGACAATAGCTGACCTATCTTTTTTTTACCCCAAAGGCGATCGCGGAGCGTTGATGCATCTATTAACTTCTCACACACACAGCAGCGTGTTTCTAGAATCAGCCTCGAGACCTTAGATGTGGGCGTACGCTTGCTCGACCACTTTAAGTTGAGCAAGTTTTCTGTTGGTTGAGCTGCAACTGTTGCGCCAAAACTTGCGGACTGCTGTGCGAATTTTTGTCAAAAACATGCATATACATGTAATTGTCAACTCTGGAGGTTTCAATGGCTAAGTTTGATGACCATCCCACAGTGAAATGGTAGCGCGAACAGTCTACAAGCAATCAACCAACAAGTACAGTTCCCTTGAATTCAGACTCACTGCGATCGCTTTGTTTAGAGATAGGGTTTCAAAGGCTCCCCTCTTTGAGCGGACTACTGGGGTAAGCGGGCGCACGCTCCGCGCCCAGAATGTAACAACACTACGGAGAACCAGAACGATTGGGGGGACGCACTATAAGTGCGATCGCCCAATCTTTACGCAACTGGCAAGCGTGCGATTGCATGGGCAAGCGAAGCGTGCCCTTTCGGGCGATCACAATCTGCCCAAGCGGCAAATCTCTGACTATTAACCATAAGTCTAGAAGTCCTGCTATTAAGTATTTATTTTGTCGTTTAACCCAAGGAGCAGCAAATGTTACAACCGATTTTTTCTATCTCACTCAGGTAAGCGGCTATTTCACTCGTGCATATTGACAATATCTTGTAGCAGAGCGATTGCGTCTCCAGATAGACCGTTTTTCATTTTCGTCATCAACATATGTAGATAAGCTTTATCATGACGCTGATAAACAATCGAGTATGAAATATTTAAGAAATATGAACGAGCATTAGTTAGCATCGGCGTTAACTTTTCAGTTGAAGAAGTTCAAGACGCTTTAGAAATCAGCACATTCGGCTTGGAGGAGGCGTTACAAAGTACGATTATGGGAATGTCCCTACGCGACCCTTAAGCCCCGATGATGTAAACAGAGGGCGTGTGCCTGGTTTTGGCATGACTATAATTATTCCAGTCATTA
>JBHYDF010000350.1:0-4709 GCA_051861145.1 Nostocaceae cyanobacterium
AATAACTCCTAACTCCTAACTCCTAACTCCTAACTCTTCTCTCTGCGTCTTTCGCGTCTTGGTGGTTCGTTTTCATCCATGCTCAATTTTTACCAAAAAGTTGCCCAAACCTTACAAAAAACCCCCCTAGTCTTAGCCACCGTCATCAACACAAAAGGTTCCGTCCCTAGAGAAATTGGCGCAAAAATGTTTATCAACACCGATGGTAAAACCTTTGGAACTATTGGCGGTGGTGCTGGCGAAGCAAAAGTTTATCAAAAAGCATTGCAAGTACTACAAACAGGTGAAAAACAATTTGTAGAAATTGATTTATCAGGCGCACCACAACGAGAAACTCAAGGCATTTGTGGTGGCACAATGTTAGTATGGCTAGAATTATGGTCTGGAGATGAAGCTATTAATTTAGTCAAGCAAATATTAGATATCTTAACATCAGGAAAAACAGCAGCCATTGTCACGCCTTTTGATAAAAATAGAAAACCTTATTTAGAAACAACGCAAATTCCAAATCAGCCTCTCTTACAAAATAAAACATTCATTGAACCCCTATTACCGCCACCGATACTATTAATTATTGGCGCAGGACACATCGCCATTCCTCTCGCTCAAATTGCCAATATAGCAGGGTTTCAAATTATTGTACAAGATGAGCGCCCAGACTTTGCCTCAAAACAAAGATTTCCTACAGCCTCAGTTGTACTTGCTGAACCCATCATCGCCATTCAAGAAGTATTAGATAAATTCCCTAATTTATATATTGCCTTAGTTACTAGAGGTTATGTATACGATTTAGCAGCCTTACGAATAGTATTAAATTCTCAACCTAAATATATCGGTATGATTGGCAGCGAAAAACGAGTTCACACCGTGTACAAAATATTGCAAGATGAAGGTTATTCATTACAATTACTACAACAAATCCATGCACCTATTGGTTTAGATATTGGTGCTTTAACACCAGAGGAAATTGCTGTTAGTATTTGTGCAGAATTAATTAAAGTTCGTCGTACAAGAGTTAGGAGTTAGGAGTTAGGAGTTAGGAGTTGATTGTTCATAGTGAATGGTTCATAGTTCATGGCTATCAACCATCAACCATTAACTATTAACCATTAACCATTAACCATTAACTATTAACTCAAAATCCTATGGCACACTTTTCTATTATCCTTGCTGCGGGTACTTCCACCCGCATGGGTACTTGTAAAACCACACTACCTTGGTGCGGAGGTAAAACATTATTAACCTATCAAATAGAACAATGGTTACTAGCTGATTTTACACCTTTAGTAGTTCTAGGTTCACACAATAGCCACAGGCAAAAAGATTGTCCTCCTAATATTTTGGCTGTAATTAATCCTCATACCAACGCCGGGAAAACAACTTCCATTCTGACAGGACTACAAAATATTCCTGCCAATTTTGAAATCTTAGCAATTTCTGCTGTTGACCAACCAAGAAAATATGAGATTTACCAGCAACTTCTACAAGCACACAAACACAATTGTGCATTGATTACCGCACCCACTTATCAAGGTAAAATGGGACATCCATTGTTGTTTGCAAATAAAATGCGATCGCGCTTAAACAATATTCATGAAGAAACCTTCGGCTTGCGTCAAATTATCAAAGAATTTTACCCCATGATTTGCAAAGTCGAATTTGACAATCCGGCTGTACTTGTCGATATCAATACACCAGAAATATATCAAAAGCAATTTGATCAGAAGTAAATCTGTTGCATAAATATTATTTTTCTCACGCAAAGCCGCAGAGGCGCAAAGTTTCTTATAGAAATAATAAGTTTCGCAAGAGTTCTAATGACTGGTGAAATCTCTGTTTATTTCTTTTCTTTGTGTGCTTTGCGTCCTTCTACGACTGCTATATACAGCAATCTCTTATTTCACACGTAAATCAACAACAGCAGCTTTTAAATCGTAATTGCTACCCTCTATTTCCACAGGAGTTCCGATTTTAATTTCGCGGCTACCCAATACTAGACCAGTATCTTTCATTTTGGCTGCACCTTCTAAGGTTACAATTATGTTTGTATTTAATTGCTTGGTTCTTGGGTCTGGCAATTCTTTCACAGAACCATCCGGTTGTGATACAACTACAGTGATGGGTATCTGTTTCACTGATTTAATACCCATCTGACCTGATGGTTGATTTTTGATCCTAATATTAGCTTGATTGCCAGCTTTTAGCCCTTGCGTAAATAAAGCTTGAGGACGGCGCAAATTCAAATCCTGAATGAACACGTCTACTTCTATAGTTTTGCTGGAAGTATCAGCTTGCGCGATGGAATCAAAGATACCCGAAAACAAAAATATACTAGCCCAAATCAGTATAATGATTAAGGCAACGCCCAAATCAAAAAGCTTCCACTGACGAAATAAGCGACCTTGAGAATTTAAAATTGCCATATTAAGTAATTGCCTGAGTGTGCTAATTGGACAGTAAGCTACTACTTAGTGTGATAGAGGTCGGCTTTATGTGATATAGCTGTAATTCAAAACTAATTTTGTTCGTTTGGCAACAAAAAACAGTTAAACAAAAATATTTTCAAATTAATTGGAGAATTCAATCATTTTTACTAAACAATTTCAAACTCTATCTGATGACTCTTGAGAAAATCATGAGTAAAATGATCCACTACATTAGTATTATTTAATTCCAAATTGTAAAAATCTACAACCTCATGTTCAAAATAAGGCCCCGCGTGCCAAGTTCCTACCTCTAACTTGATAAAACAATTACTCGGTATCCGGAAAGCAGCAATACTTTCTAAATCTGGTTCATCCGCATTATTATTGGCAGGACAAACCGCAATTAACCAATCTTTGCCCTCTAATGAACCCAGACATTGAGTACATTGAACATGGCGAGTTATTTTATGAAACTTCCGCCCTCGACGTTCTAACCGCATGATATAAAATCGGGGGATACCTTTGTATAGTACTAATTGCGCATCTTCCCCATCAAAGCTTTTGCCATCCTGACTAGGAAAAATTACCTGTCCATAACGGCGAAAATTTTCCGATGTCACCCATTGTGCCTGTAATTGCTGTATTGTTTTAGATGTACTCATCTCAATTTCGTTTGCATTTTCTTTATTTTACCGTCAACAAAAAAGCTCATACTATTTTGGATTTTGGATTTTAGATTTTGGATTGAGAAACTCTTTGTGGGTATGGGTTATGTAAATCCATCTGTTACAATCATTTTTCAAATAGGTATCAGTTCTGTAGGCGAGAATAAACAAAGTAAAACCTCTAAACTTAGCTCGTAGTGGCGCTGTCTTCACAAACTTTTTGTAATGATCTACTTTGCTAGGCTTTCTCTGCGCTTAAAATCATACCTACGATAGATTTTTAGATATTAATCTCTGGAAAACTAATTTTTAGTGGCATTTTCGGCGGGATATGACTTGAGATTAAGGCTTTTTATGCCACAATTGCTAGTAAAATCAGTTATTAAGTTTTATTGCTGGTATTCAGCGGCTTGTGCTGCTAGATACTCAGCCTGTATTTTCCGAAGCTTGTTTTAGAGCTTTAAACTGGGAAATAGTAAAGAGAGAGGATTTCACAAAATGGCATTTGAACTTCCCCCACTACCATACGATTACAAGGCTCTCGAGCCACATATTTCGGCTCGTACTCTGGAATTTCATCACGACAAGCACCACGCTGGTTATGTAACTAATCTCAACAAACTTACTGAAGGGACTGACCTTGCAAATAAGTCTCTTGAAGATGTAATTTTAGCAGTTGCTAATGACTCTTCTAAAGCCGGTATATTCAATAATGCAGCTCAGGTATGGAATCATACCTTTTATTGGAATTGCATGAAGAACAACGGTGGTGGTAATCCCAGTGGGGAGTTAGCTGAAAAAATTAATGCTAGCTTCGGTAGCTTTGATGAATTTAAAAAACAGTTCAAAGAAGCCGGAGGAACTCAGTTTGGAAGCGGTTATGCTTGGCTAGTGCTGGACAAAGGTGAATTAAAAGTGGTGAAAACACCAAACGCTGCTAACCCCATGACTAGTGGTCAAACTCCTCTGTTAACTGCTGATGTGTGGGAACATGCGTACTATCTTGATTTCCAAAACCGCCGTCCAGACTATCTGCAAACTTTCTTAGACAGCCTGGTTAACTGGGATTTTGTTGCTGAACAGTATACCAAAGCCAAATAAGTTGGTGCTTGTTGTAGATAGTTGACTTTCCTGATCTCAAGACGCGGGAATTTAAAATGTTGCAAAAAGACGGGTGAAAGCCACGTCTTTTTGCTTTGTAATATCTTGCACCCGAAGGGTGTAAGATGTCATATCAAATCTTTTGGCATGGGAATAATATATTTTTTAACGCATGCGATCGCAATTAGGACAAATCTGCGCCATCGGTACTACAATAATAATTTTGTACGGTGTTTGTATAGGTATTCTTTTAACACCGGGAGCATGGTTGCCTTTAATTCCATCACTCCTTGCAGTCATATTTGGTGGTGCAATAGTGTTAGTATTTAAGACTAGCCGTGAAATAAATTTCACAGCGAGTAGCTTAAACCCGTTGGAAACGGGTTAAAAGTTTTATTGGAAGTTCCGCCTCTTGATTCAACTGACCGGAATGCACTATTTTCTCAACAAGAGCCAGAGGCTCTAATTCTCGTTACCAGGTTCAACCTGGTAACGAGGTTTTGGAGGCTCCGCCTCT
>JBHYDF010000351.1:0-4675 GCA_051861145.1 Nostocaceae cyanobacterium
TTATCAAGATTAATTGTGCCACTACTGTGCCAGTTTAAGGTGCGTTTGCCCTGGATAATTTCAAAAGTGTTTCAGCAACAATATTTTTCTCTGGTGTAAGTATGGCAATCTGTTCTAAAGTGACCTCCGAGCAGAATAATCGTGATTTGCAGTACATACTGAAAGGTTGTACCGAGACTGAATCTCAGTTATCTCAAGATATTGAGAGATTGGGAGAAGCCAACGCAGCACTACTTGAAACCAACACGTTACAATCGAAAACAATCGAAAACTATCAATTGCAATTGAACAAAAATGCTGAAACTATAAGGCATTTTGATTTCATACTAGCCAAAGCTAGAGAGAATGAGCAAATCGCAAAAAAGATGTTAGAAGAACATCAATCCAGCAGTGACAATCGCTTTGCACATTTTGTTGACGAGCATCTGCGCAAATCTCTAGCAACTCTTGATGATTGTATTGAAAGAGCTTATACAGCTTTAGTCGATAAAGTCGATTCCTATCTGGCAAAAAGTAACTATGAATCTATCCATCAAGAGTTGGATGCTTATAAAGACAGATTGGTTCAATGCTATGAAAATCACATTTCTATGATTGACAATCACACAGAGCTAGATCCAATAGAGATTAGTTCGGTCGCCGATGCGATTAAGAAGAGTGAAAATGTTACCAAACTGAGCGTCCAAATCCTAGAAGAAATTAGCGCGTTGCGAGTGAAATTCCGCAACGTTCTCAATGTGGACGAGCGCAGAACTTTGCAAGAGCTTAGCGAGTGCCAGCCTTATTTAGTTAAGAAGTCTACAGCTATTGAATCTGTTAGAGAACAAGCTAGCCATGACCAATCAATCATAGACCGGCTAGAAGCTAGGGTGAATGACCAATCACAAGCTATTGATTCTGACCTCAAGGACGCGGTACAGCAGATTGAAAAGTTAAATGAAAGAGTCGCAGAATTATCAAAGCCGCAAAACTGGAAATTTGCGCTCTCGCACGAACTAAAAGCTGGAAATATTTTGATTGAGTTTTTTAGCCAACAAAGAATCATTCTTGACCGTTCGCACTACATAGGGGACAAATACGAAGTTGATTTGTACTTTCACACCGACCGAAACAAGCGGGTTATTGTCCCGAAAGAACTTAACGAGTACAGCGAACAACTTTTACAAGTTTGTCGGACTCGAAAACCTGTAACCTTCAGATACGACACTGAAACTGGGTTGATGGTAGCGAACTTAGTATTGAGTTTGCGTCCCAAAAAGGAACCAGACCGCCATGCGATCTACAAAGAGGGTTTAGTTCCTGCATCTGGATTTTGCGACAGAATCTACAAAGCACTCGACAGCAAACAGCAAGGTAAGCCAACCTTGCGGGTTATGGCTGCAACCGGTGAGGGTAAAGGAATAGCGCTTAAAAACCTGTTGGCTTATTGGGTTAACCAACCTGGCTGGGAAATTTGGCTTAGCGACCCTGTAGACGGAAGTGATGAGGACTATTGGGACTGCCCAAAAATCGCTATCAACCCGCAACAAGCAGGCATTGCTTACAACAAGTTTGTTGATTTGCATCGCGCAAGGATAAATCAGTCTCCAGCGTTTACGGACAAGTTTGTGTTGGCTGTGTTTGACGAATTCGATAAGCAGCACAACGATGATGATAAGGAGGACGCACAGAAAATCATGACCGCTATTCGCCATACCAAACAGTGCCAGATACTCGTAGGACAGTGTGCTGAGGTCGGAAAGAATAAGTGGACTTGGGATAATATGAACAACTGCGCATTGTTGGTTTTGGGTAATTCAATCGGAACTTTGTGCAAGCACTTGGCTAAGGATATGGGCTGGAGTACCAATAGGGCTAACACGGTCAAGAAAGAGTATGAGAAGTTTTCGGATTGGGCAAGAAAGAATAACGACTCAAATCCAGATATCCCAGGCGAGAATCAATATCGTATTGGACTGTTAGTTGTTAGTGGTCGATATGAGTTTTTAGAAATTCCCAGTGCCCACAAGGGAATCATCCGCACCTGCCAAGCGCTAATTCGTGAATCTTTCACCGTAGATGATAAACAAGCAGTAGAACAGACACACCCAAAACATTTTAGTGGCGAGTATGAATGTCCTGAATGTAAACACAGTGAAATTACTCTAAACGATTTTACCAACGCTGGAACGCCTAGATATCGATGTGATAAATGCCTTTATAAGGGTGTTCTTTCTAAGTTCCGAAAGCTTTAACTAATAGTAATTAGGAAAAGATAGCGTGGAAATTCTCCGTGGAATGTCGTGAAATTTCCACGCTCGCCGTGGAATAATTCCACGGACACCCCTCAAACCCTTGATTTGGCGTCGTGGATTTCCACGTGGAATTGACCCATAGGGGGTAGCGTGGAATTTCGTGGAATGTCGTGGAATTCTCATAAATGAAATTTACCCACTCTCTCACAGACGTTCAATCTTTTGCCAATTGCTATTAGAAAATAAAACCAGTTGCTGTTAGCTCCCGAACAAACTACGATGCTGTTTTCGGAGGTCAAATGATGGAAGATGGCGACCATGCTTATTTTGAGTTGCAAGCACTCCCTAGAGTAGGCTCGAGCGCTGCGCGCCCGGAAAGCCCCAAAGCGGCTGCGCCTGGTTGCCTCGAATCGGAGATTCTCACGCTTGGGGTTCATTGGAGGAACCACTCTTGGCAGCAAGACAGGCGATCGCCCTTTTTTTACTGTATTACTCAATTTTTTTCTGTGGTCAAAAATAAGCGACTTCAAAGAGGAGACGGGATGAATCGTCAGTGGCAGGAAAGAGACGACCATGTTGAGGGCTTTGTGTACTTAATAGAAGCCCAGAATGTAACAGGGGTGTTGCCAGGTAGATTGATTCGGCGGTGTAAGATTGGCTTGACCCGTAATCCAGAAGCCCGTTTAGCAGCACTTGTCAGTAATCAACCCCCATGTGATTATGTGATTTTACGAACCATGTACGTTGCAGATATGGCGTATGTCGAAGGATTACTGCATGAAGACTTTCGCCACTGCAACATTAAACTTGCCAAAAGTAGAGAGTGGTTTGACCTCAATCCTATACAGTTTCAACAAGTGTGGTGGGCATTTAATCGCTACGAGCGAGAGTACAGCACACAAAGCAAGAGAGAAACACCGCTTTCATTTCGCCTGGTAATTGGTGCCGGTATTGCTCTTGTTGGTGTTGGAATACTGTTCGGTTCTTTTATGCGAGAGTCGGCACCACCAGTTTTTGAAAATAACCAGCTTTTCAGAAAAAAACGGTAAAAAAAACAGTATGAATAAGAAATGGGTTGCAAAACGCATGACAATCAATTTGGCATCGCAAGAAGACATGATTCTCAATACATACTGTGCCCAAACAGGCAGACCTGCAACTGATGTAATCCGAGAACTCATACGCTCCTTAGAAGAAAAGCTTGATTTCCCAAAAGAATAAACAAGCGCGCTTAATTCGGCGCAGAAAAGAAAATGTCGCCATATTTTATTGCAGATTATTCTTTGAACGACGACGGAAAACTAGTTCCTGAGTACATGGATGAAAACGGGAATATGTCCCCGGATACCTTTATAGGCTGCGATTTTTGAGAGCAAAACGGAGGCTGATGCCCGCTGTTTTGCAGTACGATAGCGAAGCCCAAGTTTATTATTTCCCGTCAGGAAAAATAGATAAGCGACAGCCTTGCTTGTTCACATACATTTGACCAAGCCCCTTTGAGGCGGGGAGTGGGGCTTTCATAAAGTTATCCATGCGTTCGCCTTGCGCCTTCATCAAATAATGCGCTCCCGGATAGCATGAGTGCGTAGCTCACACGCGGGGCGGTTTTACCGCTAAAAAATAATTTTTGAGCGCGGTAAAACACCGCCTCGTGACCAAGGCGCTTGCACTCTTGAGCAGGTTTTTCCCAAGGGTGAAGGAGTTATGCGGAAGGTCAAAACTCAAAAGCCGTGGAAAAAACCTGCACGCTTGGACGCTTTCCATGCAGAGGCTTAAGCCGCCGAAGAGCGATTTTGGGTAGGGGTTCTCACAAGCCGAAGCGGGGTTTTCGCAGTAATACGCAAAGAATAATCGCAGCTTTGTCCGCTCGTTTTGAGCTATGGAAAGCGCGTTTTGTGTAGAATAGTGCGTCCCCCAGTCGTTATGACCGGGTTTGAGGAGCGGGTATATCCCCAAAGGTTATTTATAGGAGCATTACTTTTAACTGTTGAACGCAGCTTCTGTGGTTAATCCTCTTTAATTTTCACAATGTCATTTATAGTCACTAACTCACCGGATAACTTTGAGCAAATCCTGGCAAGTTTGACCAAATTATCGATATCCGCCTTTTTTAGCTTTCCATCACGGGCGACCGTTAAGGTATGCCTAGTGACCTCAATTGGCGTGGACTCAAATTGTTTGTGAACAGCATAGACAGACTTTGGGCTACCATCTTCTGTCTTGGGCCACCAACGCGAAATATCAATATAAGCTTCCATCCAAACTACTAACACGTTTTGTTTTAACCAACCTCCATTAACGCTGATCTGATTACAGAATAACAGCCAATCAGAATACTGGCAATCAGTTAGCTGATGCTTATGTAAATCAATATATTGACAATCAGGACGAAACCAGTTTTTCAAGTTTGGGTGAAATTCTAGGACTTGGTTATGCAGATT
>JBHYDF010000352.1:0-4612 GCA_051861145.1 Nostocaceae cyanobacterium
ACTCCTAACTCCTAACTCCTAACTCCTAACTCCTAACTCCTAACTCCTAACTAAAATTCCGCACTTTGTGGCGTCCTTGGGAAGGGAATCACATCGCGAATATTCCCCATTCCCGTCATAAATTGCACCAATCTTTCAAAGCCCAAACCAAAACCAGCATGGGGAACAGTACCGTAACGACGCAAATCAAGATACCACCATAAATCCTCTGTTTTCATTCCCTGCGCTAGCACCCGTTTTTCAAGAACTTCTAAACGTTCTTCTCTTTGCGAACCACCAATAATTTCACCAATTTTCGGCGCGAGAATATCCATTGCAGCGACGGTTTTTTCATCGTCACTCAACCGCATATAAAATGCTTTAATTTGCGCCGGATAATCAGTCACAATAACGGGCTTTTTGAACATTTGTTCACAAAGATAACGCTCATGTTCTGATTGCAAATCTAAACCCCAACTAACCGGATATTCAAACTTAAAATCGGCTTTTTCTAAAAGTTTGATTGCTTCGGTGTAAGTGATGCGTTCAAATTGATTATTGATAATATTATCTGCCGTTGCCAGTACAGTATTATCAATGCGTTGGTTAAAAAATTCCATGTCTTCCGGACATTTCTCCATCACATATTTAAAAATATGTTTGAGAAACTCCTCGGCTAAATCCATATCTCCTTGCAAATCACAAAAAGCCATTTCTGGTTCTATCATCCAGAATTCTGCTAAATGGCGAGATGTGTTAGAATTTTCTGCACGAAAGGTAGGGCCAAATGTGTAGACGTTAGTAAACGCCATTGCCATAACTTCGGCTTCTAATTGACCACTTACTGTTAAATATGTCGGTTTACCAAAGAAGTCTTGACTATAATCTACTGCTTGGTCTTTTGTACGGGGAATATCTTTTAAATTTAAATTTGTAACGCTAAAAAGTTCTCCCGCACCTTCACAGTCACTAGCGGTAATAATAGGAGTATGTACCCATAAAAAGCCCCGTTCTTGGAAGAATTGATGAACGGCGGTAGCACAAGCATTTCTCACACGAAAAACTGCACCAAAGGAGTTGGTACGCGATCGCAAATGTCCGATGGTTCGCAAAAATTCAAAGGAATGGCGTTTCTTTTGCAAAGGATAAGTTTCCGGATCGGCTTCTCCGTAAACTTTCACACTATCTGCTTTCAATTCAATCCGCTGTCCTTTACCTTGAGAAGCTACGAGTATCCCTCCTACCTCAACGGAAGCGCCTGTATTTAACTGTTTTAATATAACTTCATAATCTGGCAAATTTTCATTAATGACTACTTGCAAACTTGCCAGAGATGAGCCATCATTTACTTCTATAAAAGAAAAACCTTTTAACTCGCGTTTTGTACGAACCCAGCCTTGAACCTTCACTGACTCATCAGGCTGACTACTGCGCAATACTTCTGCAATTTTTTTTACCATGTTATCCAGCACAAGACTTTAATATCCAGCCTATGATAACGCCCAATCCGCCAAAGCGGATGGCTTGCCAAAAAGGTTCTCTAAAACTACGCCAAGAAAACAACTGGCTTTCTAAACAAACTTCTAGCACTTCCAAAGAGTGCTGAATTTGCCGTAGTTCGGCTTTCATTTCTGGCGTCTTATGTTTATTTTGATTAAGTTGGTTGAGTTGTTGTTGCAATTGTTCTTGTTTGCGGCGATCGCGTTGCACTTGATGATAACGTCGTCTTAAAGCCATAAGCGATCGCTCGACTTCTAAAAGTTCTTGTTCAAAATCAAGTTCTTGATTTTCCTCTTCCGATGGCTCAGTTGGTTTTTCAGGCTGCTTCATTAAAGTAGTAAAGTGAAAGTAAACGCGATAAAGCCTTTGAGTGTATGTTTCAATCTACACAGCAGCCTAAAAACAGTCAACTCAACGAATTTACTACTTTAGAATTAGCTCAAGCACTCATGGAGAGGTTGAGTATTTCCCCTGATGACTGGCATCGTCTCAAGTCTAACCGCAAAGTTCGCGCTAGCGAACAAGCAGCAGCAGCCCTCGTGTTCCTCCTCAAGGATGAACCAACAGAAGCGATCGCTCGATTAGAACAAGCAACAGCTTGGTTAGATCGCTCTATTTCTGCACCACCTTGTCCTACGCATGGAAATAAAGGGTAGTAGATAATGGTTCATGGTTCATGGTGAGCCAGCGCGGTCTTGGGGGTTTCCCCCATGAGCGACTGGCGAACCCGAAGGGTTCATGGTTTATAGTTGATGCCTATTAACCATTAACCATTAACCATTAACCATTAACTAATTCCTTAATAACGGTATTCGGGATTTATGTTCTAATTGTTTGCAAAGCCTTAATTCAGTGCCTTTTCTGTTCCACTCTACCTCGTCAAAAACTTGGTGCAAAATGGACATACCCCGGCCGTTTTCTGATTCATCTGGTGGCAGAAATTCCAACGGATCGGTATCGCATTGACATGCGGGACTAAAACCGGTTCCTTGGTCTGATATTACCCACCAATACTTATTATCTATTAAGGAAAAACGCACTACAACTTTTTTACCAGGATCAAGGTTATTGCCATGTTTAGCTGCATTGACTAAGGCTTCTTGGAGTCCTAGTCGCAACTCGGCCTGTAATTTTACCGGAATTTCTGCCAAGAGTAAATCTAATATTGGGCAGAGATATAAAGTTGAGGCAAAACTAATTGTGCCCCAATTACGTCCTACAGGACGAAGTGAAATAGTAATCACAAGAGAAACCCCGCAGCTTTCAGAGTTAGCTAGACATCAGTTTGCTGTCACAGGCACCCTGATCAATTGTGAGGTGGTCGTGTTGCCTTCAAACCTACGTCTTTTGAACTAAATTTTGAAAATGCTAGGGAGCATTAAGACGCCCTCTTTAATCTTGAGTTAAAAACGTATAAAACGGCTTGCTTTAACCTGCTAAAGCAGTTAGCAACTCAATAGATGCTTTATTCTCAAAAGAGTATTACCATACTCTTTGTATTTGCCGATTTGTAGTTTAGACAACTCAATTTATATTTTTGAGTAGCCCAAGCAACTTCAATTTCTTTGTACAAAAGGAATTATATTTTTAGCTTAATTCAAGTTTAGCATTTTTACTATGCACTAGACTACAAATTTTAAATTTGAGTTTTTGTTAAGGACTCACTACCTTCAGGTTTAGGCGATCGCATCAGGAATGCTGCAACTTCCACATGAGCAGTTTGGGGAAAGAAATCAGCGGGTTGTATTCGTGTGATTCTATACACTTGGTTAGAGCAAAGTAATTTCAAATCACGGGCAAGAGTTGCGACTTTACAACTGACATAAACTATACGATGTGGTTTTGTTGTCAATAAAGTTTCTATAACTTGGCGATCGCACCCTTTTCGTGGGGGATCGAGCAAAACAATATCTGGTTTTATGTCTAGTTTTGACAGTAATTCTTCTACTGCACCTGTCATGAAATTTACATTCTTGATTTGATTGCATTTTGCGTTCAAAATTGCTTGTTCTACTGCCTCTGCTTGCAATTCCAACCCTACAGCTTGCCGTACATGTTTCGCCAATGGCAAAGTTAAAGTACCAATGCCGCAGTAAGTATCCAGTAACACTTCATTTCCTTGTAAATTCAATTCTGATTCAATTACCTGCAATAAATTTTCCGCCGTCTCCGTATAAACTTGGAAAAATGTATCTGGTCGTACTTGAAATTCCAGTTCAGCGAATTCTTCTTTTAGGTAAGGAACACCAGCAACGCAACGAGTTTCATTTCCAAATATGGCATTTGTGCGATGAGGGTTTTTATTTAAACAAACTCCCACTAAAGCCTGATAGCACTTTAACCACTCCTGTGCTTGCTCTTTAATTCCTGGTAAGTTCCAATCTTTTACCACCAAAGTTAGTAAAATTTCCCCTGTACGGCGGCCGATGCGTAACCCAATATGACGTACAATTCCTGTATGTCGGTGTTCGTTATAAATTTGCCAACCCTGTTTTTGGATATCTTGTTTTATTTCTGCCAATAAAGGATTTAATCGTGCATCTTGTACAGGACATTGATTTAAATTGATTAACTGATGGCTGCTTTTTTGGTAATAACCAGCTATTACATTTCCTGTTGCTGATACATTCACAGGATAGGTAGCTTTGTTACGATATCCTAAAGCAGAAGGAGCAGGTAAAACAGGATCAACAGGTGGTTGTACAAAACCGCCAATACGTTCTAAAGCTTGAATAACTTGATTACGTTTAGCTTCAAGTTGATATTGATAATCAATATGCTGCCACTGACAACCGCCACATTTATCAGCCACAATGCAGCTTGGACGAATGCGGTGTGGTGATGATTGTAAAAGTTGTTTGAGTTTGGCGTGTGCATATGTGTGTTTGACGTGTACCAAACGGACAATAGCGCGATCGCCCGGAACAGTATCTGGTACAAATACTACTCGTTCATGCCATCTACCAACACCATCACCCGTATCGCTGGTGTCTGTAATATTAATTTCTATTAATTCCCCTTGTTTCCAAATAATTTCAGTCATTTGTCATTTGTCATTTGTCATTTGTCTAACAACCAATACCCAATGCCCAATGCCCCATGCCCAATGCCCCATGCCCAATGCCCCATGCCC
>JBHYDF010000353.1:0-4557 GCA_051861145.1 Nostocaceae cyanobacterium
ACTAATGACTAATGACTAATGACTAATGACTAATGACTAATGACTAATGACTAACTAAAAAACCGCCCCTTACGAGAGTTAATACTCAAGAGGGGCGGTTATTTGCTCAGAGAATCAGAAGTCAAAACTATAAATTATTACAGACTACTAGGTATATCTCCGGAGGGCGAAATTCTAGAGCTACCAGGTTCAGAAAATCCGCCTGAACCAGCTTCTTTGAGGAATCCGCTGTAAGCTTCCATGCCATGTTCACCGATATCCAAGCCTTCAATTTCTTCTTGTCGAGTTACTCGGATACCTAAAGTAGCCTTAAGTACCAGCCAGAAGATGGTACTGAGAAGAACGGTCATTCCACCGACGGAGAGAACCCCTATTAGCTGTGCAAAGAACTGTCCTAATCCACCACCAGTAAATAAACCCCTCGCCGGGCCAAGTCCTTCACCATACCAGGAATAAACACCAGGACCGACAGCAAATAGACCGACTGCCAGAGTTCCCCAAATACCGCAAATTAGGTGTACGGAGATGGCTCCCACTGGATCATCAATTCTGATTCTGTCAAAGAATGTGACAGCGAAAACTACTATCACTCCAGCAACTAAACCAATGATGAAAGCACTGCCAATGGTGATGTAAGCACAAGATGCTGTGACACCAACCAAGCCAGCCAAAATACCATTGATAATCATCGAAAGGTCTGGCTTACCCAAGCGCAGCCAAGCTGTAGCTGTGGCGGCGATACCTCCAACAGCACCTGCCATGTTTGTAGTCAAGGCAATGTGAGTAATAGCATTGGCATCAGCAGCCATCACGGAACCGGGGTTAAATCCAAACCACCCCAACCAGAGAATCAAACACCCCAAGGTTGCAATGCTTAAATTGTGACCGGGAATGGCAACAATTTGTCCATCCTGATATTTACCAAGACGAGGCCCTAGGAATGCTGCTCCCATCAAAGCTGCCCAACCACCTACTGAATGAACCACTGTGGAACCAGCAAAATCCCAAAAACCAGCTTTGTAAAGCCAGCCACCACCCCAAATCCAGTGCCCGGTAATGGGGTAGGCAATACCGACTAGTAAAAGGCTGAAGATTAAGAAGTCAACAAACTTAATACGTTCAGCTACAGCGCCAGAAACAATGGTGGCTGCGGTTCCAGCAAATGCCAACTGAAATAAAAACTTGGCTGATAGGGGTACGCCAGTCCAATTGAGAGCGCTAAATACCCCTTTATAAGCATCTCCTGTTGCCGGACTGTTATCAGCACCTTGCAGGAAAAACCCATTTAATCCAATGAAATTATTGCCATCGCCAAACATTAAGGCAAAACCAATTGCCCAAAAAGCAACAGTGGCAAGAGCAAACACAATTAAGTTTTTGGCAAGAACGTTAACTGCGTTTTTCTGACGACACAAGCCAGTTTCTAACATACAGAAACCAGCGTTCATAAAAATTACTAAAAATGCAGCGATCGCAACCCACAAAGTATCAAGCGCTACTTTTAACTCTGTTGTGGTTGGGCCTGCGGGGGCGGGAGTTTGGGCAACTGCCACATAACTCCATCCCAGCACAATCAAACAAGCTAGTGGAATACAAGCTTGCCAACTGGGAGACAACCGCTTAATTACCAAAAGAATTTGATTGACAGTTGAGTTTGATTGTGGTTTGTAGGCGTTCCTACTTGGCGAACTGCACCTATTTTTCACTTTCGATTTTTTGTGTTTTAACATCATGCTCTAAACGATCCTTAACTTAGAAAATGCGTTAAGTAGAAAGAGCGCTTTCCCAAAGCTAAACATTGTGTTTTTGATAGAGGTTTTCTCAGGCAAGTTTGTTATTAATACTTGTGCTACCTCTGTTGACGCTACAGATATTCTTGAGAAATTAATATTATGTAGTCTCGGGAACAGTCAAGTATTCTTAACTGACTTTTCAACAAACCAAGTTTTGACAATAGCAAATCCCCAATTTGTGAATCTATCCCAACTGAAAACAGAATAGGGACTGGCTAAAAATATTGCCAAGAAATCCTCACAATATTCTGTAACCAAAAATACAATTTTTCGGTTTGTGAACACCAAGAGCGTCATGCAAACCTAAAAATTACGCATCCACATTTACTGCGGTATCAGCATTTTCCAACTTCAACGCAATATTCAAAAGCTTTTCTCGACTTTTATCAAAAATCTTAATAATCACATGTTTAAATGTATAAGTTAATATCTTTTGCCATAGTAAATATGCTGAAAATACTAGATTTATAAGGTAAGCTAATTGACATCTTTCTGAAGAAACAATTTTTCAGTTTCTACATTCAATCTAAATGAGTATTGAAAAATATGATAAGTTATGATATGGTTGCTCAAACTAGTTTGTGTATAATTACATCTGGTTTAAATATTGTTCATAGCCGAGTTGTTCCAGCTTTACTTGCTTTGCCATTACCGACTCGCAGAGATTTTGGCGGTACTGTTGAACTTTTTCCAGTAATTCTGGTTGTTGACTGGCAAGAATTTGTACCGCCAAAAGACCAGCATTTGTAGCATTACCTATTGCCACCGTTGCTACAGGAATACCAGCAGGCATTTGTACAATTGAATACAAAGAATCAAGTCCTTGTAAATGACGACTGGGTACGGGAACACCGATAACAGGAAGCGGGGTTAAAGAAGCAACCATACCAGGGAGATGAGCAGCACCACCCGCACCAGCGATAATGACCTTAATACCGCGTTGATGAGCAGACTTGGCATATTCCACCATGCGTTCTGGGGTACGATGGGCGCTGACAATTGCCACTTCTATAGGAACACCGAAATCTTCACAAACTGCGATCGCACCTTGCATAGTCGGTAAATCGGAATCGCTACCCATAATAATTCCAACAAAGGGAGACATAGGAGTTAGGAGTTAGGAGTTAGGAGTTAGGAGTTAGGAGTTGAGAGTGGGGAGGAGCCACTGCGGTCTTGGGGTCTCCCCAAGGGTCGCAAGTGGCGTTGGGGAGTGGGGAGTTGGGAAAAACTATGCTACAAGCTTCATGTTCTTGCCTCTAGCTTCTAGTCCCTAATCTCTCTGTTATAGATAATCATCTCATTGATTGGGTTGTTATTCTTGAGTCACCCTTGCTACTAACATCTAAAATCAAGTCAGTTGGTCATAGGAAAAATTTTTCCACCGAGGATAAAAATCTATCCCCTATTCCCTATTCCCCATTTTCACAGCTAGCATGATGACTGAAGCTACACAAAGGAATTTCTCTACTCCCGTAGACATTATTAATGCTCGTGTACGAGGTTACAACGAGTTGCAGAGGATCTTCATTAACCGTCAAGGTATAGTTGAGTGGATTCTACCAATGGGAACTATTTTTAAACGAGTTCCACCACCTGATTTGCAAGTGTTGGATGTTGCAGGTGATTGGATTTCTTTGGGTGGTGTTGATTTGCAGATTAATGGCGCATTAGGGTTAGCATTTACCGATTTACAACCAAAAAATTCCCAATTTTTGCTGAAAATATGTGAATTTCTTTGGAATGTCGGGATAGATGCTTTTTTACCCACTTTAGTGACAACTTCAGTAGAAAATATTCAGCGATCGCTTGGGGTTATAGCTGATTTTGAGGGAGTGGGGAACTCGGGGCCCCTGAAGGGGATTAGGGGCAATGGGGAGTGGGGAGTAGGGGGAGAAATTACTTCCCAGGGTGCGAAAATACTGGGAGTGCATCTGGAAGGGCCGTTTTTGAATTATGAAAAGCGTGGCGCACACCCAGCAGAGTATCTATTACCCTTAACAATAGAGGAAGTAAAGCGGGTTTTAGGGGATTATGCCGACGTTGTTAGAGTTATCACTTTAGCACCGGAATTAGACGCAACTGGTAAAGTAATTCCCTATTTGCGTTCCTTGGGCATTACCGTTAGTTTAGGACATTCCCAAGCAACAGCTGCTCAAGCACAACGTGCTTTTGAAGAAGGTGCAGCAATGGTGACTCATGCTTTCAACGCTATGCCACCTTTACACCACCGCGAACCGGGATTATTAGGCGCGGCAATTACTCATCCTGATGTGATGTGTGGTTTTATTGGCGATGGAAAACACGTTTCTCCTACTATGCTAGATATTTTACTGCGTGCCAGCTATTCGCCCCTTTGTAAGGGGGAAGGGGGGATCGGGCTTTTTCTTGTCAGCGATGCCTTAGCACCTTTAGGTTTACCTGATGGGGTTTATCCTTGGGACAGTCGGCAAATTGAAGTGAAAAATGGCACTGCACGACTACCAGATGGTACTTTGTCGGGGACAACCCTACCTTTACTGGTGGGAGTACAGAATTTGGTGAAGTGGGGAATATGTGATGTAGAGGTGGCGATCGCACTCGCTACAGATGCACCAAGAAAGGTGATGGGTTTACCAGGAATAGGCGCTGGTGCTTGTGCTGCTAACTTGTTACGCTGGCATTTTGATGAAGCTAGCAAAGAATTAACTTGGCAAAGATTATTTTTCTAAGTCTCACGCAAAGCCAAGCCAGCGCGTTGCTCTGGTTTCCAGAGTTGTAGCGACTG
>JBHYDF010000354.1:0-4525 GCA_051861145.1 Nostocaceae cyanobacterium
ATTGGTCATTGGTCATTGGTCATTGGTCATTGGTCATTGGTCATTGGTCATTTGTCATTTGTCATTAGGTATTGGACAAAGGACTAATGACAAAGGACTAATGACAAAGGACAAAGGACAAAGAAAAATGAAACTAACTACCAAAGGACACTACAGTGTGAAAGCGCTGCTAGATTTGAGTTTACAGCCGAAGTATGGGCCTGTTTCTGTGAGAGCGATCGCACATCGTCAAGATATTCCTGCTGCTTACCTAGAAAAATTACTAATAGAAATGCGTCGTGCTGGGTTAGTCAAATCAATTCGTGGCAGCATAGGTGGATACCAACTGGCGCGAGAACCAGCGCAAATCTCTTTAGGAGAAATTTTAGAAGCAGTTGGTGAAACCATTGAACCTTTACCCCATCACCAAGCATCCCCAGGACAAGCAGAAGATTGGGTAACATTCACTCTTTGGCAAAGACTTCATCAAAAATTAAAAGAAGCATTATACAGTATTACTTTGGCAGACCTTTATTATGACGCTCGCAGTTGGCAAGCTTCTCTTGGGGAAGAAGCTAGTTTTGTTGTTTAGTCATTGGTCATTGGTCATTGGTCATTGGTCATTAGTCATTGGTCATTGGTCATTGGTCATTGGACAAATGACAAATGACTAATGACAAAGGACTAATGACAAATGACAAATGACACTATTGTTTTAATCATTGCCGCCGGTTTAGATTACTTAATCGGCGATCCGTTGGGATGGCCTCATCCAGTACAAGTGATGGGGTGGATAATTTCTCGCTTCAGCAAATTTGTCCTAACATACTATCAACATCCTCTTACGCAACGCCTAGCTGGAATTGTGCTAGGTATTGTCTTAATATTTGGTAGTGGCATCGCTGGTTTCTCAATAATTCAAATTGCCAGATGGCTGCATCCACTGTTGGGAATTGCAACAGAAAGCATACTCTTAGCTAGCTGTTTTGCCGGGAAAAGTTTGAGAGTAGCAGCTCAAACTGTTTTACAACCTTTAACATCAGGGCAAATCGAAGATGCTCGTTCTATTTTAAGTAATTATGTTGGTCGAGATACAAAAAATCTGACAGAATCAGAAATTTTACGAGCGATTCTGGAAACTGTCACAGAAAATGCTGTTGACGGAATAATGGCTCCTCTTTTTTATGCAATTATTGGCGCATTTATACCATTTGTAGGTTCTGTTCCTCTCACTTTGGCATACAAAGCTAGCAGTACTCTTGATTCAATGGTGGGTTATCGGAATGCACCCTACACTTATTTAGGATGGTTTAGTGCGCGGTTGGAAGATTGTTTAACTTGGGTTCCTTGTCGGTTAACAGTCATAACTTTAGCGCTGCTGTCCGGTAAACCCCTGCATGTTTTGCAAATTTGTCGCCGCGATGCACCCGCCGATCCTAGTCCTAACTCTGGCTGGAGTGAGTGCGCCTATGCTGCTATTTTGGGAGTCCAGGTAGGAGGCACAAATTGGTATGGTGGAGTAGCCAAACATAAACCATTACTGGGAGATGCAACCCATCCCATCACGACCACTAGCATTCATCAAGCTTTGGGACTGACTCGATATAGCTTTTTGCTGTGGTTAGGGGTGGCGACTCTCTTGCTAATAGCTCTAAAAAAAAGTTAGGAGTTAGGAGTGAAGAGTTAGGAGTTAGGAGTGAAGAGTTAAGAGTGATGAGTTAGGAGTTAAAAAAAGGGCGCTGCTGAATTATTATATACCTTTGCGCCTTTGCGCCTTTGCGTGAGCTTTTCATATCACAATTCAGCAAAGCCAAAAAAACTCTTCACTCCTAACTCCTAACTCCTAACTCTTAACTCTTAACTCATTACTCAGGGAATATTTAGGTATATGACTATTTCTACCAAAGCTAAAGTGGTTGAAATTTTATCGTCTGAAGAACTTCGTCGTACCGTGACTCGTCTCGCTTCTCAAATTGTAGAACGGACGCGCGATTTGTCTCAATTGGTTCTACTCGGTATTTATACCAGAGGAGTGCCGTTAGCGCAATTACTAGCGCGTCAAATTGAGGCGCTAGAAGGTGTATCTGTAACCGTGGGTGCTTTAGATATTACATTTTATCGAGATGACCTTGACCAAATTGGTTTACGAACTCCTGCAAAAACTGATATCCCTATTGATTTAACTGATAAAATTGTTGTGCTTGTAGATGATGTAATATTTAAGGGAAGAACGGTACGCGCCGCTTTAAATGCAGTCAATGAGTACGGTAGACCAGAAGTAATTCGTTTAGCCGTACTAGTTGATAGAGGTCATCGTGAGTTACCAATTCATCCTGATTTTACCGGCAAGCAGCTACCCACCGCTAAAGAAGAAATTGTTAAGGTTTATTTACAAGATTTAGATGGACGAGATGCGGTGGAGTTAATTGGAGATTAGACTTCTTGCAAAAATCGGTTTTTAAGATATTGCAACCACAGATGAACACAGATAAACACAGATGAATTATCTATGTTCATCTGTTTCCATCTGTGTCCACCCCCCTCATTCCCCCCTAAAAAGGGGGGAAGACAGAGGAAAAACTTTTATTTATTGTCCATCTGTGGTTTAATTTTCTTAAAATCCACTTTTGCAAAAAGTCTATTGCACCAGCGTATTTTTCTGTCTTACCACGGTTGAATAAGTTAATATCTCATATAGCCCCAGCTATCTGCTGATAAAAATAAATTCCGTGTTTGATATTATTCAGGGAATACTAAAATTTTATACAGACCACAAAGAATTTATTGATAATCTCATATCAGGCGGTTTACCTGCAATTTTACCAGCCTTGATCGGTTTTTTCTGGTGGCTGAAGTGGCGAAACCGTCAACGGCGTATTCCCCCGTCAATTTTCCCTTTTGAAGTCATCAAACCCCAAACTCCAGACCTGAAAAAGCGGATTCTTGGCGGAGAAGATAACGATCCGTTAGCAGACCGCAATATTGTTTACCAACAACGGGTAGCAAATCGCAACATTCGCCGGGAATTACAACAGCGGTTAGAAGAACATCGCTGGGTGTTAATTTTAGGACGTAGCGGACTGGGGAAAACACGGGAGGCAACGGAACTTGCAAGTCACCTCAACCAAGAAGGCTGGACGGTGCTTTACCTCAAGCCGAATGAATGGTTAGATACTCCGGCACGGATGCCTACGGAAATAGGCACAGACCGGAAATTACTGTTTTTCTTGGATGACCTCAATCAGAAAATGTATCGCAGTCGCGAGGAAATTTCGCCAGAAGCGGAAAAAAGTCCCGTGGAACGGTTTAAAGTGCCGTTACAAGAACGACTGCTGGAAGCGTTGAAAAAATACGAAACATTCTTCTGCGAGAAGAAGGAAGTGCGGGTAATTGCCACGGCGCGGGATGAAAAAGAATCAAGCTTTCCTGGAGAAGCTAGCCCTTGGGATAAACTGCAATGGGAGAAATACCCCAAGTTGTGGGAGCGATTTAGCTTGGTACAACCGGGGCAATGCGCTATCTGATTTAGAAAGATTTAATGATGCGATCGCATCCTACGACAAAGCGATTGAATTCAAACCCGACGACCACGAAGCTTGGTACAATAAGGCTTGTTGCTATGCTTTACAGGGTAATGTTGATTTAGCAATTGAGAATTTACAACAAGCCATCAATATAAATGCTGATGAATGTCAAGAGTGGGCAAAAACTGATTCTGATTTTGACAGCATTCGGGGGGATGGGCGGTTTCAGGATTTAATTGGGAGTTAGCTGTTGCACTCTGCCAAAAGCTATTGTTACAAACATTGAAGCTGTGGTTACAAACATCGCGACTGTGGTGACAAACATCGCGATTGTAGTGACGTTGTAGATCCCCCCAACCCCCCTTAAAAAGGGGGGCTTTGCGTAAGTTCTATGATAAAACAATATCGCGTTGAAGATCCCCCTAAATCCCCCTTAAAAAGGGGGACTTTGAGAAGATTTGCCCCCCTTTTTAAGGGGGGTTGGGGGGATCTAGTGATGTAAATAGCGCTGGTGCAGTCAAACCAAAAGTTACCGCACAATCGGACTAGCATGATGATGTATTAAATACCACTTACCGCCAAGCAGTTCAAACACATTCGTAGCGAGCGATCGCGCTTCTATTTTCCTGCCATTAATAACTTGCATGACATTTTCTACTAGCACAACGTAAGCAATATTTTCACGAATTTCTGTAGCAATTATGTCTCTATTAATTTCTATATAAGGGGTATTTTGAAATATCTTTTCCCAAGAAGTGCGAATAGCTTTCCAACCGCGTAATATATCCCAGCCAGGGTGAATGCAAAGGCTACCAGTTCCCTGAGACCAAACTGTACTCATAGCCTCGATATCTTTTTTCTCAAAGGCTCGATAAAAAGCATCGTTTACGGCTAAAATTTCAGAATTATTAGTCATTTGTCATTTGTCATTGGTCATTTGTCATTTGTCATGTGTCATAATTCTTTTCTATTAACTCCTAACTCCTAACTCCTAACTCCTAACTCCTAACTCCTAACTCCTA
>JBHYDF010000355.1:0-4496 GCA_051861145.1 Nostocaceae cyanobacterium
TTGGTTGGTCAAGCTATGGTTGAAAATCTTGGTCACGCAGTGGTTGAAATCACAGCTATGCAACTGCTAAGACAGATGATAATAAAGTTCCCAATGTTGATAATAATTTGCAATTTCCTGCTATTCAATGGCGGATTGTTAAACATACTTTCCAATTACATATTCCCCGGAATAATAAAGCTCTCTCCCAGCTAATTATCGATACTCCACCAACTGTGGCTGTAAGTAATGATATTGAAGTATTAGATGAAAATGGTCAAAATATTAACATTAATCTTTCTGTAAATGGTAGAAAAATTATAATAGATTTTCCCGAAACAGTTCTCGCTAATACTAAGCTTAATGTTAACCTCAACAAAGTAAAACAACCAATTACTGGTTCTGCTTCTGTTTATAATTTTTCAGTTAAAGTTGTTGATAGTAACGTAGAGATTCCCGTAGGTGTAGCTAAATTTCCCACATTTTAATCTTAGTGTAACTTGAGTTTATTTTTATAATAATTTTCGGATATTTTATCAAAAAATATAGTTTAAAACAAACATAAAAACATATAAAAAATTGAATCAATTGAATATTTTGTTTGAATTGTTATCAACAAATGTTATATTAAATATTCTTTATAAATATTTAATTTTTATCTCAATTTCATCTACGGCTACCAAACTAATATTTCAGAAAAAATTTGAGTTAATTATTCAAGGATAAAGCTGATGAAAACACTAATTTATGCTGCTACATTCACCCTAATCCTCACGTCTTCAATTCCCGCTGCTCAGGCAAGAAACCTTAAAGATTTCAATGTTACTCATCTTGGCAACAGCGTTGCAATTCCCAAATACGTTACTGTCCACAATGCAAGACATCAGTTTAAAGTTCATGTGCGGCAAAAAGCCCTTTCAGAACTTTCCATTAAAATACCAGAAAAAGTTAGCATCAACGAGGGAATTGAAGTGAAAAATCAAGCAGGACAAAAAGTTCCAGCGAGTGTTTCTATTAACGACGGAAAAGCAACTTTAGTTTTCTCTCAACCAGTAGCTCCTGAAACAACGCTATCAGTTTCTATGCAAGGCGTAAAAACTCCTGCTTATAAGTCTATTTGGCATTACTCTGTTTTCGCCAAGAACGTTGGTATGACAACAGAAATACCACTAGGTTTAGCTCGGATTCAGACCTACCGCTAATGTAAAGAGCTTTGAGTTTAGAGCCAGACTATAAAGAGGGTATGCGTTTACGAAAAAGTTATGGCTCCATCAAAGGTCGCTTATTTGTTTTTCTTTTAAAAAAATCCCTTTCACTGGCTAAAATTTCATCCAAATTTCATCTCACTTTGTCAAGCTATTAAGAGGTAACTTCAATCTACCAAAAATGATTCTGATGATTGACATAGTGAAGTAGTTACGGGAATTAAATGGATAAAACACTAATATATGCTGCTGTTTTCACCTTGACTATGGCAGTTTCAGTTCCAGATACTTATGCAAATTCCTCACTAAAATCTGATAAGTCTCCTCATGTTATTGGCTTTATAGAATTTCCTCAAGGTATTCGCCACTGGAGAATTATCAGACATACCTTGAAAATAGAAGTTCCTCAACAAAGCAAAGCTGTTTCCCAGCTAATTATCCAAGCTCCAAGTAACATAATTCTCAGAGATAGTATTGACGTATTTGACCAATCAGGTAAAAAAATTGATGCAAAGGTTTCTATCAATGGTCAAAAAGCTACATTAGTGTTTGCTGGACAAGTTGAGCCAGGAATTACTTTGACTATAGATATGAATAAGGTCAAAAAAACAGCACCAACAAATGGTGACAAAATGTACAAAGTTTCAGCTATTCTCGTTGGTATTAATGCAGAATTACCAGTTGGTATAGCTCAACTGCGTGTACATTAATGGACAAATTTTTGAGGTGCATTGGCTTGTTATGAAAATTCTGCTAGTTGAAGATGAACCAGACTTGGGTGCGTCAATTCAGCGAAAATTGAATCAGGAAAGATATATTGTTGACTGGATTTTGGATGGTGATGAAGCTTGGAGTTGTCTGGAATCTCATTGGACTGAATATACACTGGCAATCTTTGATTGGTTGCTACCAGGAATATCGGGTTTAGAATTATGCAAGCGGTTACGAACTCGCGGTAACTGTTTGCCTGTGTTGATGCTAACAGCAAAAGATAGTATGAAAGATAAAGTAGCCGGACTAGATGCAGGAGCAGATGACTATCTGGTGAAGCCATTTGGCATGGCAGAACTGCTGGCACGATTGCGGGCTTTGCAGAGACGTTCTTCCCATTTCCAGTCTTCTCAATTGCAAGTAGGAAGTCTAATCCTAGACTACGGTAATTTTACATTTTCTTGCGAGTATCCCAATGGGGACAAAAGGGTAATTTCTTTAACAAAGAAGGAATTTCACTTACTGGAATATTTTATGAAACGTCCCAACACAATTGTTACCCGCGACCAACTTCTGAATCATCTGTATACATTTAGTGCAGAACGCGTTAGTAATGTAGTAGCCGCTCAAATCCGACTTTTGCGACGCAAGTTGTCGGAATGTGGTTGTGATAGTCTAATCGAAACCGTCCCTAGTATGGGTTATCGTTTCAATCCTAGCAATGCAGATTCGACTTTTTCATAAAACCCGTTGGCAATTGGCTACCTGGTATGCGGTGGTTATGGGTCTGATTCTGAGCCTATGCGGTTTTGCTGTGTATGAAGTAATCATTCACGCTTACTTGGTTTCCATCAGCCGGGAACTAGAGTCTATAACAAGTACGCTGCACGATGTCATTGAACCAACATTAAAACAGCCCGGCCGCATAGAGCCAGTTTTTCAGCAGGTTTTACCCAATCTTTGTCAAATAAACTCTACCTGCCCCGCCCAAAAAATCTTTGAACACAGCCAAAGCACCCTTGCTGAACACGGCATCTTTAGTCCTGTCTACAAAGATAAACAATATTACATCCGTTTTATCGATGCTTCTGGAGGATTAATTGCTGTAGCGGGTTTTCAGTCCGACGAATTACCATCAACTGTGCGAACAGATGTGTGGCAAGCAGTCAAAGACGCACAAGGCAATCGTTACCATCAAAAATCTCTACCACTGCACACTAAAGATAATCAGGTATGGGGGTATATACAAGTAGGGCGCAGTCTCAAAGAGTTAGATAATCGTCTCGCTGCTTTGAAATTAGTTTTGGGGTTAGGATTGCCAATTACGGTACTGCTAGTTGGTGGTTCTAGTTGGTGGCTGGCAGGGTTGGCGATGCGACCAATTGACAGGTCGTATAAACAAATGCAACAGTTTACGTCTGATGCCTCCCATGAATTGCGTACTCCTTTAGCAGCAATTTATGCAACGGTGGAAACCATACTCGATAAGTCACACCTGTCTGAACAAGAAGCGCGAAATATTCTAGCATCGATTAAACGTCAGAGTCATCGACTGGCGGAACTAGTTCAAGATTTGCTGCTACTTTCGCGATTGGAACAGCATACTTTGCCGATACAACAGATACCTTGCTGTCTCAACGTTTTGATTAATGATTTAATAGAAGAATTTTCAGCGTTAGCAAGTATAGCATCTTTAGAACTAACATCTTCAGTTTTATGCCATCAGCCCCTGTATATAATGGGAGATGAAGACCAACTTTTACGTTTGCTTTCTAATTTAATTGCAAATGCTATTCAATACACACCTGCTGGCGGTCAAATAGCTATTATCCTCAAACGCAGTAACGGTGATGCTGTGATTGAAGTTCAAGATACAGGTATTGGCATTGCACCGCACGAGCAAGAAGCGATTTTTGACCGTTTTTATCGAGTCAATAGCGATCGCTCACGTCGTACTGGTGGATCTGGATTGGGATTGGCGATCGCTCAAGCAATTGCTCAAACACACTCAGGCAGCATCCAGGTGCAAAGCCAAGTTGGTAAAGGTAGTACCTTTATCGTTCGCTTGCCCTTAACCAAAGAGTGGAAACAACTGACCTGTGTATCAACAGGCGAAAATTAAATACCCCCCTATGGGATATAATAAAATATATTAATACATAAGCAATACAGAAATATCCCCCTTTAAAAACAGTAATAAAAAACTAGCTTTAAGGAACATGAACAGGAGATTTCATCTCTTTGGCAGCCTGAGAAATCCCATTTTCGCGCGGCTCTATGCGGCTCAAACCACCAATTTGTTGGGAGATGCCCTTACCTGGGTAGGTTTAGCCTTACTCGCCTTTGAATTAGCTGGAGATAATAGTGCAGTTGTACTCGCCTTTGCATTGACATTGCGAATTACTGCGTTTGTCTTGCTATCTCCCGGGAGCAGGCGCTTTAGCAGACCGTTTTGACCGCAAGCTGATACTGATTACAACCCACTGTATACGCATGGTTCTCGTTAGCCTGTTGCCTTTTGTGACCCAGGTTTGGCAAGTTTATGCACTTATACCAATTCTCTAAAAAGAGACTACAGATGCGAGAATATAATTGTAGAGT
>JBHYDF010000356.1:0-4478 GCA_051861145.1 Nostocaceae cyanobacterium
CCAATGACCAATGACCAATGACCAATGACCAATGACCAATGACCAATGACCAATTATTACTTTTGTTTACTAGATTGTGAATAACCATATTGATAACGATTATTATTATTTCCGGCAAATAGGTTGCATTTGACCATTTGACTCAAGAAGGGAAACATAAATGTCATTAAACGCAAGTGAAAAACTGATGGAACAGAAGATAGCCACTAAGGTAAATGAAGTAGATATGTCCGCCACCATCAGAAATTCGTTCCCTTTTGGAGAGGGTGCATATCTGATCCAAGGTGAACAAGCAATACCTGTTAATCAGCTTCCTCAGTCTTGGCAAGATATTTATGCAGGAAAATCTAATACAAAACTTTCTGATCCAGAAGCATATGTGAAGATGGCACAACTTTTTCTTCACAAAATGTCTCATGGCGATGTTGACTTATTCAATGAATCGGAAGATTTCCTAGATTGCAAGCCTGCTTTTTGTGAAATATTTGGCAAACTTGCTTGGAAAACGCTTGAGTTTTATGGAGAAGATTTTGACGTCAATAAGTATCCGAATTTTGATTTAATAGAGAAGGAACTTTCCCAGGAAGAAGAAGATTACGCTGAACGGAAGAAAATTATCGAAATTGGGAAAGACCTCTTTGAAGAATTTGGATATGACCTTCCTGCTTCTTTTTATCATGTACATCTGGCTCCGATCTACAGGAAAGAAGTTTCTGAAGTTCGCCCATTAAGATTCAGTGAAGAAGACAGAAAAAATGCTCGTGCTTGGGATGCTTCTTTGCATGGACAAAAAGTGTTTCCCATCCAACTAATGGTGCAAAGCATCTCTTCTAAGCATGGATTTTTCCAAGAACATGGCTGTGGATGTAACCACGCAATGGCGAGAGTTGGGGCTACTGATACATCTTTTGATTACCAAATACGTCCTCAAATGCGGACTACTTGGGTAAGGGATTTTATTTGGACTGTATGGTACGAGTACGCCTTCTATAAATTCGTACCAGTTACTCGTTTCTTAGTAGGTTGAGAAACTGTGTAATTACCACAGGGCTATTTCATTCTTAACTGACATATTCCACTATTCTCAATATCTCTAAAATTTAGCCCTGAATTAAATTCGGACTATGTAGAGACATGCCATGGCACATCTCTACATATGTTAAAAACCAACTTGTTAATAGTTTTAATTAACCCATTAAAATGGGTTTAAGCTTTAAGCCCGAAATTTATTTCAGGGCTTTTTGCAATTGGTGAGTCCAGCGCGCTGCGGAGGGTTTCCCGACCCAGGCGACTGGTGATACCATTTCACAAAAACTCTGATACAAATACAGATGGGTAGAGACGCGAAATTTGAGGCAGCGCGTTGCGGTGAGACCAGCGCTCTCCGGCGGGTTTCCCGCCGTAGGCGACTGGCGAACCCGAAGGGGGGTTCCCCCCGTTGTAGCGACTGCCGTCGCGTCTCTACAAAATTTATATGTATCGCGATTAACGTGAAATGGTATGAGACCAGTCTGTCCTCTTAGGACAAACGGCGGGTTTCCCGCGCCTTGGGAACTGGTGAGGCAGTTGCGGTGGACGGGTTCCCCGGCATAAGCAAACTGCCTCTCCCGTTGGGCGAACCCGAAGGGTGCAAGATATAACCACCTACACGGTTGATGGGTTTTTGACCAGACATAGTATTATGCCATTATTTAAGCATTTATGATTGTTTAAACTAAATTTATTTTTTTTGGAAAATCCCTCTAAACTTTTAACATTTTGTAAACTTACTGTGTTATTATTCCTTGATAAATTCAACTTTTCAAAAATCAGGAAATCACAATACATGGTTAGGTCTTCACCACCTTCCTACCCCAGCAATTATAAAATGCTTAAAAACCTGCTGTTAGAAGCACATAAAACTGTTAATCAAGGATTATGTGGTGATAGAGTGATTGCCTCTAGGAGTACCGTTAAAGAAAGACTAGAAATATGCTCAAATTGTGACAAATTTGATACCGAAACCAAGCGTTGCACTGTATGTGGATGTTTTATGATGGTGAAGGCAAATCTTGAGGCTTCGACCTGTCCAGATGAAAAATGGTAAGATAAATTAAAGCTGAAAAATCAGTAAACCTAATACACATGTAAGCTCTAAAATATTTCTTACTTTTCAAGATTTATATGGCAGTTAAACCAATTATCCATCATCCTAATTCTTTATTAAAACAACCTTCGACTAAGGTTAAAAAAATTAATCAAGAGCTTCAATCTTTGGTTGATGATTTAGTCGATACAATGCTTGAAAATAAATCAATGGGGTTAGCTGCTCCTCAAATTGGAGAGTTAAAAAGGCTTTTTGTTCTAAATCAAAAACGCATTTTAGGTGACAAGTCAGGAGAAATTGAACCTGAAGATATCTTGTGCGTTATTAATCCGGAAATAGTATACCAAGAGCCTGTTATTGATTCAGAAGAGGGATGCCTTAGCATTAAAGGACAGCGTGAAGTTGTCAAGCGATTTAATCAAGTTATACTTTCAGCATTTGATCGAGAAGGTCGTGCTTTTTCCCTCACTGCTGATGGGGTGTTATCCATTGTCATACAACACGAAATTGACCATCTGAATGGGATTCTCTTGATTGATAAAATCCTCCTGCCTTTGTCTTCTAATGAATTCTCCATCTCCTAGCTCTGTCAACGAACCGCCAAGATAAACCAGCGCGTTGCGGTGAGTCCAGCGCTCTCCGGCGGGTTTCCCAACCTAGGCGACTGGTGAGGCAGTTGCGGTGGTGAGGCAGCGCGGTGAGTAAGCGTCCTGTTCGCGTTCGCGAAGCGTGCGCCTAAGCGCATAGCGTGTCCTCTTAGGACAAATGGCGGGTTTCCCGCGCCCTGGGAACTGGTGAGACCAGCGCTCTCCGGCGGGTTTCCCAACCTAGGCGACTGGCGAACCCGAAGGGCGAACCCGAAGGGTCTTGGGGAGGCAGCGCGTTGCTCTGGTTTCGGTGAGTTGTAGCGACTGCCGTGGTTTCCCCCTTTGCTAAATACCGAAATATTTGTCAAGCTCTCAACCACCCAATCTTGCAAGGGTGGCGAGAAGTTGGCGCGATGCACACAGGACGCGATACGCGCCGGGGGCTGCGTAACGTCAGACAGCCGTATCGCCCTTTCTTGCAACTACCCAAACTGACAAATATATGTCAATTAGAACACTGTTTTACTGAGGTTATACAAGCGGTCTTGCCACCTGAGTACTCTTGCCCACCGTTGTTCAGGAGAATTAAATTTTTGAGAGAGAATTTGTTCGAGGATTTGATTAGAAATTCCTTCAACTTGGTCAAAGACATGAAGCGGATTTTTGCCGTAAATAGAGGGCATAAAAGGAATTTTTCCAACTATCCTGTCTGAGTGTTTAGACTCAAAAGCCTCAACTTCTGGGAAATTATTAAGACATTTATTCAAAAGATACACGACTGGAATTCCTAACTCTTCGTCAATGGCGCGGATATCTTCTGAAATCGCCACAGAGTCGGGTGTTGCCTCAACAACTACAATAACTACATCTGCTCCTATAGGCAAACCAAATCGCCCTGAGTCCTCTCCACCACCGCAGTCAACAACCGCAACCCCATTTGTACACAGCGCTAACCAAGCCTTCAATGGATTCAGTGTTGCATGAGAACAACGGTGGGAATAAAGTTCTTCCATCCGCAGCGCACTGGTTCCCACCGACATGAGAGCAAGATTATCAGTGAGAGTTTTTACGTATTTCTCAGTAAATGAGTCTGTTGGAGTGATAGAGAATTTTTTGACTTCATGGAATGGAGTACCGTAGAACTCGCGGTAAGTTTGCTCTGAATGGAGTCCTTGATACTCATAAAAGTCTTTCTCTGCTAGAGTGATTAAAGGAAGTTCCTGAAGTTCTTTTTCTCCATATCCAAGATAGTGAGAACTCAGATAGCGCGATAGTGACCTGTTAGGGTCTGCATCCGCCACAATCATTGCTTTTCCCAATCTCTTCTTCAAAGATTGGATCAAACCTAGCGAAATAAACGTCTTACCTGTTCCGCCTTTGCCCATGAGGGCAATGACAAGTTCACGCTTGTGCAATATATTCACCTCAAGAGCAACCATTTCAATTAAATCTCGATGTAGAAAAATACTTTTGACGAAGATAATTATCATTCTTAACCATTCGTGCCACATCACTCCTCTTAATCAACAATTTTTCATCTTGTAGTAGAAGTTTGATGTTACCTGAATTGGTTGGCACGTCATCAAAAATGATTATCTTTATCAGCCATTTCATAGTATAGTCACAAAACCCGGAAAACTCTCCAAGTAAATCTAACTTTACTTGGATTTACGCAATAGTAACGAAAAAATGAACCACAAAAGGCACGTAGACACAAAGTGGCTTCCCGCAGGGTCGAACACGAATGAATAAGAGTTTGAAGTGCGATTCGTTGAGTGCTGAATCGCGGTAATCAGTCCGTACAT
>JBHYDF010000357.1:0-4376 GCA_051861145.1 Nostocaceae cyanobacterium
CGTCAAAAGCCCCTCTACGCATACACTACACTTTTTTGTCAAAGGGGAACTTCAGGTGAAATTTACCACAACAACCAAAAACTTGGTTGGGTTGGTTGCACCGATGGTAGATGGTGGGTTGCACAAGCATCAAACGAGCATCAGATAAAAGTACCGTGTGATTCTGCTTTTGATGGGGTGTGGTTGTTATCGATGGTGGAAGCTTCGGCCAATAAGTATGCAGACCAAAAACCGGCTTGTTTTGAGGAATTGTTAGATAAACCTTTTGAGATGCTAACTCCTCAAGAGTGGGCAACTCTCAAAGAGTATTCGCCACAGAGGGAGCAGCGCAGAGTTTCTAGCAGCGTAAGAAGAGGCATGGGGGCAGGGGGAAGGGAGCAGGGGGAAAAGGCTAGGGGGAAGGGAGCTCTTAGAAAGGGAGAGAAAAATTCCCCTCCGCGAAGCGCGCCCTGCCCCCATGCCTCTTCTCCCTGCCCCCTTCCTCCCTCCTCTTCTCTTGTCCACCGCCACTGAAATTAAGCCTTCAAAATATAACAATGTCACCTCAAGAAATATTGAACTCTTTCAACGAAAGCTA
This sequence comes from Nostocaceae cyanobacterium, assembly GCA_051861145.1. Classification (GTDB taxonomy): domain Bacteria; phylum Cyanobacteriota; class Cyanobacteriia; order Cyanobacteriales; family Nostocaceae; genus JBHYDF01. The sequence goes on from JBHYDF010000357.1 coordinate 578, forward strand.
TCTTCTGATTCAAGCGATTGCACAGTCAAGGGAGTGGCAAGAGCTAGCTAACCGTGAAGATGCAGACCCAGAAATGAAGTCTCATATAGGCGATGTTTTGCACTACTTAAGCGAAGCAATGGGCTGTGTTGAGCAGTTTGTTGAAGTTGGGGGAAGTCAGGAATGAAAATTACAACGCATGAAGATAATTTGGAGAATTTCTGATGGCAACTGAAATAAAAGTTGGGCTTTGTAATCCACCATTACCTGTTTATTTATATGTGAATCAAGGTGAATTTAATGGTGAATCTTACGTGTGGTATAAGTTCGACGTTAATCAAGATAAAAAGATTATTGTTCAACAAAGAGGATTAACAGGATACTTAACAGAATTGAGATTGACGGCGAAAGAATTCAAAGGAAAGGACAACGTTAAGTTAGATATTGTTGTCTCTGCGGACGAAATTTATATTATTCGCACAGGCGTTGAAACAAACTTTGCGAAAACATTCTTGTTGGCAGCATCTGTTGTTCAAGATTTTTCTAAACCTATAATTATCGCCGCGACTTCCGGAGAAGAAAATACCGTTTTCTGCCAACTATACGATGCTGCTAGTAAAGCGAGAATTCGTAGAGAATGGAACAAAGATGCGGATTGGGCAGAAATTATCCATGAAATTCAATCCAAATTATCTTGCAGTGTTGAATCAGATATTGCTCCCACTGTAAAACAGCAACCTCCTACTACACAAACAACTGTTGAACATACGGACAAAGTAGAAATTAATCAAGATTTACGAGTCAAACAAATTCGCACCCTACTTGACTATCCTGTGGAATTAGTGAAGGAGTGGTTGCAATTTCAGGGCGTCTCACGTCCAAGCCAACTTCATGTCACTGTTGTTGATGAACTGATAAAAACCATGTGCTTTGCTTGGGCAGCCGATAAATTTGACCACCCCAATACTGTTGCCATTTCGTATCAACAGTATGTGGTTGAAGCTGTTAGGAATGGAGGGGATGAGGTAGCAGCAATTAGGGCGTGGACGCAGAATGTTCAATCGTCTGTTGTTGTTCACTCAAAGAGCTAACAAATGCAAAAAAGCGCCTTGGGACTCGACACCTAAGCGCTTTTATTATCGATTGCGAGCGCGGAACTCCACTACAAGTATTGAACGAATTTTGAAGTGTTTCCGACATATAAATATTAACTTATTTGTCTAGAGCGCTTCAAGATTTGTTTCTCAAATCTTCTAAAAATGAGGAACACGCCCATGTATTCGACCGATTATAAACGTGCGGATGCCGCCAGCTTAATTTCAGGCTTACAACAAATTCCGCCGTATTGGGCATTGACACCAGTAGAGCGTAAAAATGCTTATCGGCTGGACTGGTCAAAAGAAGCGCCACTATCTCCTGGGGCGATCGCTCACAAAATTCAATTTGGCTCTAAGGAGAGATTCAGAGATAAGGGTACTGGGGAAATAAAAGAGCGCTTCTTAAGAGCAACAGGTTACGGTATCCGCACAGGTGAGGTTAGTGGTGGAATTATAGCTGCTGACGCGGATGGGTATGCAGCAGAAGCGTTACTGCAAAAGCTTAGTAATGGCGATTTACCTGATACAGTAATTTTCACCTCTGGTAAGCCAGGGCGTAGGCAGTTGCTGTACCGCGTCCCAGAAGAATACTGGAGTGTGTTTAAAACCATTAAGCTCGACACAGGAGAGAAAGACCAAGAGGGCAAGAAACAGCAATTAGAATTCCGGTGGAATGGTTGCCAATCTGTGTTACCGCCATCGGTTCATCCGGAAACTGGCAGTTACTACTGGGTGCAGTCGCCTAACGAAGTGCAAGTTGCCGAGTGCCCCATGTGGTTAATTGAGTTGATGTTGAACCATAATCAACCCACACCTAGCCCCAGTCCTGCGCCCTTACCCGTAATTACAGCTAGACCGCCCTTAGAAATCTTTTTGGGTAAGGATGACCGCGCATTGGTCAACCACGGTACGGGCGACGGCACTCGCAATCATGCCGCCCAAAAACGAGCGCTTGAATTTGGTGGCCACATCGCGACGCCTAGGTGAATTAGGGATTGACCATCTCGATTTACCACGGGTTTTATATGATTTGTTTTGCGATCGTCCTTGTTTGCCCGGAGGGCAGTTTTCCAAACTGCCCTCCCCCGCTCGCTTCGCGAGCGGGCAACCAAGCGGAGCTTGGTTGGGGCAAACGGACGCGCCGGAGGCGATCGCTGTACCCCACCCCTAAGCACTAAAGAGCGTGAAGGTTGGTGGAAGAATGCAGAAAATATAGCAAAACAACCATCTTTGGATGACGAGAAGTTGATGGGCTGCTACAGGGCGCATTTAAACAAACAGCAGATTTCACAAGTACAGCAAAAAAAGAGTGATGTTGATATGCCAATAGTTAAAGGTGAAGCGGTTTATAGCTCCGATGAGCGTTTGCGTCTTGCCTTGCTGGACTTATCACAGGAAAAAGACAGAATCGCTTACGTCCGTAAACGTGCCCAAATCTGTAGATATTACAGCATTAGTAAAGCAGAAGTAGAGGAACTAATCAAGGAAACGGAGCGCAAAACCTCTACACCTGGCTTGCAGCGTTCATCACTTGATGACTTATTAGATATGGATATTCAAGAGTTAACCTGGCTAATACCTGAATTATTGCCTGTTGGCGAAATGGTAATCCTTGCTGGTTCTCCGAAATCAGGTAAAACTTTGATGGCTATTGATGCAGCATTTGCGATACGGCTTTAGCCGTTACGCCTTCGGCGTATCGCCACAGGTGAGGATGATTTCTTGGGTATAAGACCTTCTCGCGGTAAAGTTCTGTTAATATCCAATGACGAAAATCCAAGAAGCACCAAATCCAAGGTTCTCAAACGCGGTTTCAGGTCGAGCGATGGCAAGAATCTAGAGGTGATTTTTAACTGGACTATTGCCCAGATGTACGAATTAGAGCAAGTTTTAGACGATTTTCGCCCCGACGTGGTTATCATCGATTCCCTCAAGTCTATCACTCAGGGCAATGCCGAAGTCAGCGAGAACAGTGCCGAATTCGCTAACAACCTCTACGCTCTTAAGAACCTGCTCAACCAGTACAACGCCGCGTCTATTCTTATTCATCACACCAACAAGAACAAGGAAGCTCCGGGGCGTCGCGAAACTGCGGGGTTCGAGTGCGATACGCCTTTAGGCGTTAAGCTTCGCTTATCGCTGGTGCGGTATGGGGTACTTGGCAGCTAGAGCATATCCCCAAACCCGACCCGAATGGAGGCAAAGGGCTAATCATTGACCCTAGCGATCCATCTCGTGTTTTGAGTGTGTTTGCCCGTGACGTTGAGGGTCAACTACTGGCACTTGAATTCGACGGTGAAAACAACTCTTACACGCGCACTGACAAAGAGGTTATCTCTGAACAAACCAAGCTGGCTGACCGCATTCTTGGGGTACTTCGGCTCAATCCACAAGGGTTAACAGGAAGCGGCATTATTGAGTGTTTGGGCATGACCAGGGAGGAAGGGGGACGCAGCGTCTACAGCACACTTAACCGCATGGAAGCGAAGTTACTCATCTCAACCAAGAAGTCGGATACGGATAGACGAGTAACGCTTTATATCTTAAAAAATACTCAACACGCAAATGTAAAGGATTGTAAATTAGTCAACAATACCCCCCCCTCTCTCTCTCCCCCAGACTGTGTTCAAAATGTTGACTATTATGCTGAAAACCTTATCCACAATGGATTACAACCCACACTCCGCACTTCACTTTGAAGCATAAAGAGATTACAGGCAAGA
>JBHYDF010000358.1:0-4159 GCA_051861145.1 Nostocaceae cyanobacterium
TCACTCCTCACTCCTCACTCCTCACTCCTCACTCCTAACTCCTAACTCCTAACTCTTTAAGCCATCACCATTCCGCCATCAACGTTAAAGACTTGCCCGGTGATGTATGCTGCTGCGGGATCGGCGGCAAGGAAGCGCACCATCCCAGCTACTTCTTCTGGTTCACCGTAGCGATTCAATGGGATGTATTTAAGTATATCTTCGCTGTTAATACCGCTTGTCATGTCTGTGGCAATGAAACCAGGAGCAACAGCGTTAACGGTTATACCACGAGAAGCTAATTCTTTAGCGATGGTTTTGGTAAAACCAATCACACCTGCTTTGGCGGCGCTGTAATTGGCTTGTCCAGGGTTGCCCATTTGTCCAGCCACGGAGGTAATGTTGATTATCCGCCCAGAACGCTGCTTGAGCATGATTTTGCTGGCGGCACGAGTGCATAAAAATACACCTGTTAGGTTCAGGTCAATTACTGCTTGCCAGTCTTCCGGCTTCATCCGTAACAGTAATGTGTCGCGGGTTATACCGGCGTTGTTGACTAAAATATCAATGCGGTTGAACTTTTCCATCACCGCGTTAACCAAAGCGTCTACTTGGTCGGCTTTGGATACATCTGCTTGGAGGGCGATCGCATTACCACCAGCACTAGTAATTTCTGAGACTAATTCATCAGCAGCTTGACTAGAACTAGCATAGTTGACGGCTATGCTAGCCCCATATTTTGCCAATTCACGGGCGATCGCTCGTCCAATTCCCCTCGATGCACCTGTAACAATTGCCACTTGTCCGCGCAAAGTTTGCAAATTTTCTGGCAATATTTTCATGAATTATTCCTCAGCTTTTTAAACCACAGCGCTAATCATCATAGGGCGATTTGGACGTGGGACTGACAGCAATTAAGTTATCTTACATCTTGCAAAGCGCTAAATAACACATTATAAAAATAACTAAGTATTTAAGAATTTTTCGACTTCGCTTATATCCGCCTGGGACTATAAGTCCCAGTCTCATAGCAGAACTCCTCTAAAAGAGGACTATGACGCAGAATTGGAAATAATGTCAAATTTATTACTTCTTATCAAACGATTCGTGGTTTCTCGTTAGAGGTGCAAAATATAAGTTATGGGACTTACGCAAAGCCCCCCTTTTTAAGGGGAGCCACTGCGCCCTTGCGGGTTTCCCGCGTTGTAGCAAGTGGCGTGGGTTGGGGGGATCTGCAACGTCTGAAACACTTAATTTTCCGTGAATGGTGCGTAAGTCCTAAGTTAAATAGATTGATAAATAAAAGTTATTTTTCTTAACAAATTTTAGTAATAGTTGGTTGTTGAAACAACCAACTATTAACTAGCAACTACTAACAAATAAAGATTTTATGAAAATTGTGTAGCTGAAAATACATTTTTTTGAAAGATTTGTTGAAAAATATAAAGAAAGATATAAAAATTGCACCCCAAAAACTATCATTAACAATCAAGTAAAAACAATATAGCTTCTAGGGTTCCGGTTTAATTTAAACGTCTGGTCCAAGAGAAGCACCCAGTTTGGTAAAAACTGGCTACACGGCGGGAAAAAAGCCCGGGAGGTACATAACAGAACTGTTATGACTTACCCGGGCTATAGTTTTTTGCCTTGCAAGAATTTACATACAGTTTTTGGAAATATGACTGAGCAATCTTTTGGTGATGCCAATTCTCATTTCCAGCGACCTTCAACAGAAGCGAGTCGGGCGCTGGAAAAAGAAGCGAACTTGCCGCTAACAGGCTGGCAGCAGGAAGTTTCTCAGGGATTAGAATTTGGGTTAGAAGCGGCAGAAAGTATACGCGATCGCTCGATTTCAACTTTTTCTCGCGGCGAACTCCCCCACTTTGCCGGGATTAACACTTTCTTGAAAGCGCCTTATTTAGAAGATGTGCGCAAAGTTGGTGAGTACGATGTGGCGATCGTTGGTGTACCACATGATTCTGGTACCACTTATCGCCCTGGAACTCGTTTTGGTCCTCAAGGAATCCGGCGTATTTCGGCATTATACACCCCTTATAACTTTGAACTGGGTGTGGATTTGCGTGAGCAAATTACCTTGTGTGATGTAGGTGATATTTTTACCATTCCCGCAAATAATGAAAAGTCCTTTGACCAGATTTCTAAAGGCGTTGCTCATATCTTTAGTTCTGGTGCATTTCCAATAATTTTAGGGGGCGACCATTCGATTGGTTTTCCCACAGTACGGGGTGTTTGTCGCCATTTAGGTGATAAAAAAGTCGGAATTATTCACTTTGACCGCCACGTTGATACCCAGGAAACAGACTTAGATGAAAGGATGCATACTTGTCCTTGGTTTCATGCGACAAATATCAAAAATGCTCCTGCAAAAAACCTAGTGCAATTGGGTATTGGTGGTTGGCAAGTACCGCGTCAGGGTGTGAAAGTATGTCGGGAAAGAGCAACTAATATCTTAACAGTTACTGACATTACAGAAATGGGTTTGAATGCGGCAGTTGACTTTGCTTTGGAACGAGCATTAGATGGTACGGACTGCGTTTACATCAGCTTTGATATTGACTGTATTGATGCTGGTTTTGTACCTGGAACTGGCTGGCCGGAACCTGGTGGATTATTGCCGCGTGAAGCGCTTTATATGTTGGGTAAAATTGTCCAAAAAGCGCCTATTTGTGGATTGGAAGTTGTGGAGGTTTCACCTCCTTATGACATCAGTGATATTACATCGTTAATGGCAACAAGGGTTATTTGTGACACGATGGCGCATTTAGTGTTATCGGGTCAATTACCACGCATTGAAAAACCTGCTTATATCCATCCTGAAGCACAACCAGAGTTAGTGGAAAATTGGCGATAGTTTATGTAACCGATACCTCATATCTTGCATCATTCGAGTGGGAGAGCCAGAGGCTCTAATTCTCGTTACCAGGTTGAACCTGGTAACGAGGGTTTGGTGGGCTACCGCCTCGCAATTATTGCAAAAACAATTCTTAAGGTTTTTACAATCTAAAATCTAAAATCTAAAATCCAAAATGGTATGAGTTTTAGCTAGGGAAAAGGAGGTGAAGTTTGCACGAAACGGATATGACAAAGGCGCTGATTTTAACGGTAAAAGATTGGTGGGAGTCGCAGCCTGAGCGTCCGCAAATTTCGCAAATTCATTTGATTGTTGGTAAGTTCACTTGTGTTGAACCTGCTAGTTTGCAATTTGCTTTTGAGGTGCAAACGCACAATTCTTTTTTAGAAGGGGTAAAACTGGTAATTCAAGAAACACCATTGATTGCCTTTTGTCATCGTTGCCAACGGGAATATTTACCGGAAATAGGTTTGCAATATAGCTGTCCTGAATGTAAATCTCCGATGGAAGATATTCGTTCAGGTCGAGAATTGAAAATTGACAGGATCGAATACAGTTATGCATCAAACTTTTGACGCTGCTTTAGGAATTAATTTGCTCCATGCAAATCAAGAAGGAGCAGACCACAATCGAGCGCATTTTGATGAATGGGGAATTACTTGTTTCAATATTATGAGTAGTCCCGGTGCTGGGAAAACTGTACTCTTAGAGTGTACAATTGCCGCTTTGAGCAGTGAGTTGAAAATTGCTGTGATTGAAGGGGATATGACTACTGAGTTAGATGCAGAACGGTTGCGGAAATATGGTGTCCCTGTAATTGCGATTAATACGGGTCGTTCCTGTCATTTAGATTCCAAAATGGTAGCGGGTGGAATTCATAGGCTGGAACACGAGTATAATCCTTATGAATTTGATTTAGTGCTAGTAGAAAATGTTGGTAATTTAGTTTGTCCTGCTGAATTTGAAGTAGGAGAACATGCGAAAATAGCTTTATTGAGTGTTGCTGAAGGGGAAGATAAACCGCTGAAATATCCTATTATGTTTCAAGAAGCAGATTGCTTGCTAATCACGAAAATGGATTTGGCTCCCTATTTGGATATTGATATTAGCCAAATTGAAGCAAATGTTCGTCAAATTAACCCTGATGTGAGGATTATTCCTATTTCTGCCAAAACAGGAGAGGGTTTAGAGGTATGGTTGAATTGGGTGCGTCAAGTTAAGCCGTCTTATGGTCGTGCAATTTTGGATTTGGGAGTGGTTAATGGTTAATGGTTAATGGTTAATGGTTAATGGTTAATGGTTAATGGT
>JBHYDF010000359.1:0-4091 GCA_051861145.1 Nostocaceae cyanobacterium
GGAGTTAGGAGTTAGGAGTTAGGAGTTAGGAGTTAGGAGTTAGGAGTTATAAAAACTTTTTATCATTCATCATTCATAATTCTTAACTATTCACTCTTAACTCCTCACTCTTAACTCCCCACTCTTAACTCCTAACTCCTCACTCTTAACTCCTCACTCCCCACTCTTAACTCCTAACTCCTCACTCTTAACTCCTCACTCCCCACTCTTAACTCCTAACTCCTCACTCCTCACTTTTTACCCTACCCAAAGTTCTTGGGCAAATCGCACAGAAAAACTGGCAAGTACAATGGCGAAGAAGCACAGGGTTAAATATCCCCAACGCGGATAACGAGATAATAATATACCTAGGGCGATGCTGAATGGTACAACACCGTAGGCAATACGACTCAGTGACCAAGTTCCACCAGAGGCGAAAATCAATCCCAGTCCACAAAAGCCATACATTACCGCTACCGTCGTTAACTGTTTGCGCAACCGCCATAATAAGTAAGCACCACCCAAAACAGAGATGGTATTAATCAAGGGATCGCCTGCTAGTATCCACAAAAGTAAGAGTAAAGCCCCAAAGCTATAGTCTACCTTCCTAGAACTCAAGCGTTTACGATAAGCCCATAAAAAGCACCCAAGGGTAACGATAATCACATACAACAAAGGATGCAAAGGGTCTTTGATCCAGCCATGCTTCCAATTAGTTGTACCAACTGTGATTTGCATCAGCATTTTCCACCAACCCAACCAATCAAACCCTAGGGTTGATCGCCATCCTTTTTGGGCGTGAATAAACGCTAAAGGATCACCAAAATCTAATGCACAAAATAGACTAAATAGCAATATTCCCAAAGAAGTAGCTAGACCTGCCAAATAGGCAATAGGCGATCGCTTTTCTTTCCAAGCGGCAATGATAAATGCTGGAATCAGCGCTAAACCGGTAGGACGTGTTGCTGTCGCCATTGCCCCACAAAGAGCAGTCCAGCTATACAGTTCTTGATCAAAGGTACGCAAAGCCGCTGTACTCAAAAACAAATACAGCCCCTCAGTATAAATTACCGCCGTAAACAACGACGGCGGACACCAAGCCAGCACCGCAGTTGACCAGCGCGCCCCTTCAATACCGTAAAAATCTTTTACCCAAAAATATACGCAGTAAAGTGCAGCAATAAATGCTATATTATTTACCAGCACCCCTGCGAGTTCAAACGGCATACCCAGTTTCATCACTCCCCGCACGATTAAGGGAAACAAGGGAAAAAAAGCAATATTATGTCCTTTGCCGTCATTGAGGTATTCATATCCGAAAGTGACGATACTGTTGTAATGGACACTATCCCAAGCATCAAACACCTCTAAACCAAATGTGGCTGCCTTTCCTCCTGGTGGCGCACCTAGCAGGGGAGCAAGCAACAACATGGCACTCCAAATCACGATTCTGCTAGTCAGCCAAATTGCAATTGGAAACAGCAAATCGTTTTTCCATATCTCTTTTTTGATATCTAACTTCATTTCAGCCATAAACTGGAGTTTTGAAAAAGACTCGTTACTTTTGGGCTTATAAAACCTTTAGATAATTATTTCAGCAAGAATGTTCTTGAATAGCTGTTATTTGAGAGTCAGAAGCAATTTATAGTAAAGTTGTCTGTCAATCCTTAAACTATTGTGAAAGCAATTACTCTTCTTGGTTCTACCGGTTCTATCGGTACTCAAACTTTAGATATAGTCGCTCAATCTCCAAATAAGTTTCGGATTGTGGGATTAGCGGCGGGAAACAATGTGGAAATGTTGGCTTCTCAGATTCGGCAATTTCGACCAAGTATAGCGGCGATTTGCTCAGAAGAGAAATTGCCGGTACTGCGTGAGTTAATTGCCGACATTGATCCCCAACCAATTTTAATGGCTGGTGATGCAGGAATCATAGAAGTTGCTCGCTATGGCGATGCCCAAACTGTGGTGACAGGAATTGTTGGTTGTGCTGGTTTATTACCCACCATCGCCGCCATTGAAGCTGGTAAAGATATCGCTTTAGCTAACAAAGAAACTTTAATTGCTGGCGGGCCTGTTGTTTTACCTTTACTTGAAAAACACGGTACAAAAATATTACCAGCAGACTCAGAACATTCTGCTATTTTTCAATGTCTGCAAGGTGTACCTAAAGGTGGTTTGAGAAAGATTTTACTCACTGCTTCTGGTGGTGCTTTCCGAGATTGGCCGGTAGAAAAATTAGCAGAGGTGACAGTTGCTGACGCTCTCAAACATCCCAATTGGTCAATGGGACGTAAAATCACTGTAGACTCTGCCACTTTGATGAATAAGGGATTGGAAGTAATTGAAGCTCATTTCCTGTTTGGCTTGGATTACGATGATATCGAAATTGTCATCCATCCCCAAAGTATTATTCACTCTCTGATTGAACTACAAGATACCTCAGTGTTAGCCCAACTCGGATGGCCGGATATGCGCTTGCCCCTACTGTATGCTTTATCTTGGCCTGATCGCATCTACACCAACTGGGAACGGTTAGATTTAGTCAAAGCCGGAAATTTAACTTTCCGCGAACCAGATCATCAGAAATATCCCTGTATGAAATTGGCTTATGCTGCGGGTAAAGCTGGCGGTTCCATGCCTGCTGTGTTGAATGCAGCAAACGAACAAGCCGTGGCTTTATTTTTAGAAGAAAAAATTCGCTTTTTAGATATTCCTCGGTGCATCGAATTGGTGTGCGATCGCCATCAAAATGATAATCGTTCCAATCCAGATTTAAATGACATTTTGGCAGCCGATAAATGGGCAAGGCAAGAAGTTTTAGCTACTAAGGAAAATTTAGAATCTCACCCGCGTATTATTTCTTTACGTTAACAAGCTTGGATGTATTGGTTCGTAGTAAGCACTTAAGTGCTTACTACAAACGATGTTTAGTTTTATGATGGATAAATTGTATAGTTTATATAAAAAAACTCAAATTTTTATAAGTAATATTTTATAAAACTTATTCATTAAAGTGATTAAAAATACGGTTGATTATGTTATTGTCCTTTATATTAATTGCAGGAAATTCACACAAAAAAGCCCAAATAAATTACAGCTATTTTCAGGTTAATAAATCACAGAAACAATGGGAGGTGGGTTTTATTTCAATCTTGAATTCAAGCCAAAAGTACCTCTGGTAAACCTGCTCCTATAAAAAATTGTGGTTCAAATAAATGGAAATTGCTGTAAGTAAATAGGTGCGAATAAACATAACACGGTCATCTTGCACCATTCTCAATCAAAGCTCAAATAGAGCAATGAAATAAATTTCGGGCTGAAAGCTCAAGTCGGTTAAAAACCGACTCGCTAAGAGTTTTAACCCATTTCTCGTTACCAGGTTGAACCTGGTAACGAGGTTTTGGAGGCTCCGCCTCCGAATGATTGCGACTGTTGCAAGAAGCTCAAATAAACCCTGAAATAAATTTCGGGCTGAAAGCTCAAGTCGGTTAAAAACCGACTCGCTAAGAGTTTTAACCCATTTTAATGGGTTTGTAAAGACGCGGTATTTTGCGTCTCTACATAGCTGGTGCAAAATATCAGTTTTAACTGACTTCTTGTACCAGTTCCAAAGGCTAATAGCTTAAATCATTTAAAAATGACAAGACTTCGTATAAAGTCCATTGTAATGGACTTTAGCTATTAGCCCTGCACTTGCAGTGCAGGGCGAGCTAATTAATAACGCTGCAAACAGAATGTATTGTTAATAAAAATAAAATTGCCATTTGTGGATTAAATTTATCTAAAGCAAGGGCGATAATCTAGAAATTGATAACTATGCTAATTTCCTTAATTGTAGCTTGGATAGTATTTACAATATTAGTTAAGGTCGTAAAAACGACCGTTAAAAGTGCGCTAATTTTTGCCGCGATTATAGTTTTATTAGAAGTTGGTTACGGCATTGGTATTCAAGATGTTTGGGATCAAATAACGCAGTTGCCCCAAACTCTACCAAATGTAGGCGGAAGCAAGTAATTTAGTCATTAGTCATTAGTCATTAGTCATTAGTTTAGTAGTTAACCATTAACCATTAACCATTAACCATTAACCATTAACCATTAACCATTAAC
>JBHYDF010000360.1:0-4046 GCA_051861145.1 Nostocaceae cyanobacterium
ACTAATGACTAATGACTAATGACTAATGACTAATGACTAATGACTAATGACTATATGAAACTTGCTTGCGTTATCCCTTTGCTTCTCCTAAGTCTTGTAAATTCTCCCCCACAAGTTCAAGCACAAGTTACCCAACCAATTAAAAAGCCTGTTACTAACACACAAAACAGCCTTGGTGAATTGAAATTCCCACGTAACGGCGCACCCATAGGTCGTCGTCAAGGAGGAGCAAGACGTAATGGCTGTCCCAATTTAAACCAGCAAATTACTGCTTTAGTGCCTGGAGAAGAAACAGTAGAAGAATCGAAATCTTTCTTAGCATTAACAGTTTCTGAGTATCCCACTTTTTGGGTTTATTTACCACAGTTACCCGTAAATTTACGCTCTGGAGAATTTATACTTCAGGATGAATTTGATAAAGACATCTACCGAAAACTTGTTTCGCTACCTCAAAAGCCAGGAATTATTGGTATCAAACTGCCATTAAATTCAAAATATGCTCTCAAAACAAACAGTAAATATCAATGGTACTTCAAAATTTATTGTGGTGAACCGCAAAATAAATCTGATTATTTTTATGTGAAAGCATGGGTGCAACGTGTGCCTTTAACTACTAGTCTTCAAAATCAGTTAAAAACAGCAAATTCAGAAGAATACAAAGCATATGCTGTTAATTATATGTGGCAAGATGCTGTGACTAATTTAGCTGATCTGCGGCGCTCCAATTCAAGCTCACACATCCTGACACAAGATTGGACGAATTTGTTAAAAGCCGTTGGTTTGGAAGAATTTGCAAAGGCACCCATTGTTGAATATTACAATTTGCAAAAATAAATTTTAATCAAAAGTTATTTTTAGAAAAGCATCTGCCATCAAAAAATGTGACAAAAAAGCTTGACAAAATTACATTTTTGAGGTTTGGCTATGTCTGGGATGACTCGATACTGGCGATATTTATTAGTAGTAGTAGGAGCAATAATCACCTCTGGAAATTGTGCCCAAGCTCAAATTAGTGGCGATCGCACTCTCCCCAATAATTCTCGCGTCACTCCCAATGGCAACACCAACATTATTGAAGGAGGAACCCAAGCCGGAAGCAACTTGTTCCACAGCTTTGAGGAGTTCTCTGTACCTACTGGCGACACCGCTTTCTTCAATAATGCTGTTGACATTCAAAACATAATTAGCCGTGTAACAGGTGGGTCAGTTTCTAACATTGATGGGTTAATTCGCAGCTTAGGTGCGGCTAACCTGTTTTTGATTAATCCTAATGGCATTATTTTCGGTCAAAATGCTTCACTAAACGTTGGTGGCTGAGCAGAGAAAGCCACATTGTAACTATTCGTAACTATCTTTACTAATCCTACGGTTTGCCCCCATCTCTCCTGTATTGATAATAGATTGTAGTCTACTTAGCAATTGTTTCTTTCTGAAGGCTAGTTAACTAGATGAATCCAAGCAGAAAGAATTGGTACAGGAAATTACCTTTGGGGAGTTGCTTCGTAATTTTTGCAGCGTTAGCCTCTGGAAATTGTGCCCAAGCTCAAATTAGTGGCGATCGCACTCTCCCCAATAATTCTCGCGTCATTCCCAATGGCAACACCAACATTATTGAAGGAGGAACCCAAGCCGGAAGCAACTTATTCCACAGTTTTAAGGAATTCTCCGTCCCCACTGGAACTACAGCTGACTTTAACAATGCTGCTGAGATTCAAAACATCATTAGCAGAGTCACAGGTAAATCTATCTCTAATATTGATGGTTTGATTAAAGCTAACGGAAATGCCAACCTATTTCTCATTAATCCCAATGGAATTGTATTTGGTCAGAATGCCTCGCTAAACATTGGCGGTTCATTTGTAGGAAGTACGGCTAATAGTCTCAAATTTGCTGATGGTACAGAGTTTAGTGCTATTATGCCGCAATCCTCACCGCTGCTGACTGTAAGCAGACCTCTAGGTTTACAATTTGGAGAAAATGCGGGAAGCATCAGCAATCAATCTCAAGCAAACGATGGTTTACAAGTCAAGTCAGGTAAAACTTTAGCACTTGTGGGCGGTGAAGTCACGCTCTTAGGAGGCAGACTGACAACACCAGGGGGACGTATTGAACTGGGGAGTGTTGCTGATAATGGTTTAGTGACGCTGAACCCAATCAATCAAGGCTGGACTTTCGGATATAAAGGTATACAGAAATTCCAGGATATTCTACTTTCTCAAGGGGCGATTGTAGATGCTAGTGGTAGAGGCGGCGGCGATATTCACGTACAAGGCAGACGTGTAGCAATCAGCGAAGGTTCACAGATGGCAGCTAAAACTTTAGGATCAGGATCAGGAGGGACTCTTAACGTAAACGCCTCTGAGGAGGTGGTGGTAACTGGAGAATCAGTAAATCCTCAAGACTACAGCCGCTTGACAACTCGCACTGAAGGATCTGGTACTGCCGGAAACTTGACGATTACCACGGGTAAGTTTATTGTTCGGGATGGGGCGCAAGTATCTGCTGGTAGTTATGGTACTCAAGCTAGAGGATCTGGAGGAATTCTCACCGTACGTGCCTCTGACTTGGTAGAGGTGAGTGGCGCATCAGCTGATCTTAAGGTTCTCAGCCGTTTGACGACTCGTACTGATGGTAATGGCGCTGCTGGAGACTTAATAATTACCACAGGAAATTTACTTATCCTCAATGGAGGACAAGTAACCGCTGGTTCTAATATTGACAGTACAGGAGCGGGAGGAAGTTTGACTGTGAATGCCTCGGACTCCGTGCAGGTGATTGGATTCAAAATCAGACAAGACGATACAGCTGTCAGTCGCTTGACAAATCGCACTACGGGTGCTGGAAATGCTGACAACTTAACGATCAACACCAGAAAGTTAGTTATCCGCGATGGGGGACAAGTATCCGCCGGTACTGAATTTAATAGTACAGGGAATGGAGGGAATTTAACCGTAAATGCCTCGGATTCTGTGCAGGTAATTGGAGAATTAGTAAATATAGTAAGTCGTTCGATTAAAAGCCGCTTGACAAATAGAACTGAAAATGATAATCCTACTGGCAATTTGAAGATTACCACCAAAGATTTGATTGTCCAGGATGGTGCGGAAGTAGGTGTTAACAGTCTTTCTAGAACATCTGGGCAACCAGGCAACCTAGAAGTTGCGGCTCGTTCTATACTGCTAGACAACGGGGCTACCCTCAACGCCAGAGCTGGATCAGTTAACGGCGGGAATATAACTTTACATATAAAAGACTTGTTACTGTTACGTCGCAATAGTCAGATATCCGCTACCGCAGGCATCAATGGTGGTTCTGGAAATGGTGGTAACATCACAATCAATGCTCCTGATGGCTTTCTTGTCGCCATCCCAGATGAAAATAGCGACATTGCCGCCAATGCTTACACTGGTTCTGGGGGTGCAGTCCAAATTACAGCGCAAGGTATTTTTGGATTGACGCCACGCAGTCGAGAAGAACTTCAGACTTTATTAGGGACTCAAAATCCCGATAAACTAAACCCCGCAATACTGCCTAGTAGTGATATCACTGCGATTTCGCGCACAAACCCTTCCTTAAGCGGTCAGGTAACTATCAGCACTCCTGATGTTGACCCCAGTCGAGAATTAATCAACTTGCCTGTTGAACCGGGTGAACCGCAAGTCACCCAAGGCTGCCAAGCGGTTACAGGTCAAAATCAAAGCCGATTTGTAGTCACCGGGCGCGGGGGTTTGCCACTTAATCCCAGAGTTGCTTTTAACAGTGATACACCGCAAGTAGATTGGGTAACACTCAACCGCAACCATAACAGTGAAACTGTTGCCGAAAATCGTACTAATTCTCCACCAGCACCAATTGTTGAAGCTACTGGGTGGATGAGAAATGCCAAAGGGCAAGTAGTTCTCATGGCTAATGTGCCACCTGGCAGGTCTAACACTTCTTGGCAGACGCCAACTAGCTGTGGTGACTAAGTATAAAAATAAACCACAGATGGACAATAAATAAAAGTTTTTCCTCTGTCTTCCCGAGCCAGTGCGGTGCGGTGAGTC
>JBHYDF010000361.1:0-4036 GCA_051861145.1 Nostocaceae cyanobacterium
CTAATGACTAATGACTAATGACTAATGACTAATGACTAATGACTAATGACTAATCATTGCTTATTTGTCGGTTTAGTAACCTTGGATCTAATTTACCTGGTGGAATCTCCCCCTAAAAACAATCAAAAAATAGTTGCTACTGAGTATACTGTTACCGCAGGAGGGCCAGTTACAAACGCTGCTGTCGCTTTCAGCCATTTAGGTTGTACAGACGCGATTAATTCCATCTCTACTATTTTGGGTGTAGTTGGTTCTCACCCGATGACACAACTAATTCGTGGAGACTTGGAAAAATATCGAATCAGGATAATTGACCTTGACTCTACCACAGAAAATCCACCGCCTGTCTCTTCTATTATTGTTACCCAAGCCACGGGTGAAAGAGCGGTGGTTTCCATTAATGCTGTTAAAACTCAAGCGAGTAGGGAAGCTATCCCGCCAGAAATTTTAGACAATGTTGATATAGTGTTAATTGACGGACATCAAATGGCGGTTGGGATAGAAATTGCCCAAATGGCAAAAGCTAAGAATATCCCTATTGTGATTGATGGTGGTAGCTGGAAACCTGGGTTTGAACAACTCTTGCCGTTTGTTGATTATGCCATTTGTTCTGCTAATTTTCATCCTCCCAACTGCCAAACAGAGGAAGAGGTATTTGCCTTTCTGAGTGAATTTAGTATTCCTTACATAGCCATTACCCACGGCGAAAAACCCATTCAGTATCTTACACATCTGTCCCCTCGCTTGCGCTTTGAGTTAAACGGAGGTATCAGTGGCGTTGTAGATGTGCCAAAAACTAAAGCTATTGATACACTGGGGGCTGGAGATATTTTTCATGGTGCTTTTTGTCATTATATTTTACGTGAAAATTTTATCGATGCACTAGCATCGGCAGCGAAAATTGCTGCTTTTTCCTGTCAATTTTTTGGTACGCGCCGTTGGATGAATTAGAACCTCACCCCCTACCCCCCTCTCCGCAAGCTGAGAGGGGGGAAGAAAGAAATTATCTTTGCAAGTGAAGAGGATAAGGAAGGTAATAATTATTTTTGCGAGTCTACAGGATAAAAAGTAATAATAATCATACTCCCCCTCCTCGCTTGCGGGGAGGGGGTAGGGGTGGGGTAACAAATGAGGTCAAAATTAATGCACAATTTACAAGAAATACTAACATTAGCTCGTTCTATTGGTTGGGAAGCAGCAGAGATTTTGCGGTCTTACTATCATGAAACTCCTAAAAATTTAGAAGTACAATATAAAGGTAAAGATAATGACCCTGTTACCATTGCCGATTTAGCTGTAAATCACTACATTTTGGAGAAGCTACACGCAGCTTTAGGTAATGAAGATTTTACCTATATCAGCGAAGAAACTTATAAAGAAGAACAAACTAAACACCCAAATTCGGAATGGTCTTGGATTATTGATCCTTTAGATGGGACACGAGACTTTATAGAAAAGACTGGGGAATATGCTATTCATATTGCCTTAGTGAAGGAAAATCGCCCAGTGCTAGCAGTGGTTGCAGTCCCGGAAGCAGAAAAATTGTACTACGCGACAAAAGGCGGGGGTGCATTTGTAGAAAGCCGTAGTCGTAACAGTACGGCGTTAAAAGTATCGTCACGCGATCGCATAGAAGATTTAACTTTAGTTGTTAGCCGCAGTCACCGCAATGAGAGATTAAATTACTTGCTGCAACACTTACCCTGTCAAAATCAAAAATCTGTTGGTAGTGTCGGCGGAAAAATAGCCGCAATAGTCGAACAACAAGCAGATATCTATATTTCCCTTTCTGGTAAGTCAGCGCCTAAAGATTGGGATATGGCTGCACCTGAATTGATTCTGACAGAAGCAGGCGGACAGTTCACTCACTTTGATGGTACGCCGTTACAGTACAACACTGGAGATATTAGTCAGTGGGGTGGTTTATTAGCTAGTAATGGTCAGTTTCATGAAATTCTTTGTCGAGATTCTGAGAAAATTTTGGAACAGTGGGAGAGTGTTAAAAATTAGAGTTTTTTTATTCTTTAATAATAAACCACAGATGAACACAGATAGACACAGATGATACCAATTGGAAAAATGATTGCAACAAATGGATTTACATAACCCATAGCCAATAGACATCTCCGGAAATTAATTATGCGTTACCCAAAATCCTTGTAGAGACGCGAAATTTCGCGTCTCTACATTCTTTTTCACCAGATGTCTAATAGAGGGTTCCTCAATCCACAATCTAAAATCCAAAATCCTGTTAGGGTATGATTTATCTGTGTTCTATATACGCGAAATTGATTTTTTTCATGAGTTTATCAATTGAGTCGCCATTTTGAAAATTTTGGCATGAAATTCCCAAGATAAATTATCAACAGATAGACTTTGCACGCCTTTGACTCCATCAACCGCCAGTCCTGAATAAACTATTGTTTCCAAAATATGATATTCTATTTCTGGATTTAAACCCGAAATAATTGGCGATCGCCAGTCAGGACGAAGTAAGGAAAGGGCGGTTAATAAACCAGTTGCACCCCAATTAGAAACACCACAAACTATCAAATAATCACACGTGGTGATGCAAGCAATTTTTTCGCCATTATGAATGTGTTGATGAATCACCTCTGTGGGAATTTTACCCATTCCTAATTCATTACCCCCATCACCAATTCCCACGGAGATGATTTTCTCGGAAGCAAGTAAAAGATGCAAAGGCGCAGTATAAGCAGTAATATCATGCCCTCTCATATTGCGGACAATGCCATCATAACTCGGTCCCGGTCTTTCAATAGAAATCACATGGGAAACGGGTAATTCTAAAGATTCCCAAATCTTTAGCAGTGATGTAACTACTTGATGATTTCCTGCCGTTACCTCTACTGGCACAATATCAAAGGGAACACTAGCAGGGACTCCCGCTGCTAGCACCGCCATTTTCACCGCCCGAAAACAGAGAGAATCTGTCACAATTCGTACATTTACACCTACTCGGTATAAACCTGCTGCCAAGAGGGCACACCCAATAGGGCCATCAGTTTCGGGAGCAGGTGGTTTCCCATGGGGGAGAAAAAATCCTGTAATAATTGCCACATGAGGTGAAGGGTGTTCTGCAATTGAACTAGCAGAACCCAACAGTCCTCCCTTGGCTGCTTGAACCAATGGTTGAATACCTCTACCAACATCCTGTCCGCAGATAGTTTCTAGTAAAGCAATTTTATCTATGATTTCTTGGGAGTATCTCAACGCAATTTTCATCAAGTAAATGCACCACTACCAATAACAAGATTCATCTTTCATATCCGTTATAAACATATGTCCTGGAGCATGAGTAATTGCTATTTCTGGTTTAGCCTGAAGAATTGCTGTTTGTGTTGTCACGCCACAAGCCCAAAATACAGAAATTTCCCCCTCTCGAATTGTAACCGCGTCGCCAAAATCAGGAGAATCTATTTTTGTAATACCGATCGCACTCGGATCACCAAAATGTACAGGCGCACCATGAGATTTACGAAAATGACTGGTAATCTGTACGGCGCGAATGACGTCGGTTGGTAACAACGGACGCATGGAAACTACCAAAGGACTGGAAAACATTCCAGCAGACATACAATCAACGTTCGTTTTATACATCGGTACATTTTTACCTTCCCCGATATGTCTCACGGGTACACCAGCATTCAATAGCGCTGCTTCAAACGAAAACGAACAACCTACTAAAAAGGCGACAAAATCATCACGCCACAAATCTTTGATATCCTTAACTTCCCCTACTAATTCACCGTGACGAAACACATGGTAGCGCGGTAAATCACATCTTAAATCTGCACCAGGCGCAACCATTCGGGGTTCGGGATCGCCAACCTCAGTAACATCCAATATCGGACATGGTTTGGGATTGCGATGACAAAACAGCAGAAAATCAAATGCAACTGACTTGGGTAAAATAACTAAATTTGCTTGTACGTATCCAGGTGCAAGTCCAGGAGTCGGATCTTGAAACTGTCCCTGGCGACACATTTGGCGTACTTCGGTTGCAGATAATAAT
>JBHYDF010000362.1:0-3950 GCA_051861145.1 Nostocaceae cyanobacterium
CAGACTTTGCGTCCCTGTGCAACCTGCTTGTTGAGATTGGTGCAAGATGTCAGTTAGAAACGGGTTGAAACTGATATCTTATAGGCTTTTGCAAGACTGAATCGGTGTCCTAACAAACAATAATCTCACGCCCAGACACCAAGACACCAAATCAACTTTGCGCCTTTGCGCCTTTGCGTGAGATTTATTAAATCTATTCTGCAAACAGAAATTATCGCCCAATATACAACGCCACCGCTTACCCTAGCCACCTAGCTGCATCTTTAGCGTGGTAAGTTAAAATTAAATCAGCACCAGCACGCTTGAAGCCGATTAAAGTTTCCATCACCACACGTTGTTCATCAACCCAACCGTTAAGCGCAGCGGCTTTCACCATCGAATATTCACCGGAAACATTATAAGCAGCAACAGGCAAATTGCTAGCTTCCTTCACGCGCCAGATAATATCCATGTATGCCAAAGCTGGCTTCACCATGAGCATATCAGCGCCTTCAGCAATATCCAATTCTATCTCTTTGAGGGCTTCACGGGCATTACCAGGATCCATTTGGTAAGTGCGGCGATCGCCAAATTGCGGTGCAGAGTCAGCAGCATCCCGGAACGGACCATAGTAAGCCGAAGCATATTTAGCAGCATAGGACAAAATCGGTGTATCTTCAAATCCTGCTTCATCCAAGGCGCTGCGAATTGCCTGAACAAATCCATCCATCATTCCCGAAGGTGCGATGATATCTGCACCAGCTTTCGCCTGAGAAACAGCAGTTTTTCCAAGTAAGTCCAGGGTGGGATCATTCAAAACCCGTCCTGTCAAATCACCAACTTGCAGATAACCGCAATGTCCATGACTGGTGTACTCGCACAAACAAGTGTCAGCAATGACAATCAAATCAGGTACTGCTTCTTTCACAGCTGTCGCAGCTTTCTGCACAATACCGCAATCATGCCACGCGCCAGTAGCATCCACATCTTTATCTGCGGGAATACCAAAGAGAATAATAGCAGGAATTCCTAGGTCATAAACTTCCTTTGCTTCTTCGACAATTTTATCTATCGAAAGCTGATAAACACCAGGCATAGATCTAACTTCATTAGCTATTCCCTCACCCGGTACAGCAAACAAAGGGTAAATCAAATCACTAGTAGTCAAAACAGTTTCGCGTACCATCCGGCGCAGTTGGGAATGGGTACGCAAGCGGCGGGGTCGATGAATTGGAAACATAAACTTTTATAAACAGAAGAAACGTAAAATAGACGAAAAACAAAGCGTCACAAACTTTGAGCAAATACTTGCCCCATTAAGACACACTAATAAAAGCGCTTAACTGTCTTCTGCCCTGCTGCTTGCGACGCTGTGGGGCAATTTTGTATTTTACAACTTGCTTGTCTATTCTTTAATCAATAAAGCATAAAAAAACAATATTAAAAATTTTGCAGCTAAACTTAATAAAAAAAGCAATGGCTAAATAATGAAACGTGTGTGTGAGCAATAAATGCCACCAATTTGAAAAAACCCATACCCACAGAGGGTTTATCAATCCAAAATCTAAAATCCAAAATCCTGTTAGGGTATGACTAGTCTATCGCGACAGAAATAATCCGACCGTTCAAGATAGACAAACACCCTATGCTGTTATAGCGTTTGTGCTTTCTGCCTTCTACTCCGAAAATAGGGAGTGGGGAGTGGGGAGTGGGGAGTGGGGAGTGGGGATAGCCCTAGGTAATAAAGCTGGAGAGGGAGTGGTGAAAACCCATTTTCATCCACTGTGGCGGTGATTTCGCCATGACAGATTGACTAAAAAAGCCGGAAAATGAAGGGATAGCGAAAGGGTTTTTCTGTATCGCTCAGAACATGGAAAAGCGCCCAAATTGTCAGTCCCCAGTGTAATAAAAACCCAATACCTGCCAGAGGTATCAGCAAACCAAATGATATCCAAATTAGCACACCAATTATAAACCCATAGAACCAAACATTAAAGTGAAAATTGATGGCTTCTTTGGCATTGTCCTTGACAACAGGATCGTCAGTGGCAAAGAGTACGAAAATCGGTACACCAATAGATACAAGCGTAGTACTAAAAAAAATTGCTCCGTGACACAGTGCTGATAAGAGTTTTCGCTTGTCCGTGTCGTACATTACTTTCCCCCTTGAATTTAGGTTGCAATTATATTACGACCCTATCATGAGCATCGTTGTCTTAAGATTAAAAGACTCGCTAAAGTTGGAAAAAGTTAAGTTAAATTAAGTAACAACTCGATACAACAATTATGTCAACTGACATTGAATTTGAAATTAACAACGCAGTTGAAAGTCGTCGCAATTTTGCGATTATTTCTCACCCTGATGCTGGTAAAACTACGCTGACAGAAAAGCTACTGTTATACGGGGGTGCGATTCACGAAGCTGGCGCGGTCAAAGCACGAAGGGCACAGCGCAAGGCTACTTCCGACTGGATGGCAATGGAACAACAACGGGGTATTTCCATTACCTCTACAGTTTTGCAGTTTGAATATCGCAACTGTCAGATCAATTTATTAGATACCCCCGGACACCAAGATTTCAGTGAAGATACTTATCGAACTCTAGCAGCGGCTGATAATGCGGTGATGCTAATTGACGTTGCTAAAGGTTTGGAACCCCAGACACGGAAACTGTTTGAAGTTTGTAAGATGCGGGGTATCCCTATCTTTACATTTGTTAATAAGCTTGACCGTCCGGGACGAGAACCTCTGGAACTTTTGGACGAGATTGAGCAAGAATTGGGATTGCAGACCTATGCAGTCAATTGGCCTATTGGTATGGGCGATCGCTTTAAAGGTATCTTCGACCGGCAAGAAGAACAAATCCACCTGTTTGAAAGAAGCGCCCACGGTAGTAAGGAAGCGGTGGATACGGTAGTTGATTTGGGTGATCCAAGAATTGAACAACTCCTCGAACAAGAGCTTTACTACCAACTCAAAAATGATTTAGAACTATTGGAAGGAGTCGGACCAGAATTAGATTTAGAGTTGGTACACCAGGGCAAAATGACGCCTGTCTTCTTCGGTAGTGCCATGACCAACTTTGGGGTAGAGTTATTCTTGCGGTACTTCCTAGAATACGCCCTCAAACCAGGTTCTCACAATAGCAGTATGGGCGATATTCCCCCTACCTATCCGGAGTTTACCGGGTTTGTCTTCAAATTGCAAGCAAACATGGACCCCAAACACCGCGATCGCGTGGCCTTTGTCCGCGTTTGTACGGGCAGGTTTGAAAAAGATATGACAGTAAATCACGCCCGCACTGGGAAAACCATCCGCCTGTCTCGCCCACAAAAACTCTTCGCCCAAGAAAGAGAATCAATAGATACCGCCTACGCTGGCGATGTGATTGGTTTAAACAATCCCGGTGTTTTTGCAATTGGCGATACAATTTACACGGGGCAAAAGTTAGAGTATGAGGGTATTCCTTATTTCTCCCCAGAGTTGTTTGCAATTCTCCGCAACCCCAACCCTTCCAAATTTAAGCAATTCCAAAAAGGCGTTTCTGAATTGCGGGAAGAAGGGGCAGTACAAATAATGTACTCTGTGGATGAAGCCAAACGCGATCCAATTTTGGCTGCGGTAGGTCAATTACAATTTGAGGTGGTGCAGTTCCGCTTACAAAATGAGTATGGAGTAGAAACCCATCTAGAATTGTTGCCCTACAGCGTCGCCCGTTGGGTTGAAGGCGGTTGGGAAGCGTTGGATAAGGTGGGACGCATATTTAATACCACAACGGTGAAAGACAGCATGGGACGCCCTGTATTGTTGTTCCGCAATGAGTGGAATTGTCAACAATTACAGGGAGATCATCCAGAGTTGAAATTGAGTGCGATCGCCCCAGTGTTTTCCGGTCAACAACCAGTGGAAGGTTAAGTTTGGTCATTGGTCATTGGTCATTGGTCATTGGTCATTGGTCATTGGTCATTGGT
>JBHYDF010000363.1:0-3925 GCA_051861145.1 Nostocaceae cyanobacterium
TAACTCCTAACTCCTAACTCCTAACTCCTAACTCCTAACTCCTAACTCCGCGCCTTAATCCGCAGCCCATTTACAATAGGTGCGTAGTACCAATCGAAACAAAAGGTCTATTGCTAAACCAATTAAACCAATAACAATTAACCCTGCAAAAATTTCATCGGTTTTGAGATATCTTTGAGCAACACTAATTCGACGTCCTAAACCTTCTGTAGCCGCTACTAATTCAGAAACAATGACTAAATTCCAAGATGCTGCCATATTGACGCGACAAGCATCAATAATATTAGGTAGAATATATGGGGAAATTACTTGTAGTAAAACCTGTTTTCTGTGCCCACCCAAAGTATAAGTAGTTTCTAGTAATTCCTTGGGGACAAATTTCACTGCATCCATTATCATTAAAGTGTTAAAAAACAGTGTACCGATAAAAATCAGCATTATTTTTGGCGTTTCTCCCAACCCAAAGTATAAAATTAGTAAAGGAATAAATGCAGGGGCTGGCATATAGCGGACAATGCCAATAATTGGTTCTAATAATGCTCGAATACTGGCAAAAGTACCCATTAATGTACCCAAAGGAATAGAAATAATTGCCGCTAGCAAAAAGCCACTAATTACCCGAAATAAACTAAAAGCAATATCTTTTTGCAAATCTCCGCTTGCTAAAAGTCTTTGAAATGCATCCCAAACTTGACCAGGAGACGGGAGAAATAAAGGTGGAATTAACCCAGTGTTGGAAATAATCCACCAGAGAAGTAGGGGAACAGCAATGGACAAAAACATTAAAGTCCAAGCCATTTTTTGGGGAATGTCTTCAGCAATGCGCCAGAAAACGGTTTGTTTTAACATCTTCTGACGTCCAGCGGTGATTTCTTCCAGATTTTGAACGTTTTGGTTCATGATTTTTGCTTTGCAGCGTAGGCTTTGATAAAGCGATCGTCGAATATCTTACTTAGGTCAGGCGCTTGTTTTATCAAACCAGAATCAACGAGAAATTTACTAATCTCATCAGCGGCGTATCTTAGGGATGTCATGTCCTTACCAGGACTAAATGCTTTTAAATTTTCTTCTAATGTGAAAATTTTAGTTCCCGCGTCATATTCCTTATACTCTGCAACCGATACCCCGGCACGTTTTGCCATAATTTCATAAGCTTTTTCTTGGTTTGTTTTCATAAAATCTAAAATTGCAAACCAAGTATTCACCAATCCTTGCACATCTTGGGGTCGCTCATTTATGAGTTTGCGACTGACTACTAAATGGTCGGGAATAGCACCCGGAAATTCTTTGGAACTAAATAATTCTTTACTACCAGGACGTGATAAAGCCTTTGTGGTAAAGGGTGCAAAAACTCCAACAGCATCCACTTGTCCAGCCACAAAAGCAGCAGCAGCCGCACCTGTTTCTAGGGGTTGAAACTGAATATCAGCTTGGGTTAAACCGGCTTTTCTCAATCCTAGTAATAACAGAAAATGGTCAACGGTTCCTTCTTCGGCAGCAACTTTTTTACCTTTGAGGTCAGCAATGCTGTTAATTCCGTCTCTGGCAATAATTTTATCGTTGCCAGTTGAGTTGTCGTTGACTAAAACGATAACTTGATCAGAACCAGCCGCCACCGAGCTAATTGTATCATTCAAAGTTTGGGTATTCGCATCTAGTTGACCGGCTCTCTTGGCGTTAATGGAATCTAAATAACCATCAAACCACTTTAAATCAACATTAACTTTGTTTGCTGCAAATAAATTTTGCTCTTGAGCAATTTGCCAAGGAAACCAACCAGGCCAAGCACTAAAACCAAATTGAATTGGTGCAGAATTTGCAGTTGTAGTGGTGGAATTTCCTTGTGTAGAAACTTGCTGGGTGGGAGTGCAACTGATGGCAAAAATTAAGCTTATTAAAAATACAGCGAATAGGTATGGTAAAGAGCGTAATTTCATCGGAAACACTGAAAATAAACAATACCTAAGTTGACGTTGACTTAGTTAATGCGAACTAAGCGAATTTCTGTGCGTTGGTTGCGCGGATCGTTAGTAGAAATGCCTGGTAGTGGTTGGTTAGAGCCTTTCCCCACAGGTATAAACTTGTGCTTAAGACCGCGCGATCGCATATAAGCAACCACTTCTTCTGCTCGTTTTTGGCTAAGTTTTTGGTTATCATCAACAGAGCCAGTCCTAGAGGTATGACCAATCACTTGTACAGCTATTGTTTGCTCGTTGAATTCTGCTATCTCTTGAGCTAGCTTATTCAAAGTTTGCTTACCTTCATCAGTAAGCATCGTAGATGCAAATGCAAATTTTACCTCCCCGCGCAATTGCAAATTACCGATATTAGGAGCATTTGTAATCTGATTAGGATTGACAGTGGGAGCGATCGCTTTCCCTATACCAACCAGTCTGTCTGCTAGTTCCGGTTTATCAGCACGTACCAAATTAATTAGATTTTGGGTATTTTCCGCCGCCTTCAAAATGAAATTTGAGGTAAAAAGTTCCTTGGGATTTTCCGGAACCTGATCCATTTTCCCTGCTAGCGTCAACACCGCCGCAGTAGAAGCAATTCGTTTCTCTAGAGTGCCATTTTGTAACCAGTCTTTTGTGTCAATGGCGGTAAAAAAGTCAATACCTTGTAAAACTACAGCAGCATCAGTGGCAGATAATTTACCATCCGTAGCGATTTGCGTCCGCATTTGTGAGGCATCTCGGACATTCGCATCGATGTGACGATAGTAGGCTTCCAGTAATTGTGAAATTTTTTCCGGTTCAGACTCCATGAGGCGATTGGAGGCAACAATCACATCTACAATTGATTCAGCTACATCTTCACTGGATAATACCACCGTGTATCCCTTTTCTCGAGCTTGGCTAACATAAGGCTCCCAAAGTACAGCAACTGCCACATTTTCATTAGGATCTTGTAACAATTTCCAGGCATCAACAGCATCTGCTACCTTATTTACTTGGAAGTCTGACAGTTTAAACGCCTCAAATTTGGTACTTAACAACAGTGCTAAATACTCGCTGGGGGTGTCGCCAGCAAAGGTGATTGTTAACTGCTGTTCCTTTTGGCGTGATTCTTGTACCAACTTATTCAGATCCAGCAGGGACTTCAAATTGGGATACTTCTTAGTATTAAGAACAACCGCATCTGCTCCCGCCGTGTAGTCAATTAGTCCGACAATTTTTCCTTGAGGTTTTTGTTTGACAAACTGATCGAGTGTTGTTACCAGCAAATCAGCTTGTCCTTGGTTCATCCGCTTAGCGCGTTTAGCTTGATCGAATTCATTTTCATAACGTAGGTTTAAACCAGCTTTTTTGAGCGCTTCCTGAAAATCTTGACTACGAAAAGTACTGTAACCGCTGAAGGTGTCCCCTAAAAGCGTTAACTGATTTTTCTGTAATGTATCCTCTACCTGAACCGAAGGCGATCGCATCATGCTTTTATCCAGCAGCCAGAAAATACCGAAGCTCAAAAAACAAAACCCTAACACAACAGACAAAACTAATACAGCTTCATTATCACGCTTACTCATAAGACCTCAGTAAATAATAGTCTTTCACCAGAAAACATATCTGGTTTTCCAAAATTTATTTACGAGATGCACAACAGTCCCTGTTTTACTTGGTTAAGTATTATTCTTTAGTCTTCTCCTGAGAAAGCATCATCGTCGATAGTTTCTTAAGAAAGAATAAAGTTTGAAACCATTGCTGTTTAGTCTTTCATATTTTGCCTATCCAAAAGTGACAAAATAGAATTAGTTAGGCGTTTTTTCATTACTTTTTCGTGCAAACTTTGCACAAGGTCTGTTATGCAGAAGGGTGGTCAACTCATGACCACACGAGTTTTAGATTTTGGATTTTAGATTTTGGATTAATTGTTCATGGTTAATAGTTCATAGTTCATGGCTATTAACCATTAACCATTAACCATT
>JBHYDF010000364.1:0-3855 GCA_051861145.1 Nostocaceae cyanobacterium
GGAAATAGAGCAAAATCTCGATTTAATAGAAAAACTCAACAGACAGCTGCAAGGATTTCCTAAAGAAGAATAACTGAAAATGTAGTTCCAATTTATACCCTTCTCATCTCTTTGGGAGGGGTTTGCATTATACAGTGTCGAGCAATATCATTTTTTCCAGGATTTATTCAGTGCATTGCAACCCCACTCTCAATTTAATTAAAAAAACATTCCCCTTCTTCTTATCAGCGCTCTTTTGAACGAGAGGAAGGCGGGATTTTTCCTCTTGTTTAGGTATGAAATAGTGCGTATGAAAAAGACAACACAAGACAGCCAGACAAGTTAACACCCCAAAAACTGACCGTGAGCAATATCACATGAGCTAAGTAAAGCGTCAAGTAACAAGCAGGTTCTCCCTATATGAGTTCGAGGCGCTGGTGTAGCATTCAATCCTGGTTGATTTCTGACTTTGGTGCTTGCCTGGGCAAGTGCTGTAACCGTTATGCCGCAGTGGTCACTGGCTCTTTTTCTGACAATGCTCGGCTGCCGTATCGCCCAAGAGCCGTGCGTTCACAGTTTTGGAAATTTTTAACAGTAATGAAGATGCCATAACCATTGGTATCACTGCGAAGATGCAGGTATTTATCACTGTGTATAGACGAAACTACAGCATAGGCATTCTCTACATCTGTCCCTACCGATTCGATCTGAGCAATAAAAATCAGTGAGGGTAGTGCCAATGGAGCATATTAATTTTGATGCCAGTACCCACAGTGTTGCACAATATTTAACACAGTTTACCCAAAAGCAGTGGAACTGCACTCATATACAGGAGTATGAATGGATTGTGGCAACGGATTGTTATTGTTTTAACGTGCAGATTTCCGGAACTGTCATTACTGTGTGCGATGCCCGTACGAAAAGATGTATGCAAACTTCTTTTATTGGCAAGGGAGCAAGAAAAATAGCTTTAAAAGTCTTAAGAAAGCTGTATGATCATTGACGTTAATCCAGAAACTCTTCCAGTTTATCAGTGAATTCTGACTTCCGACTCGAGTTGTAAATTCTTTGCTCCTGAGGGGAGCATCTAAAGTTAATTGAACCTGTCCCAAGCCAAAGCAGAACTTTTTCGACTTGAAGAAATAAAACAAGCTTTTCGCAAAGCTTTTGACCACAATAACCCTTCAATTCTCTTATCACAAGTCGATGCTTTTGTTGATGCCTATGCTTTGGGCGATGAAATCAAAAGCTTGAGAATCGACATCAGACGCGAAATTGCTGCAAATTACATTGTTTTTTCGCAAGTAGCCAAACGCAGCCGCACACCTGCTGATGTGCTGATGAATCAGGCGATCGCTTCTGTGCATCAAAGCATTGCAATTATTCAACAACAGCTTGAGAGGCTGCTAACACTCGAAGGTGTTCGTACAGAAATGGCACGCTTAGCAGCCCACTCACACAAGAAGCGCTGATTAAAGAAGTCTGCCGCCTCCAACGCGATCGCCCGTAGCTATTGGGATGCTCACAATAACGCTCTTGGGGTCGCGGTGAGCGTGAGCGGGGGTAAGCGGGTGCGCGCGGAGCGCCCGGAGCCTGTTTTTTAAGAACAAGATTTCTTTATGGGCTTTCATGTCGATGAGGAGAGCGATCGCTATTTCTCTTCTACTAACGAAGGTCAATCAAAAAACCTAGCTGAAGCCGCAGCAGAAATTCAGCAATTGTTAAAGCAGTTGGAGAAAACTAATCCCACCACAACAGAGATTGAAAAACTTACAGTTGTAGCTAAAGCGACGGAAGCAATTAATAAAAATCCAACACTAAAAGCACGGGTTATTAATGCACTAAAAGCAGGAGGAACCGAAGCCTTTAAAGAAGCTGTAGACCATCCACTAGTTAACATTTTGGTGGCAACTATTGAAGGGTGGCGGGAATCTAAATAAATCATCGTTACCCCTTCGGTTTTGGCTGTTGTTCATCAAAAAAGCGATCGCCCAAGGCAATCGCCTTGAATGAATGTTGGTGAATTTGTACAGGCGCTCAGCAAACACCAACAACTAGAGGGCAATCCAGTGAGCAGCTGCTCACAGAGGAATCTCATTTATCTCCACCGACCAGCTAATGGGTCTTGTGTCTCATAACTAATCACACGGATTCTTCTAAGTCTGTGAACGTTGCAGGAGTGGATTTAGGGGTGAAAGCCCTAGCGACGCTCTCAACCGGACAGGTGTTTGAGAACCCTAAAACATATAAAAAGCAGTTGCGAAAACTGCAAAGATTATCTCGTTCCCATAGCCGCAAAGTTAAAGGAAGTAGGAATAAACACAAATCAAAAATAAAGCACGCCAAACATCATGCTAGGGTAGCCAACATCCGCTTTGATACACTCCACAAAATCACCAACTACTTATGCAAAAACCACGCGATTATAGTGGTTGAGGATTTAAACGTATCAGGAATGATGAAAAACGATAAGTTAGCGCAAGCAATAGCTGACTGTGGTTTTTACGAATTTCGACGGCAATTGGAATACAAGTGTGAAAAGTTTGGTAGTCAATTAATTGTTGCGGATAGATGGTATCCGTCCAGCAAGACTTGTAGCTGCTGTGGACACAAAAAAGAAAAATTGTCCCTATCTGAACGTGTTTTCGATTGTGAAAATTGTGGTAACTCGATTGATAGGGATTTAAACGCAGCGATTAATTTATCGCGTCTGGCTAAGGCGTGAAAGCCTACTGAGGGATAGCCGCTCCCATGCTCCCAATGAAGTAGGAAATAAAGTCTAGGTTTGTCTAGGTTTTATATAGCAGTAATCTCGCCTATCACCGAAAGACGGCTCTTAAGCCCATCCCTTCAAGGGGTGGGAGGAACCGCCCTTCGGGAGAGGCAACAGCGAGTGGGGGAGACCCCCAAGACCGCGCTGCCTCACCGCCCGCCGTCTTTGGGCAAGGGGCACTCTTGCATGGGGAAAAATCCAATGCACAAGGGGGCCCGCGAAATCCCCACAGCGTAGGCCGGGGGATGAGCTTAAACACTTCATAGCGCCCCCTGAATTCCTCTGGCTACCAGAACCGAGTCGATTAGCTCGTTCAATAATCCACTTTCTAACCAGTATTTTCCGCTCAGAAGCTACCGGGAGCAAACAATCGCTGGTGTTTTTGGATTATTTTCTTCTGCGGCTTCAAGTTTGAACCAATCTGAGTTCATCACCGTTACTGACAACGCCTATGACTCCACCAACCGACTTTTGACTCATTCGCCGTATTCTCTCTGGAGAATAATTAAAAGTAGTGCCGCAGAAATAGCCAAAGCATTAACAGGTGATTATCGTGAGGAACATTTGTTTGTTCTCAAACAAGAATTATTGCTTTATGAGGTGTACCAAAAGGAGATTGCCGCACGAGGACGCCGAAATTGAAAAATGTTCGCGCTTCTTTTCGGTACTAAAGGGTGAGTATATTTCCGCACAGGAGTATTAGCTATTACTATCCTCAACCTGATACCTGACTGAGAAAATTTGACCCCAAGCAGATACTCCTACCAAAGCAAAGTAAGGGATTATTATATTTATTGACATTAATGGCCATCGTCTGAAAGCGCCCAAGATAACTCTCCAGTTAATTTCTCTGAAGTGCTTGAGAATTAATTCTCGGAAAAGTTTATTGCAAGGGTGAGGAAGAGGAGAAGGAGGAGAGTAGTGTTATGGCGATCGCTCCCTTTTAGCTTCATCTAACACGCGTTGCATTGCTCCTAGGGAGCAGATGATGTCTGAAATATGTTTCAACGAACACGCATCTTTGACGAATGGCGCTTTTTGAGGAAACTGGACATAAACGGCCGCTCAAATACTAAGTAAAACAGATAGGCAAATATCAACTC
>JBHYDF010000365.1:0-3741 GCA_051861145.1 Nostocaceae cyanobacterium
AA
This sequence comes from Nostocaceae cyanobacterium, assembly GCA_051861145.1. Classification (GTDB taxonomy): domain Bacteria; phylum Cyanobacteriota; class Cyanobacteriia; order Cyanobacteriales; family Nostocaceae; genus JBHYDF01. The sequence goes on from JBHYDF010000365.1 coordinate 3, forward strand.
CTATTAACTATTAACTATTAACTATTAACTATTAACTATTAACTATTAACCATTAACCATTAACCATTAACCCTACCCCTCATAAATCTCCAAAGGTAAATTATCTGGATCTCTAAAAAAAGTAAATCGCTTCCCCGTAATCTCATCAATTCTAATATCCTCCACCACCACACCCTTAGCCCTTAACTCACTAACAGCTTCCTCAATATCATCAACAACAAAAGCCAAATGCCTTAACCCGCAAGCCTCCGGATTACTCACCCGCTGCGGAGGATTCACAAAAGAAAACAACTCAACTTGGTCATTTTTTCCTACCCTCAAATCCAACTTATAAGAATCCCTTTCCCCCCGAAAACACTCATTAATAATAGAAAACCCTAAAACCTCAGTATAAAATTTTTTTGAAACTTCATAATCAGAACAAATAATCGCTACATGATGAATTCCACCAATCTTCATTCTCTTCTCTTTGCGTTTTTCGCGTCTTTCCTAGTTCGTTTATCTTCCAAAATTTGGGTAGGCAAAAAGCCCACCCCATATAATAATTAATCCTGCAAAACTGTCTTCGACACAATCCTGGTTTTTTTGCGATCGCTTTCCGATAACTCCTCCCCAGATTGCAAACGAGTAGCAGAAGTTTGCAAAACAGTCGCCGCACTCACATCTCCCATTTGCAAAGCCGTTTTTGCAGCAGTTTGCAACATAGTAGCAGCACCAGCGCGATCGCCGCTTTGCAATTTAGCCTCCGCCAGTTGTGTTTGTCGATACTTAGCTAATGCGAGAATATGCTGTTGCACCTCATCATTAGGCGCACTTTGGAAAACAGGAAGTACATTCACTTCCACAGGAATACTTTCTGAAAATAGTCCCGTCTTATTTTCAGCCGGATCATCGTAGCGCACTTGCAAATAAGCAATAGTTTGTTTACCCGGTGGAAACTGTCCCAGATAAATATTTGCCAAAACCACCCTTTCCGTATCCTTCATCAAATCACCCAGACGCACCGCATAACGTCCATCCTCCTCTTGTTGCACAGGTAACTCAATCGTATCCGGGTAAACTTGGGCAACTGGCTTAAGTTCAGCTAGCCGCGCCTTTGGTGCAAAAGCAAATAACAAATAAGAATTAGTCAAACCCACCGCTTGAATACGGTTAAAAAGGCGACCAAACTCATTCAGTGCTTGTTCTGGCTGTTGAATATAAGACAACGTACCCCTACCAGCATCAGCGATTTTTTCCAAAACATCTTGGTTCCAATTATCACCAAAACCCAGAGTATTCAAAGTCAAATTATAGCCAGCCGCCAACTGGGCAAACTTCAAACAGCGGTTATTGTCACCGTGTTCATTTTCACCATCAGTTAACAAAAAGGCTTGAGAAATAGCTTCTTTTTTTCCCTTCGCCAATTCCTCAATACCCAAACGCAACCCCTCATCAATAGCAGTACCACCATCAGCAGCCAGACGATTAATTTGTTGCTTAATGCGCTCTCGGTCTTCGATAATTTGATTAGGTACTAAGACCTTAGCGCGGTGATCGAAAACTACCACACTCAAGCGATCGCCAGGACTAAGCCTGTCAACAAGGCGATTTGCCGCTTTTTTGACAGTTTCTAACGGTCGCCCGCTCATAGAACCACTATGGTCTAAAATTAGGCATAAATTTAAAGGAACATTGCGTTCCGTAAAATCAGCGATCGCAGAAAGAGAAATAGACAACTGACGTTGACTATTCATTTGATTAGCATCTAAATTGCCATCATTTAGCCCAGGTAGCAAACTAACCTTCATACCTTAAAGTTCCTATTTTGGATATACATATTTATAAATAACTTCAGAACACATTATCCGCTCTACGGAAAAGCTATCTAGCTCAAGATACATGAATAATAGTGAATAATAGTCACAATATCTTAATTCAACTCAACCCATGCAGAGCAATCTTGCTCAAGAGCGAGAAATCCACACCTCCAACAGAGGTAGCATCGCGCTAGGATGTATTACATAAATCGCAGAGAAAGCCTACCCCTTGTGGGGTGTGGATAAATCTACTGTCCCCTGAGCGGACAGTGGTATAAATTAAAGTTAACAGCATTAATTCAGGCAACAGTTGCTATGGAAACTTCCCCCATCAAGGCTGTACAAGCTCCCTACTACGGCGATAACTTCTACCGCACACCACCGCCAGATTTACCTTCCCTACTACTAAAGGAGCGAATTGTCTACTTAGGGATGCCACTGGTGCCTGCTGTCACGGAACTGATCATAGCCGAACTGCTTTATTTGCAGTCCGATGATCCAGAAAAGCCGATAAAAATCTACATTAACTCCACCGGCACCTCCGGTTATAGTGGCGAACCCATCGGCTTTGAAACCGAAGCCTTCGCCATCTATGACACGATGAAATATATCAAGCCACCCATCCACACAATCTGCATCGGTATGGCGATGGGTATGTCAGCAATGCTTCTCAGTGCTGGGACAAAAGGATGCCGTGCTAGTTTGCCTAACGCTAGCATAGTCCTGCACCAGCCCAAGAGCTACGCCCAAGGGCAAGCAACTGATATTCAGATCCGGGCTAAGGAAGTACTAGCGAACAAAGCGACGATGATAGACATCCTCTCTCACAAGACCGGACAGCCCAAGGAAAGAATAGAGAAGGATATGGATCGCCTCTTCTACATTACTCCCAAAGAAGCTGTGGAATACGGCTTAATTGACCGAGTATTCGAGAAAGAAGAACTTGCCCATCCTCCAGTACCTGCCAGCGTCCTTTAAATAAAGTTAGGAGTTAAGAGTTAAGAGTTAGGAATTAGATAAAAACTCCTAACTCCTAACTTCTAACTCCTAACTCCTAACTCTCTTATCCCCCAGTTATTAACAAACGGAGTAGCAAAAATGCCTATAGGCGTTCCTAAAGTTCCCTACCGGATGCCAGGGGAACAGTACACACAATGGATTGACATCTACAATCGTCTTTACCGGGAACGCATTATTTTCCTGGGGCGAGACGTTGATGATGAAATTGCCAATCAAATTATCGCTGTAATGCTGTACTTGGATTCGGAAGATCCAGGCAAAGATATTTATCTATACATCAATTCCCCCGGTGGGATGGTAACTTCTGGCATGGCAATTTTTGATACCATGCAGCATATCAAATCAGATGTAGTTACCATTTGCGTTGGTTTAGCAGCTTCAATGGGTTCGTTTCTGCTGGCAGCTGGCACCAAAGGCAAACGATTAGCATTGCCTCACTCACGGATTATGATTCACCAGCCATCTGGTGGTACTCGTGGGCAAGCAACCGATATTGAAATTGAAGCCAGAGAAATTCTGCGGATTCGTCGTCAGTTGAACGAAATTTACGCGAAAAACACTGGCCAGCCTTTGGAAAAGATTGAAAAAGACATGGATCGTGACTTTTTCATGTCCGCCGCTGAAGCAAAAGAATACGGCTTGATTGACAAAGTGATTGAAGAACGTCCCTAAAGATTAGGAGTTAGGAGGCGCGGAGTTAGGAGGCGCGGAGTTAGGAGTTGGGAGTTGGGAGTTAGGAGGCGCGGAGTTAGGAGTTAAGAGTTAGGGAATAGGGATTAGAGATTAAAAAAAGGATTTCATACTGGATTTCCAGCCCCTAGCCCCTAATTCCTGTACAAACGCCCCACAAAGGAAGTCTCTACCCAACTCCCAACTCCCAACTCCCAACTCCCAACTCCCAACTCCCAACTCCCAACTCC
>JBHYDF010000366.1:0-3621 GCA_051861145.1 Nostocaceae cyanobacterium
TAACCATTAACCATTAACCATTAACCATTAACCATTAACCATTAACCATTAATCATTAACCAACCCAGATTTTAATCTTCATCAAGAGCAGGAAAAAATTCCTCAAACTGCCACAAATTCTCTTTATTCTCAATAAACCATATTCGAGCCTCTGGAGTCAATTTACTCCAAATAATTTCTGGAGAAATATGGGGAGATGCATATCGATATTCCTGACCAAGTGCTTGCAAATTTTCTAGTACTTCGTCAGGAATACCAAATTCTTCCCAGTCAACTTGTCTGTAAACTCCAGACACTCCCCTTGCTGGGTCAAAAATCAATTGTACTGTTCTAATTAAATCAGCAAAGTGTACTGGTTTGAGTTTATTGATTTCCTGTATTTGGAGTGCTTCGTTATTCTCGTGAGACATGGTTACTCTCTGTAGTAAGGATATAGTTGTGCATCGGACTTACTACCAGAAAATTCCACCCCAATGCCTCCAGTTTAGCGCAGAACTGCGAGCCTGGGACTATAAGTCCCAGTCTCATAGCATAAGTCCATTTTAATGGACTTAAACTAGAATGAGTTTTTCAGTAAACTTAGTCACTTTTGAATTAACAGTTTCTAGCCTTAAGACCGCAGTTGCGTCACCATCGCTGCGGGGTTCCAATAAGCATGAGTCGTTTGAATCTTACCAGCATCGTTGAACTCAAAAACCGTAATTCCTTCAAAGGTAATAGACTTACCACTCTTACTGACTCCCTGCATAGTCCACTTTACCGCAGCGGAATTACCTGCAATAAACATATGTTCTGTTGTTGGTTCTAGTTTCTCAAATGCTGCTTGCAACTGTCCAATAAATGCACGAAACCCCTCATGAACTTTCGTTGGCGGTTCCCCCACAGGATCGTAACTCACAGCATCTTCAGCAAAATTCTCTACCCAGCCTTCAGGATTCATTGCTGCAATGTTGGCAAAATAAGCAACAATCACAGCTTCAATAGCTTCTTTTGTCATGGTCTTTATCTTTTAAATTAATAAGTTAGTCATTAGTCATTAGTCATTAGTCATTAGTCATTAGTCTTTACCAATGCCCAATTCCCATTGCCCTACTCCCTACTCCCTATTCCCCATGTTCAAGTCAGCAAGGCTAAATGTTTCTAGTGTAACATTTGTAAAATTATAATTTTCATAATTGCGAATACTGCGTTGTAGTAAATTAGGATTAATCTGCCAATCTATCGCCGCAAAAAAATCTTTTACATTTGCAACTTTTCGCGGACAACTGATGGAAATACCATCGCTAAAATGGAATACTTGGTAATCATCAGCTAAATTTTCTAATGGTTGCCATGATGCCGGAACTGGAGATGATACCATCCAATTAGGTGTCATAGTTTTAGCTGTTCCTACCCAATTACCGCTCAACTCTTTTGCAGAGGTCGGAGATGGATTTTCTGGAAAATTTGTGAGAGTTTCGGGAATGACTATGATTCTTTCTAAATTGCCAGCATCATCATACATGATCACAACACTCGCACGCTTATCTTCATAGCGTAAACCTGTCTCAAAACCAAAGTTTGAACCCGATTCTACCTTTGTAGAACCCCAGGAAAATGTATTATCTAAAAATAAGCTTATAGTAATTGGTTTTTTATAGGGACCAAAGGTCTTTGTTTCCTTTGTGCCATCAGCATAGGTATAGTGGTTTTGGTGATGAATTTCATTGCCATTATCACTAACATGAAAACTTCTAATACAATTAAAAGTTTCTATTATTTGTCCATCAGCAGAGTATCTTGTCCAAGTGCCGTACCACTCGTTATTTGCATGATATCGACAGAAATTATCCCAATTTTGTAGTTGTGCTGCCGTTATTTCCGTACTCATAATTACTTTATCTTTACTCTTTAGTTGCGAAATACTTCAGAAATCAACAAAGTGAAAGCCCCAGAATTATCATATTTAGCAGTTAGTCGTTTATACTCATTTTCCGTCACATAATTTTTCCCAGTGTTGCTCTTGTAAATGCATGATTTTTTAACTCAATCTGATATTTATTGCTTCGGTTACTCATTTTCAACTAGAACTGTAACCGCAGCCACAGCTATCAACATTTCGTCATTTTTATCGTTGAGTTCGGCGATCGCTTTTCCTTGCACAACCATCCCCCCAGATTCTACAGTTAAAGATTTGCGCCCAAAGGGTAATACAGCTAATACCTCTTCCTGGCGCACTTGTTCCGGGTATGGTACCGCAATTTGTACTTCCACAATCATTTCATTTGGATCACTTAAACCAGCAACTTCCCATACTCCTGGTAAAGCATTATTAGCAATCGCATTCCTTACCGCCCTCGCCGCCGCTACTGTCGGTTCTTGTCCATGCTGGTCTATGCCCATCCCCATTTCGATTATCAAGCGTTTACGTACCATTGTCACCCCATGTCGATTTTAGATTTGAGATTTTAGATTTTGGATTTCTGGAATTATCAGCTAACGGATTGCTTGTAGTATATGTAGTGTAAAAAGAAGTTAGTTTTGGTTACTATGAAACAGTATCGCTTCCAACGGTCATTTTCAGAAGACTCGACATTGAGCGATCGCTTATTTAACTTGTTAGATGTCGTCTTCCCTGAAATCAATATCATCAATGCAGCGCAACAAGCTAGAAAGCTAGGTGCATCCTGGGAAGCTGCTTCAACTCCATTTATTCGCTTTCACGAAGATTTAGCCATTACTCATGTGGGAGTTTTGGAAATCCCCATGCGATTGATGGGACAAGATGTGGTTGTCGCGGGAGTTCACGGAGTATGTACCCGTCCGGAATTTCGGCGGCGTGGTTACTACCGTGAAATTATGGAAGAGGTTTTAGATTATTGCGATAAACGCTACCAAGCACAATTACTGACCACTGGACAACCTGAACTATACGAACCTTTTGGTTTTCGCTTTTTTAGAGAACATATTTTCACAGGTAAGTGTAACTCACCAGGCGGTAGTAATGGCTTTAGAGTCCTGAATTTTACGGAGAACAATGATATAAAATTGCTACTTAGACTTTTGGAAACACGCGAACCAAATTCTAATATATTGGGAGTAGTGAAAGAGAAAGCAGTATTCTGTGTAAACGAAGGAAATAACGCTCTATATTATGCAGAAGATTTGGATGCGATCGCGGTGATGGAAATAGAAGATAAGAAACTCAAGCTTTTCGATTTGTTGGTAACGCAGATATGTACTTTGGCAGATATTCTCAAACGCATACCCCAACCCATTGATGAGGTTGAGATTTATTTCACTCCAGACCGCCTCGAAGCCGATGTGCTAGCATTTCCTCACCTACTCGGTGGCGACTCCTTTTTGATGGTTCGCGGTACTTTCCCCGCAGAAGGCGAGAAGTTTATGTTACCACGTTCTACTCGTTGTTGAAAATGGGGAGTAGGGACAACGCTCTCCCGGTGATTAAAAATGAAAAATGTAAAATTAAAAATTTATTAAATTCAATTTTTAATTTTTAATTCTTAATTTTTAATTCCGAAGGTGGGAGTAGGGAGTGGGGCATTGGGGATGGGGCATGGGGCACGGGGCATTGGGCATTGGGCATTGGGCATTGGGCATTGGGCATGGGGCATTGGGCAT
>JBHYDF010000367.1:0-3611 GCA_051861145.1 Nostocaceae cyanobacterium
TTATCAAGATTAATTGTGCCACTACTGTGCCAGTTTAAGGTGCGTTTGCCCTGGAAGAAGAGATGATGAGCGCACAAACAGATGCTGAACAAGAAGCTCGTCAGGCTGAATCGCGAAAACTGAAACGACGACTCATTTTAGGGGGGGTGATTACAACCATCCTAGTCATTGGAGGATTGCCAATGATGACTGGGGTGCATATGCCTTGGATTCCGGATTGGCTACACCACCCTCTACTTCAGCTTGTTTTAACGGCCCCCATCCAATTTTGGAGCGGTGAATCCTTTTATGAAGGAGCTTGGAAAGCCTTCAAGCGTCATACTGCCACTATGGATACATTGGTTGCCTTGGGAACCAGTGCAGCTTTTTTCTATTCGCTCTTTCCAACCTTTTTTCCTGGATTTTTCCTCAACCAGGGATTATCACCCGATGTTTATTACGAAATCTCTGCGGTGGTGATTACTCTAATTTTGCTCGGACGATTGTTAGAGAACCGTGCCAAAGGACAAACCTCCGAAGCTATTCGTAAGCTAATGGGCTTGCAGGCAAAAACGGCGCGAGTCATTCGCAATGGGCAAGAGATTGATCTACCCATTGCAGAGGTGGTTGAGGGCGATGTTATTCTGGTACGTCCGGGTGAAAAGATTCCGGTAGATGGTGAAATCATCGACGGTTCCTCCACTATTGATGAGGCAATGGTAACGGGTGAAAGTCTTCCTGTGAAGAAACAACCAGGTGATGAAGTGATTGGAGCTACGATCAACAAAACTGGTAGCTTCAAATTTAGAGCAACACGAGTGGGTAAAGATACATTCTTGGCGCAAATTGTCAAGCTAGTGCAGCAAGCGCAAGGTTCAAAAGCACCGATTCAGCGATTAGCTGACCAAGTTACTGGATGGTTTGTACCTGCTGTAATTGCCATTGCGATCGCCACCTTTGTTATCTGGTACAACATCATGGGCAATGTGACGATGGCACTGATTACCACTGTAGGTGTGTTAATTATTGCTTGTCCGTGTGCCCTTGGTTTAGCAACGCCGACTTCTATCATGGTGGGAACAGGCAAGGGTGCAGAAAATGGCATCCTCATTAAAGGGGCAGAAAGTTTAGAAATGGGACACAAACTACAAACGATTGTCCTCGATAAAACAGGTACAATTACGCAAGGGAAGCCCACCGTCACCGATTTTGTAACCGTCAACGGTACAGCCAATAACAATGAGCTAAATCTTCTGCGCCTTGCAGCATCTGTCGAACGCAATTCAGAACATCCTTTGGCTGAAGCAGTTGTCAATTATGCTCAATCTCAAGGTGTAGAGTTAACTGATACACAGGATTTTGAGGCTAACGCTGGTAGTGGTGTGCAAGGGTACGTGTCAAATCAATGGGTACAAATTGGCACCCACCGTTGGATGAATGAGTTAGGCATTGATACAAGTGCATTGCAGGAACATTGGGATCGCTTAGAGTATCTCGGTAAGACGGTTATTTGGATTGCGGTAAATAGCAAAGTCCAAGGGATTATGGGCATTGCTGATGCGGTGAAACCGTCTTCTGTAAACGCGATCCGGGCATTGCAGAAAATGGGATTAGAAGTAGTGATGTTGACCGGAGATAATCGCCGCACAGCCGAAGTGATTGCTCGTGAAGTGGGCATCAAGCGAGTTTTTGCTGAAGTTCGCCCGGATCAGAAAGCCGAGACTGTCGAGAAACTTCAGTCGGAAGGCAAAATTGTAGCAATGGTGGGGGATGGCATTAATGATGCACCGGCGCTGGCTCAAGCCGATGTCGGGATGGCAATTGGCACAGGAACAGATGTAGCGATCGCCGCTAGTGACATCACCCTCATCTCCGGTGATTTACAAGGGATTGTCACCGCCATTCAACTCTCTCGTGCTACGATTCGCAACATTCGTCAGAATCTCTTTTTCGCCTTTATCTATAACGTCGCTGGTATTCCAATTGCAGCAGGAATTCTTTTCCCCATCTTCGGTTGGCTGCTCAGCCCCATTATTGCAGGTGCAGCAATGGCGTTTAGTTCCGTGTCGGTAGTCACGAATGCACTACGTTTGCGTAATTTCCACCCGAAAACAACTGGTTGAATAAATCACAAGGAGTAGAAACGATGCTTAAGAAAGTAACATTTTTTGGAACCTTGGCAGGATTTGGATTTTTACTTGGAGCTATTTCCGGCGCATTAGCATAACTTGCAATGTAGATACATTCGCCAACGGAGACGTTTAAATAATGAACAAAATAGCAATCATTGGCAGTGTTGCGAGTTTGGGATTGATATTTGGAATTACTTCTAATAAAGCAGTTGCACAGATGTCCCACGAACATATGCAACCATCTCAAACACAGCAAACAAGTCAGTTCCGTCGCATTGAACAACCCTTGTGGGCAAAAGCAGCCGTTACTGCTGGCGGATTAGGATTGATAGGACTGGAGTTATGGTGGTTTTTGCTGAGTAAGCCAAAATCGCAAAAAGCACAATCAAAGCAGGGCATTCAGGAGGTAACAATTACCGTTGATGGTGGGTATGAACCAAGCCAAGTTGTAGTTAATGCAGGTCAAAAAGTCCGTCTCAATTTCTACCGCAAAGACTCCAGCAGTTGCCTTGAAGAAATCCGATTTCCTGACTTCCATATTGCCCAAGAACTACCCCTCAACCAAGTTACTCCAATTGAGTTCACTCCCAACCAACCAGGGACTTACACCTTTACCTGCGGTATGAATATGTTTCGCGGTGTGATTGAAGTAGAGTCATCCAATGTTCTTCGTACACAGCAGTTTTCTACGCAGATTTCAGCATGATAAAGCGGGAGCATCTGCGCCCAGCGTGAGCTTGATAACTAGCAAGCAACACCTTTGTCTAAAATACCTTCCCAAACGCTGGGCAAACTTTCTTGTACAAATTCCTAATACAAATGAGAGAGATACAGAGTCAACTATACGGTTTCCTTTGTTGTGCGTCTTACTAATAAGTAGGAGTTAATTATGTTAGCCCAAGAAACACTGAAGCAAATTGGTTTAGTTGCGAAAGAAAGTGGCATTCCCATCAAAACAATTCGTTACTACGAAGAACTGGGCTTGCTCAAGGCTTCGGATCGGACTGAGGGTGGATTTCGATTATTTAACTCAAGTGTTTTTGCCCGCCTCAACTTTATCAAGCGTGCCCAAAGCCTTGGATTGAGCTTGTTAGAGATTAAAGAGTTTTTGGATGTGCATGACCAAGGGGATTTACCCTGCGACCACATTAAAGTAAAACTGAATGATAAAATTGCAGCAATCGAATATCAAATCGAACAACTACAAGTATTGAAGTTAGAGTTAGAAGGGCTGCTTTCAGGCTGGGAAGCTGTTTCTGAAATAGCTGAAAATACCATCTGTCCGATTATCGATCCGACTTAGAAAGTCAATTCTGTAATGAGCAGGATAATCTGCAATTTTTGATTATCAAATCACTTCATTCTCTAGTTAACTAGAGAGTTTAATATACTCCCAGTTGTAAGGTGGCTCTACCACTAATTAACTTGGAGGTAATGAACATGCTTGTGATTTCAACCACTGCGTGACCAAGATTTTCAACCATAGCTTGACCAACCAAA
>JBHYDF010000368.1:0-3563 GCA_051861145.1 Nostocaceae cyanobacterium
AAACGATTTTGGGTAATAAATATGATTAATTAAAAACTTTTCAGACATCCTCTTATAATCGGGAAGAAGAAATTGCTTGGTCTATTCAAATCGCTACTTGTGGTTGGGGAGGATTTGTAGATGCGCTGATTGATAGTGAAGAGTACAGCAAAGCCTTTGGTGATTATACTGTACCCTATCAACGCAAGCGCTTATCTACAACCAGACCATTCAGCTTTACCCCGCGCTATGGTGCTGACTATCGCGATCGCAATGGCATTGTCAAAACCAGTTGGGCGCATCGTACCGAATGGTACGGATTTTTGGCTCAATCACCATATCCTCAGAAAGTGGATTGGAGGACACTATCAGCTGTACTAGTTGGATTCTCCGGAATTATCACTTTCTTACTCTTACTAAATTGGTTCGTAAACTCTTCTACCTTCTAACAGAATGCGGGAAAATAAGTAAAGAATGAAAAAGGATTGTGACCAATCAAGCTTTTTTCAATTTTCCCAGTTGATTCTGTTTAAATCGTTGATAATTTAAGAGGAAAATAGCCAATGGCACTGCCATTACTTGAATACAAACCCAGCAGCCAAAATCACCGAGTCAAAAGCTTCGGTATCGCTGACCGCAATGAAGATACACCGTATATCTACCGTTTAGAAGATGTCAGTTCTTTTACTGACATGCAAAGTATCATTTGGGCGGGTTATCGCCAAGTTTTCAGCGAACATGAGATTCTCAAGTTCAACCGCCAAGTGAACTTAGAATCACAGCTGAAAAATGGCTCCATTACGGTACGTGATTTTATCCGTGGCTTAACCAAGTCTGAGGCATTCTACCGCTTAGTTGTTTCCGTTAACAACAACTACCGCCTCGTAGACATCTGTCTCAAGCGCTTATTAGGTCGTTCTGCTTATAACAAAGAAGAAGAAATTGCTTGGTCTATTGTTATTGGTACCAAAGGATTTGGCGGTTTCGTTGATGCCTTAATAGACAGTGACGAATACACCGAAGCATTTGGTGATAACACCGTTCCTTACCAGCGTAAGCGCATGGAAGGACGTCCCTACAACTTGGTGACTCCTCGCTACGGCGAAGACTTCCAAGAAAGTGCAGGTACTGTCACAACCGACTGGCGCTTCACCCTGGAGAAATTCTACAGCCGCAAATACCAAGAACGGCAAATGGCAGAAGGCGATCCACGCAAATACGCTGATATGGCTGCTTCAATCTCTGCCAAAGGTAACTACGCTCAGCGTATCTCTGCCAGTGACCTAGATTACATGAGCTTAGTACCCAATCGTGGTGGTGGCAGACGCTAAAATTGCAACTGTTACACAGTTAGTAATGAGCGCTTAAGCGCTCACTACAAGCCCGATTTTTATACTGGGTCTGATTTCCGTACTGATGCAATGGCAAGCTTACAGTTTATCTGATAGCTAGACATTGCGTGAGGTGGAGATAAGACCCAGTAATTTTTAAAACAAAGATGAATTGTTCTTTGAGTTTCACGTAAAAGCGCAAAGACGCGCTTAAAAAAAACTTTGCGGCTTTGCGTCTTTGCGTGAGATATTCCCTAGAACATTAAAATGATACAGGCTAGGAGCTAATGGTTAATAATTCATAGCTATTAACCATTAACCATTAACCATTAACTATTAACCACTACCTAGGAAGCTGCGAATTTTCTGACGCGGTGAAGTTAGCATGAGCTGTCTTACCGTTTTTGCCGTTGGTATGACCATTGCCATTACGGGGTTGAATCACGCCATAACCACCATGATTACGTTCGTAAATAACGTTAATCTCTCCTGTTTCTGCATTCCGGAACATAAAAAAGTCGTGTCCCACTAGTTGCAGTTGTTCCAAAGCTTCTGCAACCGTCATCGGCGGCATGGCAAAATACTTAGTACGAACGACTTCCTCCGGCAATGCGGGAGCGCGATCGCCTATTAAATCTGTAACTACTGCTTGCTGCACTACTCCTTCTATGGTAGACTGAGCATGAGTTTTCTTTTCATGACGCCGTTCTTTATATTTACGCAGTTGACGGGCTATCTTATCTGCCACTAAATCAATACTGGCGTATAGGTTCTCGCTACTCTCCTCGGCACGAATCACGTTTCCATTCGCATAAATCGTGACTTCTGCCGACTGTTTAGGATTTATTCGGGGATTGCGAGCCACGCTTAGATGCACATCCACTTCGTTTGTGATGTTTTGGAAATGATTCACCGCCTTTTCAATTTTATAGTGTACGTATTCTCTAATCGCATCGGTGATTTCAATATTTTTGCCGTGGATGACAAGCTTCATGTAAACTCTCCCGCTCAATATTTGATGTGTAATTGGTTTGGAGAAAAGAAATTGCGGTAAGTTCTATATACTGCCGCCGGAAGAAATTGAAAAATTATCACGTGTGTTGGTGCGTCTATTTTAAGCCAGCTTCAGCTCGTTTTTCTCTCGCCCAATCTTTATTGGCTTGGGAATCTCTGCAATCGCTCCAACTGCTCTAACAGTATTCTGATGCCTATGCAGATATCGTCAGTTTTACTCCAAAGTCGGCTGGATTCGCTTTTCATGAACAACACGTGTCAGTTTGTAAGTTTATCTTGTCTTTAGGTGCGAACAATTGGTTTAGATGCCATCAGCCTGTTTAATATTTTTTTCTTTTTTCTTGGTCTGATGGTTCTTCAGTGAGAATTCCTCCCAACACCATTGAGCTTATATATTCAAACTAGCACTTTGTATTTTGTAAAACCGCTTCCCTTTACTTTCCTTTAAAATCCTTTGCATAGCTTGAGGTTTTGTGAGTATATTCATGTCATTTGTAATACATTTTTAATGTCTAAGTATTGAAATTTAAGCATGAGCCGCAGTATGTTTTTACAACAGTATAAATGTTTGCTATATAACCAAGTAGTGATGCCGTACTTAGATGCACTTCAGTGGCAGCGATCGCTTCAGCAAGAGCGCATCAACGACCCCAGTTTGGATGACGTGTTAATCTTGCTAGAACATCCGCCAGTCTACACTTTGGGGCAGGGAGCCAGTCCGGAATTTCTCAAATTTGACCTTGACAAAAAGGCGTATGAAGTGCATAGAGTTGAGCGTGGTGGTGAAGTCACTTACCACTGTCCTGGACAACTGGTAGGGTATCCAATTTTAAATCTACAACGTTATCGAAAAGACCTGCACTGGTATTTACGGCAATTAGAAGAAGTATTAATTCGCGCACTGGCAGTGTACGGGTTGCAGGGAGAGCGCATTCCGGGTTTTACTGGTGTTTGGGTGGAAGGGCGTAAAGTCGGCGCGATTGGTATTAAAGTCAGTCGTTGGATTACCATGCACGGGTTTTCATTGAATGTGTGTCCTGACATGGCAGGTTTTAAGCAAATTGTACCCTGTGGCATTTCTGATAAGCCTGTAGGTTGTTTAGCCCAATGGATACCATATGTAACATGCGATGAAGTACGCACTCACGTAGCGCAGTCTTTCGCGGAAGTTTTTAATGTGAAGTTTGTCATTAGTCATTAGTCATTAGTCATTAGTCATTAGTCATTAGTCATTAGTCA
>JBHYDF010000369.1:0-3442 GCA_051861145.1 Nostocaceae cyanobacterium
TGGTTAATGGTTAATGGTTAATGGTTAATGGTTAATGGTTAATGGTTAATGGCTAAGGTCAGACAGGCAATGAACAATTAGCAAGCTTTTAATTAGCAATGAACCATGAACCATGAACTATTAACCATGAACTATTAACCATGAACCATGAACCATGAACCATGAACCATATTTAACTTAAAGATTCAATTAGTTTTACAACTCTTTCTTTAACTTGCTCGCGAACGCGGCGAAAGGTTTCGATTGATTCTCCTTCTGGGTCTTCAAGTTGCCAATCTTCAAATACTTCTCTTATCACCCACTCTTCGGGCAAATTCACTCCACAACCACATAATGAAATTACTGCATCGTAATCTTCAGCATTAAAATCACTTAATGGTTTAGATGTCTGATTGCTAATATCAATGCCAATTTCTGACATAACTTGAACAGTAATTGGGTCTACATGAGAAGCTTCCAAACCTGAACTAGAGACAGCTATTTTCCCTTCTCCTAATGTACGAGCAAATCCTTCTGCCATTTGGGAACGACGAGAATTTTTTTTGCAAACAAACATTACTTTTTTCATGGCTTTGTTGATTGTAAATATGTTTGATTTACTAGTGAAAACTTTTATGAACTTCTATTAGCATTCATCTCAAGCGCATTACCTGCTACCTGAATGATTTCTTTGGCTACTGTTTCTTTACGTTCGCTGTAGCGGTCTGTTAAATAATCCATCTTGTCACGTAATAGCAAAGTAAATTTATACAGTTCTTCCATGACATCAACCACGCGATCGCGGTATGGTGAATCCTTCATTGTCCCGTCTTCGTGAAATTCTTGGTAAGCTTTGGCAACAGAAGACTGATTAGGAATTGTAAACATCCGCATCCAACGTCCGAGAATTCGCAGGGTATTGACGGCGTTGAAGGACTGAGAACCACCGCTAACTTGCATTACAGCTAAAGTTTTGCCTTGAGTGGGTCTGACTGCTCCTATACTGAGGGGAATCCAGTCAATTTGGTTTTTCAGAATACCAGTAATATTGCCGTGCATTTCTGGTGATGACCATACTTGACCCTCAGACCACTGGCTCAATTCTCGTAATTCTTGTACTTTCGGATGAGTATCCGGTACACTGTTGTGAATTGGTAAATCGCGAGGGTCAAAAAATCTAACCTCTGCACCAAATCCCTCAATAATACGAGCAGCTTCTTCTGCTAACAAACGACTATAAGAACGCTCTCGCAAAGAGCCATACAAAAACAATATTCTTGGTGGATGATCGAAAGTCTTCATTATTTCTAATTAACAGATACAATTTGCTGTCTTACTCAAACTTGAGCGCTCATTTTTGGTAATGGTGGGCTTAGGATGCCCACCCTACAAATTTTTGTCGTCAGTTTTTTTCCTAAATACAGCATTTAATTAATACGAGCGTGAATTTTCTTCGGAAAAACTCTGCGTACCTCTGCGCTTACTCTGCGTGACGGCAGTCGCTACAACGGGGGAAACCCCCAAGGGCGCGCTGCCTCCCCTCTGCGTTTAAAAACGCCACGATTTTACGCAAAGCCGTACTAAGCACAGCAAGGCTTTTTCTCCGTCGCTGTTACATTCTTGTCTGGTGCTGTATCTGCGACTTTCACCACAAATACTTCCCAACTATTCCCATCCGGATCTGTTACCCAAACTTTATCTTGCAAGGCGTAACAGCAATCAGTATTTTCCTCTGCTAACAAATTCAATCCCGCTTTAGCAAACCGCGCGATCGCAGTTCTTACTTCTTCTGTACTTTCTACCTGCACGCCTAAATGAGACAATGCACCACCTTTTTGCACGCTGGAAGCCAAATTCAGCGTCAGGTTTAACGGTGGATTAGCAATATCAAATTTGGCATAGTCACCCTTATTTTTCACTGGTTCAACGCCAAACATCGCTTTATAAAAAGTAACCGACTTTTCAACGTCAGTAACGTTCAAAGCCACATGAGTTTTCAGAGATGCCATAACCTTTCCTCCTAAATTGCTCATCTTCATATTGATATGCATCTATATAGATGCATATCAATATGTTGTCATAGTATATTGATAAGTGTCAATATATAAATATGAACTTATCTCAACAGATTTTTACTTGCTGTCCTACACTGCTATCAGAACTCATCAAGCCAGATGAAGCAACACAATTGGCTGCGCTGTTCCGAGTTTTGGGAGAACCAGCTAGATTGCAATTACTCAGTCTGATTGCTGCTCAACCAACAGGGGAAGCCTGTGTTTGTCAGTTAACAGAACCCTTGGGACTATCTCAGCCTACAGTTAGCCATCATTTGAAGGTGATGTACGAAGCTGGTTTACTCCATAAAGAGCGACGCGGTAGCTGGATTTTCTATCGGCTTGTACCTGAGCGGATTGAGTTTTTGCGAAACGCTTTAGCTGTACCTAATCAGAAGCCATAATTCTGGGAATATGCTGGCTTATTGGATATCTCGAAATCCATTGGAAAGCAAACCATACACCAATACTGCTAATTGTGCCCCTAAAATTGGTGCTACCCAATAAACCCAGTGATGCTGCCAAATTCTTCCTATCAGCGCCGGGCCTAATGAACGGGCAGGATTCATACTTGCACCAGTAATTGGCCCCATAAACGCAGCTTCTACACCCACCGTTAAACCAATTGCCAACCCAGCAAAACCAAGATGAGCGCGGCGATCCAGTCCGGAACCGAAAATTACAAACATCAAAATGAAGGTAAGAACGGTTTCCAAGACAAAAGATTGCAGCCAGTTGTCATTCAATGGTAAGGTAGCACCCAAATTCGCAACTCTTCCCAAACTAATTAACAGTAAAGCAGAAGCCGCGATCGCTCCAAGTGACTGTGCCAATATATACGGCAAAACTCGCCGTTTAGGGAAAATACCACTTGTCCAAAATGCTAACGTCACTGCTGGGTTAAAGTGTGCGCCGCTCAGATGTCCGATAGAGTAAATCAAAGCAGCGACAACAGCGCCAAATACAAAGCTAATCCCCACATGGGTGACAGCACCTTGACTTAATTCATTTACCATCACTGCACCAGTACCTGCGAATACTAAGGCAAAGGTACCTATCGCTTCTGCTAACGCTTCCCGCCAGCACTGTGCCAGCGATTTTGGCAACGAAAGCTTTAAACCTGACTTCATTCCTATTTAGGACACATCAGTGTCATTAATTTTAATTAAATTTGATGTATAAATGATATTTCAAAAAAAATTGATATGTCAAGTAGCATTTCAATTTAGGAGAAAGGAGGCACAAAGCATTCATCTGTTAACTCCTAACTCCTAACTCCTAACTCTTCACAAAAAAATTTCGAGAGTGTGGAAGCCCTGCGTCTTTAGACCAGGGAGGAAACACGAAACGGGCAGTTTTAACTGCCTTCAGTCTTTCTCGGTAGGCGCTTGATGTAATCTCGAATAACT
>JBHYDF010000370.1:0-3420 GCA_051861145.1 Nostocaceae cyanobacterium
CTTTACCGAAACCCTTTTCGTTATCTTAAAACCTTACTCTACAGGCGATCGCTCACACCAAGCCTGGATAAATTCAAATATTCAAGTTTTTGAGGGAGCAAAAACTCAAGTACGCGATTTCACCCATTCCTCCAGCAGTTCCTGCACAAGCTGGCTAAACTCCCGCAAATGGTCTTCTTTAAGCAGTTCGATTTTCACCAATGTGTGTGTTTCCTTGCGGATGTATGCCGTCCAGACATATTCGATAAAAAACACATCCACAAATTTTTCTGCGTTTGTCACGACTTTGTTACTTAGTTAGGTTTAATATGTAAAGCTAGTTTAAGGCTGAAAAACCTTGACAGTGTTTTAAACAATCTTGAGGTGGTTCTTAAACTGAAGAAACTCAAAGGTAAGCAGATGGTTGGAAGGTGACAGGGTAAGGTTTTTGCCAGCCTAAGAACATAGGGGATTACTTAGAATTAATATAAAGATTTCATGAAGATGGAATACGACAGCGCACACTCATACTTTATATTTTGGAACGATGAAGCAAGAATCTCCCGGCGTGTCATTCCGGGGGAGTGTCAAGCTCATAATTAGCGATTCTATCGCGGTAACTTGATAAACCTTTATTCCGATGAAAATTCTCTTAGTAGAGGATGATGAGCGCATTGCAGAAGCACTCGCAGAAGCACTCACCGACCAACACTATGCTGTTGATATCGCCTCGGATGGTGAGGTGGGATTGGAATTTGTCGAAACATTTCCCTATGATTTAATTGTATTAGATTTGATGCTTCCCAAGCTAGGTGGTATTAGCCTTTGTCAGCAGTTACGACAAAAGAATTATTCCATGCCAATTTTGATGCTGACAGCCAAAGATACAAGTACAGATAAAGTCATTGGCTTAGATGCAGGTGCAGATGATTATGTTGTCAAACCCTTTGATTTATCTGAACTGATGGCTCGTATTCGTGCTTTATTGCGTCGAGTAAATACAATTTTACCGCTGGTACTAGAATGGGAAAATTTACGTATTTACCCAAATGTTTGTCAGGTAACATATCAGGAAAAAAATGTTAATTTGACACCGAAAGAGTACCGAATATTAGAGCTATTTCTACGCAATACTCACAAAGCATTTAACCGTAACGAAATTCTCGAACATCTCTGGTCATTTTATGAACCCCCAGGAGAAGAAACGATTAAGGTTCATATTAGAAGTTTACGACAAAAATTGAAATCAGCCGGGGCTAATGCTGACTTTATTGAAACAGTTTATGGTTTGGGTTATCGGCTCAAACAAGCCTTATAATCCGATATTTATAACTTTACGCTGGCGGCTTTTATTATCATATTTGGGTGTGATGGCGGCAATTGTCGGAACATCCTTTATTGCCGTTTATCAGTTTGCTGCGTATAATCTTTACCAACAAATAGACCGAGAGCTAGTAAATTTAGGAGACGCAGCAGCACATAATTTACTAGAGATTGAAGCAAATAGCGCTGCGATTAATAATAGATTACCCCGAGCTGTAGATAATGACGGCGACCTTGATATTCCCTGGCAAGATTTGCGGGAAAATAATCAAAGTGTAGAATGGTTTGATGCAAATCTGCGACTTTTAGCTAAAGCAGGGAAAGATTTTCCGCAAATTTCTCCATCTAAAGATTTTCATATTTTACAAAAAGGAAAAATTCGTAGCCTGACGATTCCCGTGTATGAGCCGGGTGGTGAAAAAACAAAGCTGATTGGCTACATTAGAGTCAGCGAATCTACAGAAAATTTAGCAGAAGAACTCGACCAACTCGCCTGGTGGTTAGAGTGGGGAGGGATAATTGCTGTAATCCTGAATGGTGTTGGTGGTTGGTGGTTGACTAAGCTATCTTTAAAACCCATTGAACAAAATTTTCAGCAGTTAAAACAGTTTACTGCGGATGCTTCCCATGAGTTTCGTAGTCCATTAACAGTAATTAAAACATCCGTTGAAGTAATGCAGAGTCATCCAGAAAGAATTCATCCAGCAGATGCGAAGAAATTGGATGCTGTAGTCTCGGCGACTAAACAGATGACTCATTTAGTGGAGGATTTACTTTTGCTGGCTCGCAGCGATGGAACAGTGGAAAAACAAACTGTGGAGTGGGTATCTATTCCCTTAGATGAATTATTAGAAGATTTAATTGATTTAATGTTACCTCAAGCCGAAACAAAGGGAATTGCTCTGGGAGCAGAAATATCACAAGAAGTGTTTATTAATGGCGATGCTTCCCAGATTCATCGTTTATTCTCTAACCTGCTGGAAAATGCATTGCAATATACGCCATCTGGGGGAAAAGTGGTAGTAAAACTTTATACACTTGCTCCATGGGCAATTGTAAGTGTTGAGGATAGTGGTATTGGTATCGCACAAGAGCATATCCCTTTAGTGTTCAATCGTTTTTGGAGAGCAGATAAAGCACGCAGTCGGCGTGATGGAGGTTTGGGTTTGGGACTGGCTATTGCTCAAGCTATTACCTTACTGCATAAGGGAGAAATTACCGTTAGTAGTGAATTAAGTCAAGGAAGTTGTTTTCGAGTATTTTTGCCAGTAGTTAATTAATAACAGTTCTCGTGAGTGTTATTTCCGAGTTCTTTACCTTGTGTACTTTAATGTTTAAGTTTGGAACTCGTAAAAAAGCAGGACTCATGAATTCCAAAGCACTAATAGCAGAATTTGTCGGAACTTTCGCCTTAATTTTTATTGGTGTGAGTTCTATTGCAACTAATTACATTACAAGGAGTGGGACTACCTCACCAATCGATTTAGTCGCAATTGCTCTTGCTCATGGTTTCGTAATTGCTGTAATGGTTAGTGCTACAGCCGCCGTTAGTGGTGGTCATCTCAACCCAGCTGTGACTTTTGGAGCTTTACTAACAGGTAAAATTGACACCAAAAACGCCGTGGGTTATGTTATCTTCCAGTGCTTAGGAGGAATATTCGCCGCTAGCATAGTCAAACTTTCTATTCCCTTAGAAGCACTACAAGCTATAGGGATGGGTACACCAGCCCTTGGTAAAGATATCACTCCCTTCATGGGTTTAGTCATGGAATTTACCATGACTTTCTTCTTGGTCTTCGTAATTTTTGGCACAGCTATTGATGGACGCGCACCCAAGGTGGGTGGTTTGTTTATTGGATTGACAGTAGCCTTAGATATCTTGGCTGGTGGTTCAATTACTGGTGCTGCAATGAACCCCGCAAGGTATCTCGGTCCCGCACTGATGGGAGGTGGACTGGAAAATTTTTGGCTGTACTGGATCGGGCCTTTGACTGGTGGGGCTGTCGCGGCTTTGGTATACCATCACTTACTGGCAGAAAAAAGCAGCCGCTTGCACTGAAGCTGAATATATAAACAATACTTTTTAGCCAGTATCTTTCCGAGTTCTTTACCTTTAAT
>JBHYDF010000371.1:0-3356 GCA_051861145.1 Nostocaceae cyanobacterium
AAACACCGCCTCGTGACCAAGGCTGGGCAATTTTGGACAGGTTTTTCCCAAGGGCTGATAAGATTTTGCGTTGCGCTGTGGAAAGAACGGGACTTGGGGCTAAGGGCATTAGCACTCACAGCACCCGGAGGAGTTTCATAACCAAACTACACCGCAACGGTACAGACTTGTACACAATTCAGAAAATCACGGGGCATCGTGATTTAAAGGCGCTTGGGCGCTATGTGGAAATATCAGCCGATCGCGTTAAGGGAGCAATTGCCACTTTATGAACTTCTTTCGCGTCGAGAACTTTTTACACCAGCACGAGAACGAACAGATTTTATCTTGGGCAATAGCCAATGAGGATAATTTCACCAAAAGCAGTATCACAACACAAGTTGAAGACTATAGGCGCTCAAAGGTTGCTTTTGATTTCCCATGCAAGGATTTGATTGTCGAGCGCGTTTTGGCGTTGTTGCCGGTAGTTACTAAAGCCTTGGGCGTAGAACTAATTGCACTTGAATTAGTTGAGTGCCAAATGACTGCTCACGGTGATGGTGACTATTTTAAAGTCCACTCTGATCACAGCAACGATCCGCGTTGCGCTAATCGCCTCATCTCCTATGTTTACTACTTTCACAACCAACCATTAGCTTTTGTTGGTGGAGAACTGGCAATTTATGACAGTGAAAGTAGCGTGCATATTCAACCTGCTAACAACACTCTCGTTTGTTTCCCTAGTTCCTGTTTACACGAAGTATTGCCTGTTTGCTGTTGCAATGGGCGTTTTGAGGATAGCAGGTTTACTGTCAATGGTTGGTTGAGAGATGCTCCAATCAACGCCGCGCCTCACACCACTCTCTAACTCAATACCCATAATCCAATGACCATCGAACAACTGTTATTTTTCAAAATCGAAGATTTCTACGCTAGTCTCCAGCGGGGAGAACTTGACCACCCACTAGACTTAGCCAAGGCACTTGAGAAACTGGCAAACCAGGCTTGGGACAATGTAGACGAAATTTACCCACCCTCACTTCTGGTTGGAATTTAAAGCGATCGCTCTTTAATCTGAAGTTTCCCTAAAACAGATTAGCGATGTAGTTTTCTAGGTCAGAACGCTTTATCCTCCAACTTCTGCCAATCACAACAGCTGCTAATTTCTTTTGGAAAATCGCATCTCTTAAAAATTCGCGGGAAAGTCCGGTTAGTGCTTGTGCTTCGGACAAGGTGAGCAAAAGTTTCGCGCTTATGGGTACGCCTGGATGGTTTACGCTGTTGGCTAGCAAAGCATCGATGATTGAGGATAAGTGTTCAACCACGACTAAATCGCCTTCTGCCGTAATCTCGCCACTGTGATGCACCAATTTATCTACCTGTTGATGTTGGTCTGTCGCAATTTGGCGAGATTCTACAGCTGGCTTGTAGCTTGGTTGATTCAGTTCTAATTTGAACGCTTCTAGTTCTGTTGGGTCAAAGTTTGCAGTCGGGCGTGTCTTTCCTTTAGAGTACTTAACGCTGATTTTCCCCTGCTGCACGTAACGCTCTAAGGCACGAACGCTGACGCCAAGAAATTCTGCTGCTTGTTTCTTGTTCATACAACCTCGACAAATACCGCCAAGAGTATCATGGCTGGCGAGTTTTAATTAGCTCCATGACTTGATTAAGTTTTGAATTTCTGCTGGTGTTTCCCCGTCGGCAATGGCACTCGAAACCATCGTTTTTCTGTAATTGGCGATCGCGCTCCTGACACTGCCAATGTAACGACGGCGAATTTTTCGCCCCTCCATCCAGCAGTAACGGTAATACCAATATTTATTGTTGCCACGCTCTACCCAATACTTCTCTACCCAGTGAGTGTGTTGGGGGGCAACATACTGATGTTGGGGGGCAGTAGTTGTTGTAACTTGCCCCCCAACACTTTTACACGGAGAGTCTTCTAAATTAAGTTGCCCCCCAACAGTGTTTATGTGTTGGGGGGCAGTGTCGTAATTTACCTGCTCCCCAACACAATTGCTTGGTTTGGTTGCAGGTGTTGTGTTATCGACAACCTCAGCTTCATATAGTGTAGTTTGTTCAGTCGCTTCTAAAGAAATTTGCTCGCCTACACTACCCTCATGTAGGCGAGCAAGCGAATTAGCAATGATAGAAGTCACAGTTGCACCGTCCTCATGATGGTGCTGCCGTAATTGGTCAAGATTATCACACTGTTTCTCCAATTCGTCCCAGTAGGGGTCATGAACTGGGGAGTAGGGAGTAGGGGTACTAACTGTTTGCAGGTCAAACAGTGTAAGCTGCTCGTTGTTCATAATTATTCACCCTGTTATCAAAACTCGAAAAGACCACCCGTATGGGTGGTTTTTAATTGTTTTTGAAACTCTATAAACTCTGGTTCCTGCCACCAAGGTTTTGCATTTCTTGGAATTCCACCGGCACAAAACCGCATTTCATAATGAGAATATGGATCACTATCTTCGTCAGGAAAAAGTTCTTGCCAATCTTCGATACCTACTTTTCTAAGTAGTGCATTGTAATTATTTGGCTTTTCCCAATAACGTTTTCTTAAACAAGTACGTATCCAACCTTCTGGACTATCGATAATTTTTTCAAATCCACCACGCAGATTAAACATTTCTAAAGCAAGTTTTATCTCGTTGGTTGGACGGTCGAGAACTTCCGTATTAGTTGTGTCAAAATCTAAACCAGAATCTTCTAGAACTTTCTTGTTCTCCTCTATAAGAGAAGAATTATTAGAAGATTGCTGCTGCTGTATACTACCGGTTTCGTCATGTAGGGCGTTTGAGGGGTCTGTTTCGGGAGTTTTTTTGGTCAGTTGGGAATTTTTTTGGCTACGCTTTTTCGGGGGTTCCAGCCATTCTAGAGGACGAACAATTATCCTGTGTATTTTCCAACAAAAGGTTTTTATTACCTGTATAACTCTGCTTGATATTAGCAGGTTAAACATATCTTTTAGGTAGCAACTAATGACCAATGACTAATGACTAAAAAGCTTTCACCGTTCGCCGGAGGACACGCCTAGACGAAAATCACGCCTTACAACGTTAGTAGATTGTTGATCACCGCTTTGCACCAGCAACTAAACTCTTGGTGTCGCTGGTGCTTCCCTCAAAAATTAGATTGCGCGATTTTGTATGCAAACATCCACTTACCACGATTAAGACAAACCGTGGGCGGTTTTCTGCTGCACATTAACCAACTCTAGTATATGTGTTGCGCGGTTTCGCCGTCGCAGTGATGCCGATTCTTTTTCACATATTGCCGGTGGACTTGCACCGCTCTTGACGCCGCTATGTCGTTGTTTTTGATATGCCCAAACAGGAGGTTATGCAAGATTAATCAAAAACCGACCGCAG
>JBHYDF010000372.1:0-3308 GCA_051861145.1 Nostocaceae cyanobacterium
GACTAATGACTAATGACTAATGACTAATGACTAATGACTAATGACTAATGACAAATAACTTAACAAAGCTTCTGAGAGAGACCGTCAGATTGTAAAGTGAAATCAATTAGCCTCATTCTTTGGCACATTGATAATAAAAAGGGAAAAACTCATGGTTCAACGTGGTTCTAAAGTACGTGTACTCCGCCCCGAATCCTACTGGTTTCAAGATGTCGGAACCGTGGCATCTATCGAGCAAGGTGGTACCAGCAGATACCCGGTAATTGTCCGATTTGAAAAGGTCAATTATGCTGGCGTCAATACCAATAACTTTGCCCAAGATGAGTTATTAGAGGTTGAAGCACCGAAGGCAAAAGCTAAAAAATCATAAGCAAAGCCAAACGGGTACTATGCCCCATTAAAATTTGATGGGGTAAAGCTGAAGGCTGAAGGCTGGAAGCTGAATTCATATTTCATACTTCATCCTTCATCCTTCACACTTCTTTTTTCCTTCTTCCTTTTTAAATGCCTGAACTGCCAGAAGTTGAAACAGTCCGACGGGGTTTGAATCAATTGACCGTCAACCAAGAGATTACGGGTGGAGATGTGTTGCTGCATCGCGCGATCGCCTACCCGCTTTTAGTAGAAGATTTTATTGCTGGCACTAAAGGGAGTGCGATCGCAACTTGGCATCGTCGCGGCAAATATCTCCTCGCTGAACTCACCCCCTCTCCCCCTACTCCCCAACGCCACTTGCTACAACGGGGGAAACCCCAACGCCAGTTCCCTAGGTCCGGAAACCCTCCTTCAGGACTGGCTCCGCAACGCAGTGGCTCCTCCCCACTCCCTCCCCAGGTTAAAACCTGGGGCTATCCCCCCTCTGGCTATTTGGGTGTTCACCTGCGCATGACTGGTCAACTACTGTGGCTGCATCGAGATGAACCATTACACAAGCACACACGGGTAAGATTATTCTTTAAAGATGATTGGGAATTGCGCTTTGTTGACCAGCGCACTTTCGGTCAAATGTGGTGGGTTCCTCCAGAAGTAGCACCAGAAAGCATCATCACTGGTTTGGCAAAACTGGCAGCAGACCCATTTTCACCAGAGTTTACAGTTGAGTATTTGGCAGATAAACTGCGAAAAATCCGCCGTCCTATCAAAACTGCACTGTTGGATCAATCTGTCGTGGCAGGATTAGGTAATATCTATGCCGATGAAGCTTTATTTCTCAGTGGTATACTACCAGAAACTCTGTGTACAAATTTGCAGACAGAGCAAATAGAGCGTTTGCGTTCATCTATAATTCAAGTGTTAGAAGCCAGTATAGAAGTTGGTGGTACAACTTTTAGTAATTTCTTGAATGTTAAAGGCGTTAATGGTAATTATGGCGGTGTGGCGTGGGTTTATAACCGCGCTGGAGAAGCCTGTCGAGTTTGCGGGACACCAATTCAACGAACTAGGTTGGGTGGGCGTTCAAGTCATTTTTGCGTTCAGTGTCAGCGATAAGTAATTAAAATTTAGTTAATAGTTAATGGTTAATAGTTAATTACCATTAACTGTGAACGAATGGCACGCTTGTTAAGAAATGTTTGAGCTAAGAAATAAATTAGCCAAGAAATAAATTAGCCAAGAAATAAATTTCGCAGCAAGAAGCTTAAACCCGTTAAAACGGGTTAAAATTTTTGTTTTAGTTAGCTTCTAGCTAACTTTAGCTTTAAGCGCGAATTTTAATTCAGCGTTTAGCAAACGTGCCATTAACCATAAAACATTAACCATGAACAACCAACAAAAAAGACTTGGCACGAGCTAGAATCCTTAATACAAGCAATTTATACTCTCAAAAGGGGAATTCATGCCTGTTAAAAGAGGAGACATGGTTCGTGTGATCCGCGAGAAGCTAGAAAGCAGTGTAGAAGCACAAGCCAGCGACTCTCGCTTTCCTTCGTACTTGTTTGAAACCAAGGGCGAAATTGTAGATATCAAGGGCGATTACGCCTTTGTTAAGTTCGGTAAAGTTCCAACGCCTAACATCTGGTTGCGTTTAGATCAACTTGAAGAGTTTAAGTAGAGTTATAAGTAAAAAATTATGTTTTCTTCCCCTTCCTCCCCAATTCTTTGTCATTCACCCCGCGTCACCGTCATCGGTGCTGGTAGAGTTGGTAGTACTCTTGCCCAACGTATTGCAGAAAAAAATCTCGCAGATGTGGTATTGCTCGATATTGTTCAGGGAATGCCCCAAGGTTTGGCGCTAGATTTGATGGAGGCAAGGGGAATTGAAGTGCATAATCGTAAGATTATCGGCACTAATGATTATGCCGATACTAGTGGTTCGGAGATTGTGGTAATTACGGCAGGGTTTCCCCGTAAACCTGGCATGAGTCGAGATGATTTATTGCGGACGAATGCGAAGATTGTTGTAGAAGCTGCAAAAAACGCGATCGCTCATTCTCCTAATGCCATTTTTATTATTGTCACCAATCCCTTGGATGTGATGACTTATTTGGCTTGGCAAGCAACGGAATTACCACGCGATCGCATTATGGGTATGGCAGGTGTGTTAGATTCGGCACGCTTTGAAACTTTCATCGCGATGGAATTGGGGGTTTTGCCTAGTGATGTTAAGGCGATGGTACTAGGTAGCCACGGTGATTTAATGGTTCCTTTACCCCGTTATGCTACTGTTAACGGTATTCCGGTTACAGAATTGTTGGATGCAGATACAATTGAGCGTTTGGTGGAACGTACTCGCAACGGTGGCGCAGAGATTGTGGAATTGATGCAGACTGGCGGTGCTTTTTTTGCCCCAGCTTCTGCTACTTGTGTGATGGTAGAGTCGATTTTGCTGAATCAGTCGCGATTGTTACCTGTTGCAACTTATCTTCAGGGAGAATACGGTTTAGAAGATATTGTGATTGGTGTTCCTTGTCGCTTGGGATGCGGTGGGATTGAGAGTGTGTTGGAATTGAGTATCAGTGATGAGGAAAGAGACGCTTTGCGTAGTTCTGCGCAAAATGTCCGTAATAATATTGACCGGGCGCAAGAAATTTTGATGGTGGCAAAATAATCTTTACATCACGTTCTGTGATGAGATTATTAATTTACCTCACGCAGAGACGCAGAGTCGCAGAGAGTGAGAGTTTAGAATTTTTGATTTTTGAATTTCATACTTAAGTTCAGCAATACCAATTACTTGGAGTTAAAAAGCTTATAGGCGCGACACTGATTTCAAAGTGTCGCTTTTTTTGTTGATAAATATACATAGTTTTATAAACTGAACTTCCCCAATTGACAAAAAGCGTATGCAGTGTATATCAAGGGTTGTAGCG
>JBHYDF010000373.1:0-3265 GCA_051861145.1 Nostocaceae cyanobacterium
ACTAATGACTAATGACTAATGACTAATGACTAATGACTAATGACTAATGACTATTAACGCAACTTCTTTCTACCGATCCAAGTCATGATGACTTTATGGTGCTGATACAAAGACTTCTAGCTAGTAAAAGATGAAAAAATTAGTGAAATGGTGTGAGCAGGTTTTCGTGTGGAATGCTCGTCAAAGCAGAAACCGGAACTTGGCGTTTTTTACTGTGGTGCTTACTCTTTCAGTAGTAGCCACGGTTATGCTATCTTTTCCCTTACAGGCTCAAAATCTTCCTTCTCGTGCCCAAACATCAGAGTTACGGGGGGTATGGTTAACCAATATTGATAGCAATGTACTGTTTGAACGCGATCGCCTAAAAAATGCCTTGGTGCGTCTCAAGCAAATGAATTTTAACGTTGTCTATCCCACCGTATGGAATTGGGGTTGGACATTATATCCTAGCAAAGTAGCTCAAAAAACGATTGGGCGATCGCTAGATCCAACTCCTGGACTACAGGGGCGAGATATGCTCAAAGAAGTAGTCAGCATCGGACATCAACAAGGCTTAAAAGTCGTTCCCTGGTTTGAATTTGGCTTTATGGCCCCCGCCGACTCCCAACTGGCAAAACGCTATCCGCAATGGCTAACCAGTCGCCGCGACGGAACCCGCATAGTCAAAGAAGGCACTCACGACCGAGTTTGGCTAAATCCCTTTCGCCCAGAAGTGCAACAATTTGTACAAAATCTAATCGTAGAAATAGTTAGAAACTACAACATTGACGGCATCCAATTTGACGACCATTTCGGCTTACCATCAGAACTGGGATACGATGCCTACACAGTCGCGCTGTACAAAAAAGAACATAATGGTAAAGCACCTCCCGCAGATCCCAAAGATGCAGAATGGGTAAGGTGGAGAGCAAACAAAATCACCAATTACATGCAGAGAGTATTCAAAGCCATCAAAGCCGCGAGAAAGAATTGTATTGTTTCCGTAGCACCTAACCCTCAACGCTTCTCTTACGAATTCTTTTTAGCCGACTGGCAAAAATGGGAAAGAATGGGACTTATAGAAGACTTAGTTTTGCAAATATATCGGGATGATCCGAAAGTCTTTACCAGCGAATTAGAGTATCCAGAAGTCAAAACCGCACGTAGTCATATTCCTGTAAGTATCGGTATTTTAACGGGGTTAAAAGGTAAACATGTACCGATGCAACAGATTGAAAACCAAGTACAACAAGTGCGCGATCGCAAATTTGCCGGGGTTTCCTTCTTTTTCTACGAAACCTTGTGGAACATGAGTAAAGAACCATCACAGCAACGTCAGACAAGTCTTGCGAAAATCTTTTCCACACCAACAGGATATCCAAACTTGCTGGCGGGTTGGAAGCCGTAGGGAGGGCATTGGGGATTGGGCATTGGGAATTGGGAATTGGGCATTATTGGTTTTTTTACCGATGCCCGATGCCCCTTGCCCGATGACGCCAGTCGCCTCAACGGGGGAAACCCCCGCACGGCGCTGGCTCCCCAATGCCCGATGCCCCTTGCCCACTAACCACTAACCAATCCCCAAACGCCCAGCCAAACCGGGAGTAAGGGGTAGGAGAGTAGCAACCATCAAGAATAAAGCCAACAAACCTAAAGCCGCACGGGCGTCATCAGGTTCGCTAATTTCATTCAAGCTGGGGCGTTCCAAGTCGCGTTGCAAAAACAGAATTACAATTGCCCAATACATCGCTAAAGGATTACCAAGAGCAACTAATCCTAACAGAATTAACGTTGCTAATGTCGTTCTTCCAGCGGTTTTGCGTCCATAAATTGCTTGGACAATGCGCCCACCATCAAGTTGTCCAGCGGGCATTAAGTTCAAAGCCGTGATTACCATCCCCAACCAACCAATCACCACCAAGGGATGCACATCTACTAATGATGATTGTAAAGCCGAACCGAGGACAACCCGCGCCAAACTTCCTACCAAAATCGAGCCTTGAAAAAACTCATTTGGTAGTTGAAAAAAACTCCCTTGGTGGGAAAGCAGCAACCCAACTACCAGCATTAATAAAGAAACAATCCCCCCAGCAGCAGGCCCTGCTAAAGCGATATCAAATAATACCTTGCGGTTGGGTAGCACAGACTCAAAGCGAGTAATAGCACCAAAAGAGCCTATTTGTACGGCGGGAAGAAAATAAGGCCAGCTAAGGCGAACTTGGTGACGGTGGGCGAGTACCCAATGACCGATTTCGTGAGCAACTAAAACCACCAACAGGCCAGCTGCTATAGGTAAAGCTTGTTGAAACTTTTCTGGATTAGCAAAGAAATCAAAATTCAGTAGTATTCCTGAAGCTTCCAAACTTGTCGCCAAAGTTGCTACCAACAGGATAACCGCAAATACTTTTTGAGGTAAAGTCATCGGACGCGGTTGATTGCGGCTGGGTAGGACAATTACCACTGGTTTTGCATCAGTGTTTTCCACTAAAAACAAGCGATATTTATCACCCAAGCGTTCATGCAAACTTTTTGTGAGACGATTGAAAACCGTCTCTGCATCCCCCCGGAGATTACCTTTAAAGATAGCTCCTTCCTGGTAAGCAATAGTTTCTGTGGCAAAGAACGTATCAATGCCAAAAATACCTTTAATCGCGCTCAAATCTTCTTCAGGAATCGGCAGAATCTCAATTTTCACCTGTGCAGGTTGTGTTACCTCTTGTGTAGAAGAAGCTTCACTAGAAGCTTCTTCGGCAAGCCTTTCGGTTGCTCGTTGCCTAAGAATGGCATCTTGTCCAGCAGCGCGCAACTGTCTTCCGAGATAGATATATACGACTGCGGAAACCACCAACAAAAAGAGGATACCAACTATATTGATGTAAATTCCGGCTGCGAATAAGCCAAAAAACAACAGCCAGGGAGCCATCAATATTACTGACTGTAACCAGGCGAAGATTCCCAGCTTCCCATAAGGTCTGGCACGATAAAAGCCCCAGCCTAAGATTCCGAGAGCGACTAGTAGGACTGTCGCAATTAGAGGAGTCTCTGATGCAGTAAACATTTCCAAACCCTTCGCTTTATTAAATCAAGCCTGAAATAAGTCAGTTATTAACAGATATTAATAATTTATAACGTTGTTTGTAGTCTACCCAAATTAGTCATTAGTCATTAGTCATTAGTCATTAGTCATTAGTCATTAGTCATTAGTCATTTGTCATTTGTCATTAGATTTTTCCCCATGCCCAATGCCCAATGCCCAATGCCCAATGCCCAATGCCCCATGCCCAAT
>JBHYDF010000374.1:0-3228 GCA_051861145.1 Nostocaceae cyanobacterium
TAGCTTATCAATAACAGGGGCTACCCGGCAAAGTTTGTGTGACAGAGTACTAGTAGCGCCCAACTTAAAAGTCCAAGCAGAACTCTGCTGGACTTTGAATAACCTTTAGTCAGGGCGCAAAGAGAAACTGCGCTCACTCCTGTAAGCTCTAAGTTAGACTGAAAACAGCAAACCGAGACGGTGAGACTGCGATCCGAGATATGCTGCATAGCTACTCAGGATTGTTGAACAGTTAATCCAGAAAAAGAATCTATCATTCTGTTCAGCTTTTAATTCATGCTACACCGCTTATCAAAACAGGGACTGATTTGCATCACCCAACCAAATCACGCTTGGCTTTCAGGCCAGTTAGCACAAGCTTGGGGTAATGAAAATTTTGGTGAATTTTTTCCTAGAAAACAAGTTTGTCTAGGTGCAGAACAACATGATATAGGTTGGCTTGTTTGGGAACAAGCACCCACACTAAATCCGCAAACAGGCTATCCCCATAACTTTACCGAACTTTCCACTCCAGTACATATAGATATTTGGTCTGGTGCAAGACAGTTTACCCTACCTCTGGGTAGATACGTAGCGCTACTAATCTCCCTACACGGTACCAGATTATACGAAAGATTTACAACTTGGCAAAACTCACCAACCTTCACTCCAATTGTTCAAGCTTTTTTAAAGCGAGAGTACGCCTTTCAAGAACAGGTAATTGCGATTTTAAAAAATGACAAATACTACGCACCGTACGTGACACCAGAAATTATAGGACGCAACAGAAAACTAGTAGAGACATGGGACGCACTTTCGATAATTTTTTGTCAAGGATTGAATGGTGAACAGCAGATTTCTCAAGTGCCGACAAGAAACCATGAAACCACACTTAAATTAACTTTGTTAGAAGAAAAACATAACCATCAACAGATAGCAATATCTCCCTGGCCATTTCAACAGAGTCAGGTAGAACTAGTGTACGAGGGACGGCTTCTGCAACAGAAATTTAACGATGAAACAGCCATGCGAAACACATTGATGGGAGATTGCTGGGTAACTCTCGAAACGCTTTTGAAGCCAGGGTAAACAGTTTTTTTGACGAACCAGTACTTCACCACAGCAAGTGCTAGCTGGCTGAATCAAACTTTCTATTTCTCTTCTTTTCTTCTTTCTTTTGGTTTGTTTTTCTACCCATCCAAGTTAGCTTGCCAGGCCAATAGAAATTTGAGAACAATGTAATTACTGCATTGTACCAATTCATAAACCGCAACTAAGTAGTGTAACAACTACTTACTAGAGCCATAATTAACAAACTCATGGGTTATTTTACTTAAAATGGCAGAAAGGTAGTCATTGGCAATAAACCTTGGCAACCACCTTTCTGCTCTTTTGTGTGTTTGAAATATGCTCACCCTGTACTTGCTTTTCTCCAGTTTTTTTATACCTGGATTATTCATGGATAAGCTGCACAGACAGATTAAACAGTTCTACATACCTTGCTTCACTTCCAATCAAAGCTTGTAGCTACTTTTCTAGAATGATAATTGATGCTATCTGCATCTAAAGTACCAACGCCATCTAGCCATGAATATTGTCAGACACCTTAATAGTTTGACAGACATCATCAAATCGGCTAGAGATACGCCAGTTCACTTTGGTGTCAGATACTTAGGTAACGAGAACGAGTAGCTATCAAGCTTTTTGTGAAGTTAAGTAGTTTTTTGTTTTTTACTTGACTTTCTTGAAGCCTTTGATTTACCGCGTGTTGACGTAAACTGAGCTTGTGATGAATGGGTTTTTGAAGGTCGGCATTTATCGCAGAATAATGGTCTAGAAGGATAGCAAGTGCGTTCAACCACCTTATTGCATCCTTTACACACAAAACGATAAACTCTTTGCCTAATCACGCGAACGTGAGCCTTAACAAAAACTTCCTTGCTTTCCACCTGTTTGTTCCTTTAAAAGAAAACTAAATTGCTATGGCTGATATATCAGAGATTATTAGGTTACTCCAAGCAGAGCGCGATCGCTACGTTTTAGAAGCTGCTGATTTAGAGCGTCGTCTGTCTTTTATCCATAACCATATAGATGCCCTAGAAGCTCTAATATCAGGGTACGTTCTAGAAGACAAGATGAATCACATCCACAGGCGTTTACCTGATTCATATCCACAGGCATTCTTAGAGGATAAACTTCATCCCTTGAACGAAAACGATGACTTAGAGACATTCGACCAGAGACAGGAAACTGGGCAAGAACTAGATCATAAGACAAATTCGCTATTAAGCACATCGTCATCTACCTCTATCTTGAATCCAGAATCTCCCGAATCTCCGAACTTGACTCCTCCTCCACAAGAACCAGACATCTCTGATATTCCTAAACTAACAATTCCCAGAAAACCCGGAACCTTACCCTTACTACCAGAATTTCAAGAGTACTCTATACAAAACGCCATTTTAATTTTGATGCGCCAACGACCGGATCTGCATTTTCATATTGACGCCATTGTACGCGACTTGTACGGCGATCAATTAACATCAGAACAGTTAAAGACAGCAAAAACGAATGTTGGGAAAATGCTTTCCACGGGAGTGCAAGCGGGTTTGTGGCATAGGGTATTGCACGCTCATGGTGTGTACACTTTGAAATATGAAAAAGGAGTTACAACTAAACCATCGAAGAAAACATGAATTGGTAATGAAACCATGAATATAGCAATCCGATATGAGTTGTGAGGATAAAAAGTTTCAGAAACCCGGTTTCGCAGAAGTTACCGGGTTTCTATATGTTCACAACCTATTTTGGATTGCTGTATCTTCAATCCAAACCATGATTTGCTTCACTTTTTATATCTGTGTAGCTTACCCTACCCATAACGTAAGTTTGGGTAGGGACTGCGCTCAACATTTCTGTTCAAGCGTACAAGTCGCAACTCTGTTTTTAGCCTGTAATGCTTGCCATACGAGCTTTTACAGTCATAATCTAGCAATATGACTTTGGCTATTTCCCATTTGCACACTAAAAGATAGTGACAAGGTAGTGCGATCGCGCCGAAAAAATTTTTTCACCGACAGAGTGCAAAACTGAAAAGAACTGCTATATTAGTCAAGTGCCAAAGGCGAGAGCGCCGAAAGCGAGAGCGAACCAGCGATAAAAAGTCGCTGTTTGGGCTATTATTCAAGCCCAAAAGCAAGGGAAAAGAAAAACAAAAAAACTTTCTTCAACCCCTTGACAAAGCCAAAA
>JBHYDF010000375.1:0-3221 GCA_051861145.1 Nostocaceae cyanobacterium
CCCCCCTTAAAAAGGGGGACTTTGAGAAGGTTTCCCCCCTTAAAAAGGGGGACTTTGAGAAGGTTTCCCCCCCTTTTTAAGGGGGGCTAGGGGGGATCCGCAAGAACTCGATGTGTTATGTGAGACTTTCCAAACATCCTCTTATATTAACTATTAACTATTAACCATTAACTATTAACTATTAACTATTAACTATTAACTATTAACCACTTACGGATTACAATACATACACTGTGCAGGATCAGCATACTCATTTCCATTTGGAAATAATTTTTCTTGACTAAAACCACATTTTTGACACTGATAAATAACAGCACGAGTCAAGGGAGTTGATATACCGCAGATTCCACAGGGTAATCCCTTAATTATTCTATTAATATCAAAACCAGGTGTAGAACAATTTGGACAACGGTTGTTTATCTTTTTTACTAAATTTCGGGTGGCTTTGGCGATGTTTTGCATCCGTGTAGGGTTAAACATTGCCCGCATATCTGTTTCAATATGCGCTTTTCCTGTGGGTGAATTTTCCAACACAAAATTTACAGCTTCTATCAGTTTTTCTTCTGTAGTAATTCCTTTAATAACTTCGCTGCTATCTTTTGGTGATTCGTCAAACATCACTACTAAACCATGCTCAGGAAAACCAACTTTTTTAGCAAAATGAAAAGCCTGTTCAATATTCTCGATAACAAAATGATTATGGTTTGTTTGCGGAGAAAATTCTTCTCCAATAATTTCTAAGTTATGTTTTTTATCTAATATAATTACAATCTCTCTATTGCTGGAAATAAAAGGTATACTGGGGTGAGGAATAAAACTTCCTTCGCTGGCGATCGCTAAAGTTTCACCCGTTAATTCTAATACTTTTTCTGCTTTCAATCTTGCGGCTTCTATTTGATTTCCTGGGCGTTTAACTTCTCTAGTAAATGTACCAAAAACATCTGTATTAAAATCCGGCGGTACAATAACTTTAATTCCTAAATCTTCTTCTAAAATAGGAGCGATCGCCCTCTCTTTTTGATGCATTGTCGCCAGAACAGCAACTCGATTGGTAAATAATGAATTTTCTTGCATTCTTTACCTCCATTTCATCTTGCTGATAATTAAAGGTGCGTTAACGCACTGTAACGCACCCTAAAAATTAAAATTGTAGGACTTACGCAAAGAACCCGGCTTATACCATTTCACATTAATCGCGATACATATAAATCTTGTAGAGACGCGAAATTTCGCGTCTCTACACCATCTGTATTTGTATCAGAGTTTGTGTGAAATGGTATAACTCCTAACTCCGCGCCTCCTAACTCTTCACTAAGCTTGTTCTTGTGGAACCTGTGTTACTTGTGCCATTTCCTTTTCTTTATCCAGCCTGCGTTTTCTGGCGTAAAGCTGAATAGTCGCAGCCATAGTAATTATCATGCCGAAAATTACCCAAGCAGTAAGGTCTGTAGGTAGGTTATTTTTGAATACCACCAACATGACAACAATTACTAATATCACAGTTGGAGCTTCATTAAAAGCACGCAACTGCTGACTAGTCCACTTACAGGTATCTTGTTCTAATTGCCTCATCAAACGTTTGCAGTAGTGATGATAACCCAGCAACAAGACAACAAACCCTAGTTTGAAATGTAACCATGTTTGTTTTAAAAATTCTGGTTCTACCACCAGCAAACCGATCGCCATTGCAACAGTCACCAACATCCCTGGCGTGGTGATGATGCTGTAAAGGCGCTTTTCCATAATTTCATACTGCTTTTTCAGTATCGTGCGTGCTGGTTCTGGTTCTTGGTTAGCTTCAACATGATAGATAAACAGACGCGCTAGGTAAAATAATCCAGCAAACCAAACGACAACGCCAACAATATGAAAAGCTTTAAACCAGGAATATGCCATGAATCATAACCTTTTCTAAACTTCTTTCAAAAGAGCCAAAAAATGTTTAGCTGTTGAAGTACACCCAAATAACAGGTTACGCCAAAATTTAGCACGACTATTGATGATAAAGCCGCAGATAGATGAAGAAGTGTGAAGGATATGGGCGATCGCTTCTTGTCGCAAAGATAAACTATATTTTTTGGGCGATGTGAAAAGCTGAGAGATATGAAAGTTGCATACTCTTTCCGCAGTTACTCTCTAGCGCTTGCTTCAAACCAGCAAACAAAGCATCCCGCTTCTGTTGCTCTAGCTTTATATATGGCGATAAAGTACTCAAAAGCGTAAGATAATCATCGATGCTATAAGTGACTTCACACACCAACTGTTGGGATACTAAGTCCTTGAATAGACCGGAGTCAATAACAGCCTGTCCAAACATTCTGAGGTTCTCTTCGTGAATTCCTCTATCTTCATATCTTGCAAGAGACGGAGCATAGGTTTGATAGACTTCATGCAAAACTTGGTAAACTTCATAGTTCGGTTGAGGGGGAGTATTCCACAGCAAAATTAGAAAACCATTATCTTTTAATGCATTAGCAGCTTTTGCATACCCAATCTCAGCTGAAACCCAATGAAAAGAAGTCGCTGCTAAAACAGCATTGAATTTTTTAGCCTCTAACTCCCATTCTTCAAAAGTGGTATTCTTAATCTCTACATTTGGATACTGCGCACAGTTCTGGTGCGCTAGTTGACAAGCTTCCTCGCTTGGCTCAAGACAAACCATCGAAAAGCCTAACTCAGCAAAAGCTGTAGTTGCAGTTCCAGGACCGCAACCCACTTCAAGAATGATTGCGTCCGAGGAAAGTTGAGCTAACTCAACAGCACGACTAATTACTTCTTGAGGATAGCGCGGTCTTGTCCTGTTATAAGCATCTGCAACTTGGCTATACCAAGCTTTTCTTTGTTCAATAGTGTAGGTATCTACTATTTCACGAAATAACTCGCGAAACCAGTTTTTTGTTTGTTCTGAATCTTTCATTGTCTGTGTTGATTGAACGCACCCCAACTATAATCTTTGATTTAGTTGGGGAAACTTTGCGCTAAAAAATAGCGTTACCAGAAAAGCTGGCGTTCTCAGCGTGTCATTGGAACTTTTGCCAACGAACACTCTAGTAAAAATTAGCAATTATAGATTATTGCTATAAAAAGTTGGTTGTGCTTCTAGATAACTTATCTTTTGCCGTACCACCATTATCCTACCATGATGTTGCGGGAGCTTTTTATATTGATCTGACGGGGCGACAAAAGAGCTAGGATGCAGCTAGAATAAGTTCCATCGCCCT
>JBHYDF010000376.1:0-3183 GCA_051861145.1 Nostocaceae cyanobacterium
ATGAACCATGAACCATGAACCATGAACCATGAACCATGAACCATGAACCATGAACTATTAACCACTAACCACCAACAACCAACAACCAACAATTCATTTGTAAATTATTTATGGTCAGTCTGCTAGAAAATCCCCTGCGGGTTGGTCTGCAACAGCAAGGGATGCCCGAACCCCAAATCATAATTATCTTTGGAGCTTCCGGAGACCTAACTTGGCGCAAATTAGTGCCATCGCTTTACAAATTGCGACGGGAACGGCGCATTCCCCCAGAAACTACCATTGTCGGTGTAGCACGTCGAGACTGGAGCCATGAATATTTCCGCGAACAGATGCGGAAGGGTATGGAAGAGGTTTACGGCAGTGTTGGCCCGGAGGAAATCTGGCAAGACTTTTCTCAAGGTCTATTCTACAGTTCTGGTAATATGGATAACCCCGAAACTTACCAGAAACTCAAGACTCTTTTAAAGGAATTAGACGAGAAACGGGGAACGCGGGGGAACCGGATGTTTTACCTATCGGTTTCTCCAAACTTCTTTGCTGAGGCAATTAAGCAGCTAGGTACAGCAGGGATGCTTGATGACCCTTACAAGCATCGCTTGGTGATTGAAAAACCCTTTGGTCGGGACTTGGCTTCAGCTAAGAGCTTAAACTTAGTTGTACAAAAATATTGTAAAGAACAACAGGTCTACCGCATTGACCACTACTTGGGTAAAGAGACGGTTCAGAATTTGTTGGTATTCCGCTTTGCCAATGCGATTTTTGAACCGTTATGGAATCGCCGGTTTGTTGACCACGTTCAGATTACCGTAGCAGAAACCGTGGGAGTGGAAGACCGAGCCGGATACTATGAAAGCTCCGGTGCGCTACGGGATATGTTGCAAAACCACCTGATGCAACTTTTCTGCTTGACTGCGATGGAAGCGCCCAACGCCATGGATGCTGACAGTATCCGTACGGAAAAAGTTAAAGCACTCCAGGCTACACGCTTAGCGGATCTCTACAATCTGGATTTGAGTGCGGTGCGCGGTCAATATAGCGCTGGCTGGATGAAAGGCAAACCTGTACCGGGGTATAGAGAAGAACCTGGAGTTAATCCTGAGTCTACAACACCCACCTATGTAGCGGTGAAGTTTCTCGTGGATAACTGGCGCTGGCAAGGGGTTCCCTTCTACCTGCGTACAGGTAAGCGAATGCCGAAAAAAGTCAGTGAAATTTCCATCCACTTCCGTGAAGTTCCTTCTCGGATGTTTCAATCCGCCGCCCAACAAATGAACGCCAACATTTTGGCGATGCGGATTCAGCCAAATGAGGGAATTTCCCTGCGCTTTGAAGTGAAGATGCCTGGTGCAGAATTCCGCACCCGTTCCGTTGATATGGACTTTAGTTATGGTTCTTTTGGGATCGAAACCGCTACCGAAGCGTATGATCGCTTATTTTTAGATTGCATGATGGGCGATCAGACTTTGTTCACACGAGGAGACGAAGTGGAAGCAGCTTGGCAGGTAGTAACACCAATTCTTTCCGTTTGGGATGCACCGACAGATCCAGCGACAATTCCTCAGTATGAAGCTGGTACCTGGGAACCCGTGGAAGCCGAATTATTGATTAACCGAGATGGTCGCCGTTGGCGCAGACTCTAGAAAATAGTCATTAGTCATTGGTCATTAGTCATTAGTCATTAGTAAAAACACAAATGACAAATGACAAATGACAAATGACAAATGACAAATGACAAATGACAAATGACAAAATCCAAAATATTCTTATGACTTCTCAAGCTTCTACGATTTTTTCTCTTCAAGCGCCAAAGGATGTTTCGCTTACAGATATTGAAGCGGAACTGAATCAAATTTGGCAAAGTTACGGCATTGCTGGCGATGATGGCGCACTTCCTGCGGCGACACGCGCAGCAACATTTACCTTGGTAGTTTACGAACCAGAAGAAACTCAGCAATTGTTGGCTGCTTTAGGATTTTACACCGGCCCGATTGATGGTATTCTCGGACCGCAAACGAAAGCAGCGCTGCGAGAAGTGCAGAAAAAGTATGGACTAGCAGAGACGGGAACAGCTACCAATGAAACCGTAATTTTATTACGGGAAGAACTCGCCAAACGCCACAG
Source organism: Nostocaceae cyanobacterium (assembly GCA_051861145.1). GTDB lineage: Bacteria > Cyanobacteriota > Cyanobacteriia > Cyanobacteriales > Nostocaceae > JBHYDF01. The sequence continues at coordinate 2,122 of JBHYDF010000376.1, forward strand.
TAGCGGGGAAACTACGGGTAACGGTGCTGCTGCATCTGCATCTTATAGTTCAGACGCAAGAAGTCCCAGAATTGCGGATGAAATTGCTCTGCGCAACCCCTGTCGTATTATTGCTTTGTTGCCATTAGCTGGAGAAGACGAAGGTGTAAAAGCACAAGTCTCCGCCTATTGTCCTATTCAAAAGGGAGCTTCAAGTACTCTCATCTGCTGCGAATACATCACTCTAACTGGAACCGCTGCTGCCTTGGAAAGGATAGGTGGTATGGTGCCAGCGTTAACGATTGGTGGCTTGCCTAAGTTTCTCTGGTGGAAGGCAACGCCAGATCCTAATAATAGCTTGTTTAAGCGACTGTCTGCGGTTTGTAATAATGTGATCGTAGACTCTTGCAACTTTAACGAGCCAGAAACGGATTTACTCAGCCTGCAAGCATTGATAGAAAGTGGTATACCTTTGGCTGACCTAAACTGGCGTCGCCTCTCTGCATGGCAAGAGTTGACCGCAGAAGCTTATGATCCTCCGCAGCGTCGCGCCGGTCTGACTGAAATTGATAGAGTAAATATTGATTACGAAAAAGGCAACCCTGCACAACCGTTGCTGTTTTTAGGTTGGTTAGCAAGTCGCTTGCAGTGGCGTCTGGTTTCTTATCAAAAAGAAAGCGGAGATTACGACATCATACGGGTTAACTTTGTAACCAATGACCAACGGCAAGTAGAAGCTGAGTTAGCTGGGGTTCCAGTTGCTGATGTGGGTGAAGTTCCAGGTGATTTAATTGGCCTGCGCCTGAGTTCGACTAATCCGCAAGCCAATTGTGGTACGCTTATCTGCTCAGAAACCGGTGGTTGTATGCGGATGGAAACCCAAGGTGGTGCCCAGTCGGGTGGTCTATTTCAACAAGTAAATTCACTCTCAGAACAAAAAGCAGAAGCTTTGATGAGTCAGCAGGTACAACGTTGGGGCCATGAAGCTTTGTTTGAAGAAAGCTTAGCGATCGCAACTCAAATACTGAAGTTAGGAGTTAAGAGTTAGGAGTTAGGAGTTAGGAGTTAGGAGTTAGGAGTTAG
>JBHYDF010000377.1:0-3169 GCA_051861145.1 Nostocaceae cyanobacterium
CTGGTTTCTTTTCTGTCGGAATGATAAAACTTTGTTTTAATATTATTTCTGGTTTGGTTGCCACAATTATGTTAGCAGCCGACAAGAATGCTGATTACATGGTTTTTGCTTTTGCTATCGGAATTCTTGCACCTGTTCTATCTGTTGTTTTAGCTGCTGGTGGAGGTATGGCTATTTTAAATAGCTTTTCCAGTGTGACAAGTTTAGGAATTTCTTCTGTTGTCACTCAATTGATTAAAAAGCCAAGATAGCGTAAAAGGGAACTCTTAACGGGGAACAGGGAACAGGGGACAGAAGTCATTGTTCTAGCTTTTTAATAAGAGCAATAATCATGCGACTCCATAGCTCGAATTAAAGAAAGAATTGATCCTATATCTGTTTGGCTACATAGTCCTACCCTCTGAGATAAAAGAATATGGGTTTCTAACTCGTTAATTGAGCCTTGGGCAATATTAAGAAATCTGATGTACTCAGCCGTTGATCTTCTTCCATAACCTTCTGCTATATTAGCTGGAATAGATGCCGCAGATCTTCTGATTTGTTGTACCATTCCATACAACTCATCTTTAGGAAAGGATTTAGTCAAAAAATAACACTTTTCGGCTATATCCATGCCTTTTTGCCAAATTATTAAGTCTTTAAAATCATTAATTCCTGACATTTGAAAACCTCTTAACTCATTCTCTGTTCCCCGTTAAGAGTTCCCTATTCCCTATTTTTGCACTTTAACTTAGCATACTACTGAAGAATCATAATGACACTTGACTACCATAATGACAATAATGAGAGCGCTGTAAAAAAACGACTCAAATTTCTCAATCGTCAGGAGAAAAAAAATCAAGCCGGAGACACTTTAGCGTTATTTGCTGTTGGCACTTTCGGATTGCATCTCCTCAGTTTTTTTATGCTGATTTTACTGTATGGTTCATACTCTAATTTGAGTAAAAAAGAACCTCCTTCGTTAGTACAATTAGAAGATGGTAAATCAATAAAAACAATTCCTTTAGGAAGTCGAGAGCGCACCCCACAAGTTATAACGCGCTTCGTTTTTGACACAATAACTTTATTGATGAATGCCTCTGGTAACTTAAGCGCAACCACACCAGAAGAAGCAAGCAAACCCAAGGCAGACCCTGGTATTGATGTCAATGTTGTTGGTGGTCGGGGCAAAGTTACAACAGGCGCATGGCAAGCTTCTTATGCCTTGTCATCAGACTTTAGAAAAGAATTTTTAAAATTACTTGCTGATATAACTCCCCAAGGTGTGTTTAAGGGAACAACGAGCGTGGTGTTAACACCCTTAGACATTCAACCTCCAGTAAAGATTGCTGATGGTAAGTGGAAAGTCAAAATGATTGCTAATTTAACTATATTAGACCAGGGGGATAACTTAGGAGAAGTCATCCCATTCAATAAAGAAATTTTTGTTCAGGCAGTTGAAGCACCCACGCCACCAGTTCAAGTAACGGGATTGGCAGCGGTGATTTATGGAGTGCGAAGCGCTGGTTTAGAAATTTACGCTTTGAGGGATATAAGAGAGGAAAATTTGTGATGAATGAGCAACGCAATGAAGGAGAATGGAATGAAGAAGCGTTCGCCAATTTATTGGATGTCTCTGACAATAATACCGCAACTGTCAAAGTAAATGAAGTCGAAGTAAAACAAGAGCAAGAGCAACCAACAGAAAATAATTCCAAAGATATTAACAAAAATGTTGTTGCTACTTCCGAGTTATTTGATGACCCTCATACTGGCAAGACCCAACCTACTTTAGCAAGTAATCCTTTCGCAAAGTTCGGCACGGTCGGTTTGGGTTTTGGAGTGGTTTTCGTAATTGCGGCATTATCTCTCAACAAAATAATGACTGCACCTAGTAGAACTGCGCCCGACATGGCGAAAACTACACCAACACCTTCAATGATTGCAGTAGAAAAAGAACAACCTGGTGTTACACAAACCGGGAAATACAAGGCAGAACTTGCTCTCGGTGAACAAGCAGACAGAATTAAAGCTGCAAGAGTTGCACGCGATCGCCGAATTGCAAGTGATGATCGCTCAAGAACAAGTAAAAAAGAAAGTCCAAATTCAAACATCAAACCTAATACTGGGACTCCAAAACCTACTCCACCCACTTCAATAGAGCCTCCTAGATATTACCCTAGACCTAGACAGCACCAGCTTAATTTACCAGAGCGTAATTTTGTTAATAATAATGTTGGGTCTAGAACGCCTGTTGAACGAATTAAACAAGTTGAATCAACTGATCCAATCAAGCAATGGGAACAGATAAATCGCGTCGGTAGTTATGGTAGTGTCGCTCACTCTCAAAATAATAAAGATTTATCCAAAGCAACTAATACACCAGTTCCCCAGAATAATAACAAGTCACCTATACGCCAAGTAGGTAAGATTTCTCAACCAACTACTAATACGAACAATACTTCTGAAGTTGCTGTTGCTCCAAAAGCAACACAATTAGTATTTGAGCAAGATATTGCTAATAATAACGTTGCTAAACAAGAGCAAGATATTCAGCCAGATCCAACTTTAGAGCAAAACATCTTGAAAGGTATTCCTATACGACAATTAAGAGTAGGAATGGTTGCACTTGGAAAAACAATGTCTCCAATGGTTTGGGCTAATTCTCTATCTGATAAAACAGTTGAACAAGGGAGAACAGAAAACAACTTTGTCTTTGTAGTGCGTTTAACCCAACCCATTGTTGACGATAAGGGATACGAAGTAATTCCAACTGGTAGCGAAATTGTTGGTAGCGTGCAAAATGTTCATTCTTCGGGTGCAAGTACTGTACAAGCGACACGCTTGGTGGTTGATGGTCGAGAGTATATTCTACCTCAGAGCGCGATCGCCATTACTGCAAAAGATGGTAATCCCCTAATCGCATCTCGGTACGGTAATAAAGGTGGAGAAATTTTTAATCGGGATGCTAAAACATTTATCTTTGGTAGTCTAGCCAATGTGGGTAAAGTATTAAACCAGCCTGATGAAAGCTTCTCTTTGAATTCAATTGGCATTGGTGGATCTACTAATTCAACTTCAATCAAACGCAAAAACGCTAACTTGTTAGGTGCAGTACTAGAAGGTGGATTTACCCCAGGGCAAACGCACCTTAATTAAAAGACATGGTGAATAATGCTTGATAGGGTGA
>JBHYDF010000378.1:0-3051 GCA_051861145.1 Nostocaceae cyanobacterium
GCATCGGGCAATGGGCAAGGGGCATCGGGCAATGGGCAAGGGGCATCGGGCAATGATAAGAAAATCAATGCCCAATTCCCAATTCCCAATGCCCAATTCCCAATGCCCAATGCCCAATGCCCAATGCCCACTCCCTCCCTATGGGATGCTCCCACCTACTACCACCCCGAAGGACGCAAAGCTGTTTTTCTTGGTGATTTAGTAGACAGAGGGCCACGTATCCTTGATACTGTTAAGCTAGTGCGAAATATGGTGGTGGCGGGTTCTGCTCTTTGCGTCCCTGGTAATCATGAGAACAAACTACTGCGTAAACTCCGAGGTAAAAATGTTAAGGTGAATCATGGCTTAGAGCAAACCTTAGCAGAGATTGAAGCTTTACCGGAGGAGGTACGCGAAACCTTCACTAAAGAACTGAAGGTATTTCTTGATTCTTTAGTGAGTCACTACGTCCTTGATGATGGTAAGTTGGTTGTGGCACACGCCGGAATGAAGCAGGAGTTTCAGGGACGGGGGTCGGGTCAGGTACGGGAGTTTGCCTTGTATGGCGAGACCACTGGTGAAATTGACGAGTTTGGTTTACCTATTCGTAATAATTGGGCGGCTGAGTACCGAGGTGAGGCGATGGTCGTCTATGGTCACACTCCTGTACCAGAGGCTGAATGGTTAAATAACACTATTGATATAGATACGGGTTGTGTGTTTGGAGGTAAACTTACTGCCCTACGCTATCCAGAAAAAGAACTTGTGAGCGTTCCTGCTGTCCGTACTTACTGCGAACCTGTGAAGAGAATTAAGGGAGTGGGGATAGCCCCAGGTTTTAATCTGGGGAGGGAATGGGGAGTGGGGGTTGTAGAGACGCAACCTGGTGCGTCGGTCGTAGAGAAGAGTATACAGCAGGAATATGATGATGTACTGAATATTGATGACGTACTGGGTAAGCGGATTGTATCTACCAAGCTGGTATCGAATATTATAATTCGGGAAGAAAATGCGATCGCAGCCTTGGAAGTGATGAGCCGTTTTGCTGCTAACCCCAAATGGCTTATTTATCTTCCCTCTACTATGTCCCCAGTGGAAACATCCTCAGAACCGGGATATCTAGAACACCCTCAACAAGCTTTCGATTACTACCGTAACCAGGGAATTACGGAAGTCCTTTGCGAAGAAAAACACATGGGTTCGCGGGCAGTGGTAATAGTTTGTCGTGATGAAGCAGCAGCAAGAAAACGCTTTGGTGTTGTTGATGAAGGTATCGGTATTTGCTACACCCGTACTGGAAGGCGCTTTTTTGATAACCCAACCCTAGAGACGGAACTTTTAGCGCGGTTAAATGCCGCTCTTTCTAAGGGTGGCTTTTGGGAAAAATTTAATACTGATTGGGTTTGTCTGGACTGCGAACTTATGCCTTGGTCAGTCAAGGCTCAAGGGCTATTACGACAACAATACGCAGCCGTTGGGGTAGCGTCGCGCCTTGCTCTGAGTGATGCTGTGACATTGCTGGAGAAAGCTAGCGATCGCGGTGTTGATGTCAATACCCAACTCAGTAATTATCAACAACGAGAGAAAATGGCAAAGCAGTACGTCAGTGCTTACCGTCGCTACTGCTGGAATGTTAGTAATATTTCTGACTTAAAACTTGCGCCTTTTCACATTCTCGCCACAGAGAAAGCCGTCCATACCGACAAAGACCATTATTGGCATATAGAGGAATCAGCACAAATCGCTCTGCATGACCCAGAACTACTACTATCAACGGCATACAAAGTAATAGATTTGACAGACTCTAATAGTCAAGCAGAAGGGAGGCGTTGGTGGGAAGAACTGACTGCGGCGGGGGGTGAAGGGATGGTAGTTAAACCGATGCAATTCATTGTCAAAAGTAGTCGGGGAATTATCCAACCGGCGGTGAAATGTCGTGGACGGGAATATCTGCGGATTATCTACGGTTTAGAATACACAACAACTGAGAATTTGCAACGCCTGCGTCAAAGGGGGTTATCACTGAAGCGTTCCTTGGCAATGCGGGAGTTTGCTTTAGGTATTGAGGCGTTAGAGCGTTTTGCTGCTTATGCGCCTTTGCGCCGCGTGCATGAATGTGTTTTCGGTATTCTGGCGTTAGAGAGCGAACCTGTAGATCCGCGACTTTAATCCCTACGAAAATAAAAGCAAATGGCTAATTGCATTAGCCCTAAAGAACAAGCAATTAGCCATTACCTTCCAAAGGATATTAGACATCTGGTGAAAAAGAATGTAGAGACGCGACGCCAGGTGCTACAACGGGGGGAACCCCCGCAACGCACTGGCTCAAATTTCGCGTCTCTACAAGGATTCTGGCTGACGCATAGTTAATTATCGGAGATGTCTATTAATTATTGCCTGGTGCAGCCGTATTCTCTGGTGCTGGCGTTGCTGGAGCAACCTTAGCATCCACCTTTACATCTTTAACACCTTTTATCTCTTTTGACAAAGTGGGAATTTTATTTAGTTGCTCCTGAGTAGGAACTGTTCCAGCCACGGTGACAACGCCTTCTTCCGATTCAACAGTTAACTGACTAGCTGGTAAATTTGCCTCTAATTTACCGCGAACCTGACTTTCTAGATCCGCATCAGCTCTGTCTGCATCACCGCCGGTAGCATTGTTACGTTGCTCCCGCGCCCGAATATCAGATTCAATCTGGTCTTTACGAGTGTCGCTGGTAGCGTCTTCTTGGTTTTCTTGAGCCGTTTCTTGCGTTGGTGCGGTGGGGCTTTCATTAACATTGCTAGGAGCTTCTGTACTAGTTCTTGAGGGTGGTGTTTCACAACCAGCCGCGCCAACAACCAGAACACTGCTTATTAACAATGGAATGAGCTTTTTCATTTATTTTTCCTACCTCACAGTTTTTAGGGAACAATTTATACGTGTCATTTGTGTGCAAGGTTGTCATTAGTCATTAGTCATTAGTCATTAGTCATTAGTCAATAGTCATTAGTCATTAGTCATTAGTCATTGGTTTTTAACTATTAACTATTAACTATTAACTATTAACTATTAACTATTAACTATTAACT
>JBHYDF010000379.1:0-2945 GCA_051861145.1 Nostocaceae cyanobacterium
AAAACAAAGCTAGATTTTGTGCAGATAAAGACGCATCAAAAGTAGTATTGAATGCCTTAGCACTTAATGCTTTAACGCTGGGAATCCCTTGTATTTATTCTGGTACAGAACAAGCCTTTGATGGTCATGGAAATAGCGATCGCTATTTGCGCGAAGCCATGTTCGGTGGTGAATTCGGCGCATTTGGTACAAGAGGCGTTCACTTCTTTAATGAAGAAAATTACGTCTATCAAGAAATCTCAAAAATTCTGAAAATTAGAACAGCGAAAAAAGCTTTAAGTCGAGGTCGTCAATATCTCCGCCCAATTTCTGGTGATGGTGTAAACTTTGGTTTACCGCAGATACTTGGCGAAGAAATTCGTTCTGTTGTACCTTGGTCTCGAATTCTCAGCGACCAAGAAATAGTTGTGGCTATCAATACCGACTATTACCAACCTCGTGAAGCTTGGGTAACTATTGATAACGAATTACACAATGAAGGTGATTTCCTCACTTGCATTTACTCCACCGATAAACAAAAAGAAGGTCAGAAGGTGAAAATTGAAGCAAGGAATGGTAAATCTGTGAAAATTACGGTTCCGGCGGCTGGCTTGGCAATTTACGCCTAAAATTCTCTTAATTGCTCCATTTTATCTCCTCAGAGGGCGCATAGATATGCGCCCTTTTTTCATCATATTTAACGCTATGGCTCAGAAGAATGGCACGCTCGAAAACGTGAATCTAGGTTAACGAACTCTACCAAAACTGTGTCCATGGATATTCTTGATGATAAATCATAGAACTTGCCCCTACTCCTTTGAAGAAGCGATACGCCTTCAGGCGTAATCGCTTCGCTTATCGCACCCAACATCACCCCCACATCTAGGGATGGGCGATCGCTTAACAGTTATCAGTTATCAGTTATCAGTTTCAACCGAAGGGTTTAACAGTCGATCGCCAAGCACACAAAACCTCAAGGCTGGTGTACGTGGATACCCAAATAGTGATCAGCTGATGTTAGGCGTGGTATTGGTTGTAAAATCACAAGTAAGTATGAACCGTTTTTTAGCGATTGAATAGCCTTGCCTAACAATCTCAAAATTCATTTACCAAGATTGACCAGAGGGAAATCGCTCTTACTACCGATTGCCTCTTCACTCGACGGATATCAGTCGCCGCTAAATACCCTTAACCCAAGCCGAATATCGTTGATTGACACTCTTTTTAACAAACACCAGCACGACTAACAAGCAGCCCAAGCGCACCTCCAGAGTGCTATTTGATTGACATTCAGCGATTCGCACTCTAAAGTTTTCCAAAAGCCTTAAGCGTCCTTCATTTGTCTGTGGAAATACAATCCGCCAAAATCATCTTGTAATCTGCCTTTGTGTGAACTTTTGTTCTGGGTGGACCACAAAGAGCGATCGCCCTTTGGTCATAATGGAAAGTCCCAAAAACTTCAGGCCCAAACCCGAATGATTTCGTCAACTTCCACGCATTTTTAGAGATGATCTGAAAGTATAACCAGGTGAATTACTTATACAAAAAAATCGGCTTGAGGTGGTTGAAAGCTTCAGCAATAGTTTTCAGTTTGCCTATATCATCAGCATCACAAATGATAGGAAGATTGCTGTGCTGGATATGCATGACACAATTTCCCCATTAAAAGGTTTGTTACGGCATTGACTAACTTCTTAGTAGTGCATCAGATAATGATTACGACTTTACAGGAGGAGATATTGAGCATGGATGCATCTATTAACCCATCTGTGGTCGATAAATTGCTGACCTACGGTGATATCAGCCAAATGAAAGAAGTACCCAATTATGTTGAGGAACTAGGTTTTAGTACAGACCATATTGGCGACCTAATCCGCATGGCGACTGACATGGAGCTAAATTCTGCTTCTCCCGATAGCTTGGAGGTTTGGGCACCAGTTCATGCCGTGCGTGTGCTGGGGAGACTGCGTGCATCCGAGGCAATCCAACCGTTGGTTAATCTGTTTCACGAACTCGATGACGATTGGATGGAGGGCGAATTAGCCAATACCTTTGGGATGATAGGACTTGCTGCAATTCCCGCACTTCAAGCATATATCGCTGATTCATCCCACGAACCCTTTGAGCGCATTCCTGCGGCAACCGCACTGACCCGAATTGCTCAGAATCATCCAGAATTGCGCGACCAGTGTGTGACTATTTTAACGCAGCAACTCGAACGTTTTACAGAGAATCACCCAGATATGAACGCCTGTTTAATTGGCGAACTGATTGATTTAAACGCGGTTGAGTCTGCACCTGTGATAGAGCGTGCGTTTGCTGCCAATCGAGTTATGCCGTTTCTGGTGGGAGATTGGGCTTTCATAAAGTTATCCAAAATTGCCCAGCCTTTATCAATTAATTAAGTAGGACAGCATGAGTGCGAGGGGGGTCACGAGGCGGTTTTACCGCTGAAAAACAATTTTTTCAGCGGTAAAACACCGCCTCGTGACCAAGGCTGGGCAATTTTGGACAGGTTTTTCCCAAGGGATGAGGTACAGGTGTCGTTGGGGTTGAAAAACCGCTCAGAAGTTCCAATCCGCAGCTTTTCTATTCAGGAAATATCGGACTATTACCGGCTTGGACTTGCAAGCAAGCCGCGTGGGTTTGCCAAGAGTGCGAGTAAACCGAGTCAAAATAAGAAAAAAAGTCACAAGAAAAGTAAAAAGCGTAAGTAGTTTAAAAGTACCAATATTTACAATCTCTGGTAATGTTACCGTTTCTATGTTCGCACTCTTAAATTCGTATATGCCGTAAGCAGTCTGGGTAAGGCCAGATGAGCATCTCCTGACGCATTACAGTACAGTCACCAAATGACATATCTGCCTGTTTTAGCCGATTAAACTCAACATCAGGAATACCTGTTTGTCGGTTGCGTTTTTTGTTCAGACTGCGCCCAAAACTTTTCGTTCCGATAAGGATGCATC
>JBHYDF010000380.1:0-2889 GCA_051861145.1 Nostocaceae cyanobacterium
ATTGGTCATTGGTCATTGGTCATTGGTCATTGGTCATTGGTCATTGGTCATTGGGAAGTGTTATTGTGGCTTAGTTTTTAATTATAAATTTGCTTTTGACAATGCTAGAATCTTTACAACCAAATTCTATCTTCGCCATTATTACAGTTATCTCTAGTATTGCCCTCTTGGGCTATTTCTCTTGGAAAACCTTAATTACATCTAACTATTTCCAAACAGGAATTAATCTTTTTCAACAAAAAGATTACCAAGGCGCAGAAGCTGCTTTTCGCCAAGTAATTTCCATCAACTCTACTAATGATGTGGTTCACTTGCTTTTAGGTGATACGCTCATGAAGCAAGGTAAAATTGAGGAAGCTATTTCCGAATTTCAAGAAGTAATTCGCCGCGCTCCTAAAAAAGTTGATGCTTATTTACGCTTGGCTCAAGCTTTAATCCAGCTAGATAATCAACCAGAAGCTATTTCAACTCTACAAAAAGCTAAAGTTTTATTCCAAGCACAGCGCCAAACCGAAAAAGCTGAACAAATTCAACGCCTATTACAACAATTTGATTCGGATGCAAAAAAATCTTGATTTCTCGGCAATATATAAGTACAGTTTTGCGTAAAATTTTAACGTTTTTAAACGCAGAGGAGCGCAAAGGAAGCGCGGTGAGACCAGCCCCCGTCTTGGCGGTCTCCGTCACGTTAGCGAAGCTTGCCGCGACAGCGGCGTTGGGGGACTGGCGAACCCGAAGGGAGGAACGCAGAGTTTTTCTGAGTTTAATTCGTTACGATTTTGTACAATGTTGTCCTAATGTTAACTAACTAACCTATAAAAGTTACAAAAATAACCCATTATATTTATAAAATTTAGAATATCAAAAATGGCTAATTTTAGTCAAGCGCTCAAACCCAAGTAAAACATCGTTTAATTGAGAAATACTTGCATAAAATATACATAACTTCACAGTATTGATAAGTTTTATAAAGAGAATAATTACTCCTAGACAAAATTAAAATTACTTATATATGCTGATTATTGTTGCGCTCTTGGGGCTGATTTTTCGGTATTCTGAAAGTAATTCCTAAAAATACGAAATTATTTTACTTGAGAATAATAAGTATTTTTAATTTAACGGCAGGATAATGTAAAACGTTAGCAGTTGAACAAACAACTAACAAATGACAAATGACCAATGACTAATGACTAATGACTAATGACTGAACAAAGGGGCAAAGTCTACCTTGTAGGTGCGGGACCGGGGGACATAAGATACCTAACGGTGAGAGCTTATAATCTCTTGGCGATCGCTCAAGTCTTGGTTTACGATGCCCTGGTGGATGCTGAGTTGTTGCAGTTGGTGCCATCTAATTGTCTCAAGTTGGATGTGGGCAAACGTGGTGGCAAACCCAGCACGCCGCAAGCTGAGATTAACAAGTTACTGGTTAAGCACTGTCGGCAGGGAAAACAAGTTATCCGCCTGAAATCTGGCGATCCGTTTATTTTTGGTCGCTGTACTACTGAAATAGAGGCGCTAAAAGGTGCAGGTTGTGAGTTTGAAGTTGTACCGGGGATTTCCTCCGCCTTAGCAGCACCTTTGCTGGCAAGCATTCCCCTTACAGATCCAGTCATGAGTCGGTGTTTTGCCGTGTTTACTGCACACGATCCAGATGCTTTGGATTGGGATGCGCTATCACGGTTAGAGACACTGGTAGTAATGATGGCAGGGCAAAATTTAGCTGAGGTTATACATCAGCTACTACGACACGGGCGATCGCATTCTACACCCATTGCCATCATTCGTTGGGCAGGTACTCCACAACAACAAATCTGGACAGGCACACTCTTAACTATCCTAGAGGAAGTAGCAGGTGTGTCACTGTCACCAGCAATTGTTGTGATTGGCTTTGTTGTGGGGTTACGCAGATACTTACAACCTGAGAATATAGACTTAGACGATTCTCCAGAATGCACATCTCCCAAAACCGAAGCTATGGCAAGCAAACTCCCCTCCTCTTCAACTTGTGTCGTCTCTACCACTTCTCATTTACCTTTGAGTGGTAAAACAATTCTGGTGACACGCTCAGTTGGGCAGTCGAGTAAATTTACCGAACTTCTGTTAGCAGCAGGCGCACACGTCGTGGAAATGCCTGCTTTGGAAATAGGTCCCCCTTCTAGTTGGGAAGCTTTAGATAATGCGATCGCTCGTTTATCTAATTTCAACTGGTTAATTCTCACCTCGAGTAACGGTGTAGATTACTTCTTTGAAAGATTAATGGCACAGGGTAAAGATGTTCGCAGTATGACGGGAATTAAAATTGCCGTTGTTGGCGAAAAAACTGCTCAAAATTTGAAAGGACGCTGTTTGCAAGCTGATTTTATTCCGCCTAATTTTGTCGCCGATTCGTTAGTAGAAAACTTCCCTGAAGAATTAACAAATCAAAAGATTTTATTTCCCACAGTGGAAAGCGGCGGAAGAGAACTTTTAATGAAGGAATTTACGGCTAAAGGTGCAGAAGTAGTACAAGTACCAGCATATGAATCTTGCTGTCCTAATAGCATTCCTCCCTCTGCGGAATTAGCCTTGCAAAGTGGAACAGTTGATGTGATTACTTTTGCTAGTCCCAAAACGGTACAATTTTTCTGTCAGTTAGCACAGAGGATATTTTCTGATAACTCAGAGGATAATAATTCATCTGTAGTTGTAAACTATTTAGAAGGAGTTTGTATTGCTTCTATCGGTCCACAAACTTCTAATACTTGTCGTTCTTTAATTGGACGTGTAGATGTAGAAGCAGAAGAATATACTTTTGATGGCTTAACGCAAGCGTTGGTAAAATGGGCAGTAAATTGAAGAGTTAGGAGTTAGGAGTTAGGAGTTAGGAGTTAGGAGTTAGGAGTTAGG
>JBHYDF010000381.1:0-2854 GCA_051861145.1 Nostocaceae cyanobacterium
GCATTGGGCATCGGGCATTGGGCATTGGGCATTGGGCATTGGGCATCGGGCATTGGGCATTGGGCATTGGGCATTGGGCATCGGGCATTGAGCATCGGGAAAAATCTAATGACAAATGACAAATGACAAATGACTATTGACTAATGACTAATGACTAATGACTAAATAAATTGCCCAAATAGCCATCGCCCGCAGGTAAGTACTGGCACGGAAAGTACCAACTGCGGTAATAGCTTCAGGAGTACGGAATTGCAAACCATTTTCATAGATTTGTCGGACAACAGCTTCTGTCAAGTTAAAAGCTTCATCCTTCATTCCCATTTGCACCATAAAAGCCGCTAACCCAAAATTGATCCCCGTCCACACTTCTAAGGGATGGGTAGCTTTAGGATTTTCCGGCGAACCGTCAGGAAGAACACCGTTAGCAGCACCGAACTCACCATTGTGAAACTTCAAGAAACAAGCATTGTAAACAGTTTTCAGAGCAGACAAAGCGCGATCGCTCGCTACAATATCAGGCAAGCCCAAAAGACGTGCATAGAATTGTCCACACAACTGATCAGCCATCACCACATCCGAACCGCTTTCACTATCAAGCCGGTAAAATTGCCCATTCCACAGTTTTTCTTCGTAGATCGGGCGAGATTGTTTTAACCAAGCTTCATAGATAGATTTTTGTTTTTTTAACTCTTCTGTGTTCTCTGCACCTCTATGGTTTGTTATCAAAACATCACAAATAGCGATCGCTGCTTCTAAAGCTGCTAACCATAACCCACCGCAATAAGCACTCACACCCAGCAACCGCCAGTCATCAAAAGTTTGATCAGGCGCACCAGAATTTTCCGGAATTCCATCCCCATCTTTGTCAAATGTTTTTAGATAGTTCAGGGTTTCTACAATGGCATTCCAGCAATCTACTAAAAACTCCACATCATCAGCACCCGTAAACAGAAAATCACGATATACCTGCAATACAAAATCACAACCTAAATCCTTCCATTGGTTGCAATCTTGGTAACTCGTGTAATTTGTCTTTTCCCAAACATGTTCATTCGGTGCGCCTAAATCGTGGGGTGTTGCTCCTGTAATTTTGCGAACAGCGATAGGACTTTCCGCCCTTATAGTGTAGTAGTAGCCAATTATACGGAGAGTCTCATCACTTGTAGGAATTGCTCGTGCAAAAGCACGAATGACCGCCTTCTCAAGTTCTGGGAACAGCATCAACAGGGCAAAAGAACCGTAAAGCCGCACATCTAGACTTTCGTACCAGCGGTAGTCTAAACACTCCAGCACAGCAAACTGACCGATGGGATCGCGCTTTGTTGCAGCACTCCAGAGAGTACCGCCAGCCGCAAGGTCGTAAAGCTCATTAAATAGAGCCATCTTGAACCAGTCCGGTAAATCTGCGCGGTCGAGAATGGGTTGTTGCCAGGTTTGAATTTGCTCTTGCCAGGTTTGGTATTGTTCAAGAGCAGTGGATGCGATCGCCCAAGCATTATCGCCGGTGCGGTCAAAAAAGTCAGTATATCTGCGGTTATAATTAATTCCGGCTGCAAATTCTGTTACCGGAAAATCCCACGCTAGAACAAAGGGAATTTGTAAAGTTTCGCCTGGTTGCAGAGTAAAACGGAGAGCAAGCGCTGCTGCTATCTGTTCACCTTCAACCGCCGGAGTTTCATCTACATAATTTGGTAATGAACCATCTTGAGCAAAGTTTTCCCATATATCTTCACCCGTACCAACCGGATTCCAACGAGTATGGTATAATGTTTCGACTTTGGGATTTTTTCGGGTAGCAATACACCACTGTCCCTCCCCTTCCTGCAAAGGTTCAGCGATTCCATACCGATCCAACAAACAGCCGATGTATTCAGAGTTTTCAACTAGCTGGTTAAAATTATTTTTACTTTCGCCCAAGCGTGGCTGATACTCGTAAACCGGGCTACCATCATCACGTACGCGAACTTCAGGAGATTTCAAAGCATTCGTAAACCAGCCCACCATATTTTGCCAGGTGAGCATAATGCTGAGAGTAATAGGTGCATCTGTGGGGTTGTGTGCAGTCCACACAAACACCGCTACTGGGTAACTGCTTTCTTGATAATTGCCAGCCCAAATCGGAGAAAATTGTTCACAGGTTAACAAAGCTTTATACACGCCTTCATAGACAAACCAACTACGTGGGTAAAGGGCGTGATAGGTTCCCGTTATATCGATTTTGGATTTTGGATTTTGGATTTTGGATTGGGATATTTCTCCTGCTTCTCCACTTGCTGGATAACAATTCCATGCTTGTAGACTTTCATCTTCAGGCGCTTGTGTACATAAAGCGTAGGCCTGTGTTGATGTGCCATCGGACTCAAATACACTGAATTGACAGGGAGCGATCGCTTTAAAAACATGTTCGCCGCCGTCGATATGCCACAAATTAAAATCTCCCCGCGAGGAACGACCGATACAACCTGCACCGAAACCGCCTAAAGGCATTCCGTGCCAAGGGCCATCATCGATATTGCTAGCGTAGCGGACAGTGTAGGGTGTGTCCCAGCCTAAGCCGATGGGACGACTCCAAGTACAGGAGGGAATTTGCAGGGAAAGTTGGTTTGTCATCGCCTGATTTTACAGCGTGCAGTCACGATAATGAAGACTAGCGCGATGTGTAATTTTTCTCAAGTTGTCTGTGAAACAGGCATACCACCAGATTTATAGGAACTATAGCGCTTTTTGTTTGAATGAGGTATACGGGTACGGGCAATTCCAATACTGCTCGGTTAAGGATTTTTCGCTTCGATTTTAGGAATGTAGAGACGCGACGCCAGGTGCTACAACGGGGGGAACCCCCCTCCGGGTTCAC
>JBHYDF010000382.1:0-2847 GCA_051861145.1 Nostocaceae cyanobacterium
ATGCCCGATGCGCCTTGCCCAATGCCCGATGCGCCTTGCCCAATGCCCGATGCGCCTTGCCCATTGCCCAATTCGGCACTCAACCAAACTGTAGAACCGGGGGGTGAAAATTTAATCGCGTTGCTGAGTAAGTTTGTCAGCACCTGGATAATGCGATCGCCATCAGCTAAGAGGTCAGCGTTTTTGAGAGAAACTGATAATTTTACCCCTGCTTGTTCTGCCATTTCCTCCATTGCTTGTGCTGATTCAAACATTAAGTCAGCAGCATCACAAACTTGCTTTGTCATTTGTACTTTTCCAGACTCGATGCGTTCGATGTCCAGGATGTCATTTATTAAACGTACTAGCCGATCCGTGTTATTGGCGGCAATATTCAACATGCGTTGAGCTTCTTCGGGTTCGCTTTGCAGTACGCCATGGGCCAGCAGATCCAAGGCGGCGGAAATGGAAGTTAGAGGTGTTCGTAATTCATGACTAACTACCGAGACAAATTCATCTTTGAGGCGTTCTATTTCTCGGCGATCGCTTATATCTTTCATAAAGCGGTAACACCCGACAAATTGCTGCTGTTGGTCGTAGGCTTTAATCATCACTACTTGCTGATCGAATATCGATCCATCTTTCCGCACAGCCCTAGTTTCTGCTTCCACCCTACCTTCTGCTAACATCTGTTGGTAAATTGCCTGCATTTTTTCCCGTTCTTCAGGGTGAACGGTTAATATACATTCCATACCAATCAGTTCTTCTGGTTGATAACCTAACATACTGGCATAAGCTGGGTTTACTTTGATGTAACGCCCTTGCGTATCTATCTGAGATATGCCCACTACGGCACTTTCCATTGCCAGGTTCAGATTCAGTAGTTCTTTTTCTGCTCGTTTACGTTCTGTAATGTCTTCAAAAATGTAGAGTCGCCCAAAATATTCATCTTGGTCATCACGAATTTGTGTAGAAAAACGCCGGATAATCCGACCATCAGTCAAGGGAATTTCGTCTTCTAGAACTGTACGGTTTTCTTCATTTGTAAAAGGTTTGCACGCTTCAATGAATGCAGAAATATTTCTGGAATTTGGTTGACAATCAGCACAGTTAGTAATATTAATATTTACCTTTTCTTTATTTGAAACCTGTTTACACGATTTTTTAACAGATACGGAAATCTTTTTGGAATTATCTTGACCTTCTGCAAAATTTATAGTGAAAGTATCTTGTTTAAATTCACCAAGTTGGATAGCTTCTGTTAAGCATTCAATACCCCAAATTTCACAGAAGCGGTGGTTAAAGTAAAGAACATTGTTCGTGCGTTCGTCTACAACATAAAACGCCAATGGTGAGGAATTAGCCATTGAGCGTAATAAAGCTTCCTTCCAGTGCAGTTCTGCTTCTGCTTGTTTGCGAGCAGTAATATCAGTGAGTGTGCCTATGTAACCTATTAATTTCCCATTTTCGTCTTTCTCGGCAACCGCTTGACCAAATACCCAGGTTACTGTATAATCAGGGCGCAGAAACCGATACTCGGAAGAAAAAGGTATATTTTTTTGCGCCGCTTCATACCATTCGCTAAAAACGCGATCGCGGTCTTCTGGGTGTAAATTCTTTGCCCACCCTTCCCCAATTGCCTCTTGAGAAGACATTCCTGCTATTTCGCACCAACTGGGATTAGTATACAAACAATGCCCTTCCACATCCGTGCGAAAGATGCTAACAGGTGAACCTTCGGCTAAAGTAGCATAGCGCTGTTCACTTTGGCGCAGGGCGATTTCTGTTTTTTTGCGTTCGGTAATTTCTTTCGCTAATTCTTGGTTAACTACTCCAACTTGCTTGGCGTGTCGCCGTGCCGCCTGAATGAAATAAACTGATAATCCCAGGAGCAAGGATACTGCTTCTCCCGCAACTAACACAACTGTAGGCAGTGGAGTTTGCTCTTTTTCTAACAAAGCTGGGGTTGGCAAAACACGAACGCGCCAAGTCACTCCATAAAGGTTAAGTTCTTTCTCCTGTGCCCATTTGGCTGCAATTTCTTGGCTGATAGAGGAGTTTTCCCGGCGATAGATTTCTTCGTCACCGTCAAAAATAGCGATCGCATATCCTTTAGTGATATTTTCTTCCAAAATCTCGTCTAACAAGGATTGAGCGCGAAAAACGCCTAATATGAAACCATCAAAGGGGATTTTGGATTTTGGATTTTGGATTTTGGATTTTGGATTTTGGATTTTGGATTGGGAATTTTCTTCTATAAAAAATAAGGGAATATAGACCAGAAACCCCTTACCACCCTGCACAAGCTCTACTGTGCGTGACATTGCTACATCCCTACGCTGGAGAGCTGCTTCTAGAGCAATGCGTCGTCGTGCTTCGCTTCCCAAGTGCAGGTTTTGCGCGGCTTCATTTCCTGCTAGAGGAGCAATCCATCGGACATGAAAGGAAGAATCTACCCATTCAATTGCTTGAAAACCAGGATAGCCTTGAAGATAATTGTTGACATCTGCTTCCCACTCAGGTTTAGAAATCCCGCCCCGAAACTCCCAGCGCTTTGCCATACGATTTAATGCCAGGACGCGAGTATCAATTTGCTGATTGATTAGCTCAGTTGTATTCACAGTTGTGAGTGCAATTTGTTGGTGAATATTGCTGTGTTCGTTAATCAGGAGCGATCGCCAAAGCAACAAAGTCACAATTGAGGCTGCAACCTCTACCAGCACTGGCAGCCACAATCTTTGCCAAAACTTATTTTTTATAATATATAAAAATAATTGTCTCATTTTTAGTTAATGGTTCATGGTTCATGGTTAATGGTTCATGGTTAATGGTTCATGGTTCATGGTTAATGGTTCATGGTTAATGGTT
>JBHYDF010000383.1:0-2730 GCA_051861145.1 Nostocaceae cyanobacterium
CACGCGTCAAACTCAGGCGCTTATATCCGGTTATCGACGATTAAGGGCTACTAGAGTACCAAAAATAAATGTTTTAGCATCCCGATTAAAAATTTCTCCACCTTTATTACCGTACCGAGATGCGATTAGGGGATTACCATCTTTTGCAGTAATGGCGATCGCGCTCTGAGGTAGAATATACTCTCGACCATCAACCACCAAGCGTGTCGCTTGTACAGTACTTGCACCCGAAGAATGAACATTTTGCACGCTACCAACAATTTCGCTACCAGTTGGAATTACTTCGTATCCCTTATCGTCAACAATGGGTTGGGTTAAACGCACTACAAAGACAAAGTTGTTTTCTGTTCTCCCTTGTTCAACTGTTTTAGTTTTAGTAGATAGAGAATTAGCCCAAATCATTGGAGTCATCGTTTTTCCAGGTGCATTCATCCCTACCCTTAACTGTCGTATGGGAATATTTTTTAAAATATTTTGTTCTAAAGTCGGATCTGGCTGAAGAAGAGGCTGGGGGGTAGGGGGCTGGGTGCGGAGGGGAAGGTCTTCTCCCCTGCCCTGATTTCCTTGCTCTTGTTTGGCAACGTTATTAATATCTTGCTCAAATACTAATTGTGTTGCTTTGGGAGCAACAGCACCGTAAGAAGTATTGGAGGTATTAGTAGTGGGTTGAGAAATCTTACCTACTTGGCGTATAGATGATTTGTTATTATTCTGGGGAACTGGTGTATTAGTTGATGTGTATAAATCTTTATTATTTTGAAAGTGAGCGACACGACCATAACTACCGACACGGTTTATCTGTTCCCATTGCTTGATTGGGTCAGTTGATTCAACTTGTTCATTTCGTTCAACAGGCGTTCTAGACACAACATTATTATTAACAAAACTACGTTCTGGTACATTAGGCTGGTGCTGTCTAGGTCTAGGGTAATACCTATTTTGCTCTATTGAAGTGGGTGAAGCAGGTTTTGGAGTCCCAGTATTAGGTTTGATGTTTGAATTTGGACTTTCTTTTTTACTTGTTCTTGAGCGATCATCACTTGCAATTCGGCGATCGCGTGCAACTCTTGCAGCTTTAATTCTGTCTGCTTGTTCACCGAGAGCAAGTTCTGCCTTGTATTTCCCGGTTTGTGTAACACCAAGTTGTTCTTTCTCTACTGCAACTACCGTTCGTGTTGGCGTAGTTTTCGCCATATCGGGCGCAACTAATGGTGCAGTCATTATTCTGTTGAGAGATAATGCCGCAATCACGAAAACCACTCCAAAACCCAAACCGACCGTGCCGAATTTTGCAAACGGATTACTTGCCAAAGTAGGTTGGGTTTTGCCAGCATGAGGGTCATCAAATAACTCGGAAGTAGCTACAACATTTTTGTTAATATCTTTGGAGTGATTTTCTGTTGGTTGCTCTTGCTTCTGCTCTTGTTCTACTGAGTTATTGACATTAACTGTTGCGGTATTATTGTCAGAAACATTCAATAAATTGGCGAACGCTTCTTCATTCCATTCTCCTCCATTGTGTTGCTCATTCATTACAAATTTTCCTCCCTTATATCCCTCAAGGCGTAAATTTCTAAACCAGCACTTCGCACTCCATAAATTACCGCTGCCAATCCCGTTACTTGTACTGGTGGCGTGGGTGCTTCAACTGCCTGAACAAAAATTTCCTTATTGAATGGGATGACTTCTCCTAAGTTATCCCCCTGGTCTAATATAGTTAAATTAGCAATCATTTTGACTTTCCACTTACCATCAGCAATCTTTACTGGAGGTTGAATGTCTAAGGGTGTTAACACCACGCTCGTTGTTCCCTTAAACACACCTTGGGGAGTTATATCAGCAAGTAATTTTAAAAATTCTTTTCTAAAGTCTGATGACAAGGCATAAGAAGCTTGCCATGCGCCTGTTGTAACTTTGCCCCGACCACCAACAACATTGACATCAATACCAGGGTCTGCCTTGGGTTTGTTTGTTTCTTCTGGTGTAGTTGCGCTTAAGTTACCAGAGGCATTCATTAATAAGGTTATTGTGTCAAAAACGAAGCGCGTTATAACTTGTGGGGTGCGTTCTCGACTTCCCAAAGGAATCGTTTTTACTGACTTACCATCTTCTAATTGCACTAATGAGGGAGGTTCTTTTTTACTTAAATTAGAATAGGAACCATACAGTAAAATCAACATAAAAAAACTGAGGAGATGCAATCCGAAAGTAGCAACAGCAAATAGCGCTAAAGTGTCTCCAGTTGATATTTTTTTCTCCTGACGATTGAGAAAATTTAGTCGCTTTTTTACAGCGTTTTCAGTATTTTTATCATGGTAGTCAAGTGTCACGTCGCTTTGCTCCAAATTCCAAATTCAACTCAGCACTCATTCACGCATTATTGAAGATACAAGTGTCAGAATTTTATGAAGTAATCAAAATATTATTTGTTCAATGTCCGAATTTTACAGGCGTTGAATGTGGAATTGTTTTAGTCATAATTTTAAGGTTTTTTAATTAATTGAGTGACAACAGAAGAAATTCCTAAACTTGTAACACTGGAAAAACTATTTAAGATAGCCATACCTCCACCTGCTGCTAAGACAACAGATAGAATAGGTGCAAGAATTCCGGTAGCAAAAGCAAAAACCATGTAATCAGCATTCTTGTCGGCTGCTAACATAACTGTGGCAACTAAACCAGAAATAATATTAAAACAAAGTTTTATCATTCCGACAGAAAAGAAACCAG
>JBHYDF010000384.1:0-2699 GCA_051861145.1 Nostocaceae cyanobacterium
AATGGTTAATGGTTAATGGTTAATGGTTAATGGTTAATGGTTGATGGTTAATGGTGAGGTAGCCCGGAGGGTTAATAGCTATAAACGATGAACAATCAACAACCAAAAAATGACAAATAATAAAACTCGGCAGCCTAATTTATAATCTGCCGAGTCTGTATTTTATTACAAATAGTCAATTTATTTAATTTTTTTAGTAATCAAATACTCAAGTTATACCCTAACAGGATTTTGGATTTTAGATTTTGGATTCAAAAACCCTCTGTTGGGTATGGGTTATGTAAATCCATCTGTTGCAATCATTTTTTAAATTGGTGTTACCTACTTTTGAATTCTATCTAACCTGTCGGTTTACTAATTCTGTATTTTGTTCAATCTAAACATTTTTAAACAAGATTGAGCAAAAACATGTCTGCTGGTTATTGATATTCTCAGCTAGGGGAACTAAGTCCCCCTAGGTTGAGGAAGGAAGACAGTGAGGATTTAGCAGAGGTAATTTTAGACTGGTTTTGCTATGACTGGGGTAATTGTTTGAATCCAACAAACTTAAATATCTAATAACCAATTTCAAATCACTACTCACTATCAGTATTGTCTGTATTGTTGATTTCCGTCCCTTGTAATGCTACTTCAAAGTTTAATCTTTGTTCAGCGTTACGCAAGAAGTAACCACTAATCATCGCCGATGCTAACAAGCGACCGAGACTTTCCCGACTTGTGGTAATAGTAATCCCAAACTGTTCAGAAGGTAAGCCCCCCAGTAGTCCCATAATATTACGCTCCATCACTTGAAAGACTTCTGGAGAATTGGGTTTGGATAGTTGACTAACTGTCTCTGGACTCAAAGATTTTACGTACTGCCACAGCAAGTTGCTAGTTTCTGGCTCACTGTCGAAGAATTCCGAGACTCGGTTGGATGAGTTACTCACGTTTTTCCTCCTGTACTCCTGTACCACCACAGCTGCGGTCAAATTTACTTTTATAGACTTAAATAACAACAAGCCTATAGTTTATTTGACTTGACTTTTGCTGTTGTATGTTCCTGGAAACTAATGTAACAGGCTTATTGTCTAATGACAGTCGGTGTAACCGTACCAAATAAGCGCGGAAACTCTCACCTTGAATGAAGTGAGGAGTTAGGAGTTAGGAGTGAGGAATTAAAACTCTTAACTCCTAACTCCTAACTCCTAACTCTTAACTCCTAACTCTTAACTCCTGGCTAACTTGCTAAATATTCACCTATGTCAATTCTTGATTTGCGGAGTTTGCTTAAGGCTTCTCGCTCAATTTGCCGTACTCGTTCGCGGCTGATGTTCAATATCTCGCCTATTTTTGCCAAAGTCAAGGCTTTTCCGTCGCTTAAACCAAAGCGCAAGGATATAACTTCCCGCTGCTGTGGTGTGAGTTCTGCCATGAGACGCTCTAAGTCTGTTGATAACGAAGATTGCGCGACAAATTCCTCTGGTGATGCTCCCGGATCTTCTAGCATTTCTCCGAGTTCGGTATCGTAATTATCTCCCAACCGCAAATCTAAAGATAATGGCACACGCGCTTTTTCTAAATATTCCCGCACTTGTCTAGGGGTTAAATCTAATTCTTGCGCTAATTCCGCAACTGTGGGAGCGCGTCCTAATCCTTGGGATAAATACCTTTGTGCCTTTTTAATCTTATTTAATTTTTCGGTAATGTGAATTGGCAAGCGAATGGTACGTCCTTTCTCAGCGATCGCACGAGTGATGGCTTGACGTATCCACCAGTAAGCATAGGTCGAAAACCGATAACCTTTTGTGGGGTCAAATTTTTCTACACCCCTCTGCATACCAATGCTACCTTCTTGAATCAAGTCGAGTAAATCGACGTTGCGCTTGATATACTTTTTGGCAACGGCTACCACTAGTCGCAAATTGGCCTCTACCATCTTGCGCTTGGCTATTTCACCATCCGCGATCGCTTCGTTCAACTCTGCTAATTCTAGCTTCGCCTGTTTTGCCCATTCTTCTAGTGTTGGCTGACGACCTAACTCAATGGCGAGAGATTCCCTTACTTCGTGCAGCGCTGTTACACGCTGCACCTGTTTGCCATAAAAAATCTCTTCTTCATGGGTTAAGAGTGGTACACGGCCAATCTCACGCAGGTAAGTCCGCACGAGGTCTGTAGGTGTCTGAGCGGTCTTCATGGCACTACTCTTTAAGTAATTACGGGTTTGACGGTAGGGTAGTTAACTGATAGATGCCTTTTCCTGGGTACTCCCAGTTAGACTGGGAACCCATCATAATTTACAACTCACACGCTCGATAAACTCGGAAAGTCAATGATTATCAGTTTTCTTCTTAATTGCTAGAAGTTACAGTTCTTTTCTTTTTTGCACAAGTATCTACAGTTAGATAAAAGGTATTTTGTCAAACATTTCTCTTATTTTTACACAGTTAAGAATTGTAACATTTATAATAATTCCCTGACTAGAGAACAAGCTGTAATTTTGTGTCTTTCTTGTTGCTAGCAGCTTGATATTGCCCGATAGAGTGTATTCATAACTTTATTCCATAACTTTAGCAGGGTCAAGAATATTTTCTAATTTTTCTTAACAAAACTCAATAGTAACAATAAGATTCTTTTGATGAATGTTAAATTTTTCGGGGAGAGAGGAGTGGGGAGTGGGCATTGGGCATTGGGCATTGGGCATTGGGCATTGGGCATTG
>JBHYDF010000385.1:0-2593 GCA_051861145.1 Nostocaceae cyanobacterium
AACCATTAACCATTAACCATTAACCATTAACCATTAACCATTAACCATGAACCATTAACCATTAACCATGAACCATTAACCTTAAAGCTGATTCAGCATTTTATGAGTCTGAGGTACTACACGTACTTGCTTAACAAACCTCTTCATCAAAGCTTGCCAGATCAAAACTTGCTCAGGAGAAGGTGCAAGCACAGGCATTTGATTAAATTGTTCAGACGCAGCCAAAGGTGTGACAGGTTGTAGAAATATGGGTATTTCCGGACTAACTTCTGCCACTAACAAAGCCGATCGCTCTAACTCGTCTAGGTCTGTTTGATCAGAAATGATTATCTTTACAAAAACTTCAATTTGTGATTCATGGCAAAGTTGGAGAAATTTTGTGTGTTCTTGCCAATGGCTTTCGCCGCTAACACTAGGCAGTTTTAAATCCATACCCACAGAGTCTAGATACGGTAGAATCATCGCCAGTTGTTCTGGACGATGCCCCCCTGTTTCCAGGTATATGGGTAGACCTGTAACTGCACGTAGTTGGGGTAAAAACTCTACTAAAAATCTTGCATGAAGAAGAGGTTCGCCACCTGTCAAGCTAATGCTATCGTGAAGAGACGGTATATTTTGCCGCTCAACCCATTCGAGTAACGTGGGTAAGGTGATAGGATTCGGATAAATTTCAAAATCTCGTAAACCAGGCGATCGCTCTACCCGACAGGTAGAGGGTGCATTCCAAGTGTGAGCGCTATCACAAAAGTGACAGCGCAAGTCACAAAAAGCAAAGCGAATAAAAATCTGACGTGTCCCGACATTGAGTCCTTCCCCTTGAATAGCGGAAAAGACCTCAATCAGGCGTGCTTTAGTTGTAATAGCAGTTTTAGTAGTCATTCGAGGATAGCAACACGTATGCGCCACTCTGGCACAAAAGCAAGGATGTTTTTTAACTTCTTGTTCTATTGTGAACCGTTGTAGGCAATCTCCAATCTCAACCCCAGAGACTAGCGATTTAGTTATCATTCTTACTGATTAAATATCAAGTTTGGTGATTCGCTAAGACAAAATAATGTTTGGCAGATTACATTCATATGGCAATGAAAATGCAGGGTTTCATAACTAGCCAACCCCAAGAGGTAGATTTCCCAGTGATTTTCTTAAACGACACGGCAATAGTGCAGGTATCAGAGCGGTTAAGCGTGCTGGAGGCTGTAGCCTTTAAGCAAACTTGCCAAGAGTTACTGCAAAAAAACCCAGTTCCCAAGAAAATAATTATTGATTTTCAACAAACTATCTTTATGGATAGTAGTGGTTTGGGTGCTTTGGTAAGTAATTTGAAAACTGCCCAGGAAAAAGGGATTGAATTTATACTGCGGGATGTTACCCCTCAAGTAATGGCAGTACTAAACCTTACGGGACTGGAGAAAGTTTTTTATATTGAGTCTAATCGCGACACTCCAGCCCCCTCAAATCGCCAACACCAAGAACAGCTACCAACAACACATCCTTCCGTACGTTCTTGGATGAAGCGGTTAATAGACATTATTGGAGCGCTGGTAGGTTTGGTAATTACAGGAATTGTGTTAATTCCCATTGCTGTTGCTATTACACTTGATGATCCCGGCCCGATTTTCTTTAGTCAAATTCGTTGTGGTTGGATGGGTAAGCGCTTTCGGATTTGGAAATTTCGCTCAATGTATGTTGATGCGGAAGCAAGAAAAGCCGAACTGGAAAAACACAACCAGGTGCAAGGGGCATTTTTCAAGATTGATAATGATCCCAGAATCACTAAAGTCGGACGTTTTTTACGACGTACAAGTTTGGATGAACTGCCACAATTTTGGAATGTTCTCAAAGGGGAAATGAGTTTAGTTGGTACTAGACCACCTACACCCAATGAGGTTGAGCGTTATGAAATACCAGAGTGGCAACGTTTGGATGTAAAACCGGGTATGACCGGAGAATGGCAAGTAAATGGGCGTTCTAGTGTACGTAAATTTGAGGACGTGATTCGCCTGGATTTGCAGTATCAAAAAAACTGGAGCTTGCTTTACGATTTGAAGCTGATTTTGAGAACAGTAGCTATCCTGTTTGCCAAAAACAGTGGTGCTGTTTGATTAATTATCTGAGTACTGCAAAAGTACGATTCACAGAGGTTTAGGGGCAAACTTGCCGCATAAAAGAAGGTAACAAGGTGAATTTCTTACCTATGGCTGCCCCACCTCTTAACTAAAATACTGTAAATTAAATTTTAGATTTTAGATTTTGGTTCATAGTTAATGGTTCATAGTTCTCGCGCTATTAACCATTAACCATTAACCATTAACCATGTCTCAAATTGGTAAAGCAGTCGAAGGTAGAAAAAATAAGCCTGTCTCATACTGAATATTTATTCACTTCATCAAGAAACAGTATTAATTCTTTTGATCGCGATCGCATAACTAACCACTTGAGCTACTAATTTTTTTGTATTTTTTTAGTTGTACTTAATAAAGACTTATAATTTCTTCTCAGAGGATGTCTGAGAAGTATGGTTTTAAACCAATTAATCTTAGAGGATGTCTGAGAAGTATGGTTTTAAACCAATTAATCTTAGATCCCCCTAAAT
>JBHYDF010000386.1:0-2514 GCA_051861145.1 Nostocaceae cyanobacterium
ATCTTCAATTTTTAATTTTTAATTTTTAATTTTTAATTTTTAATTGTTTCGGTAACATCTGGAAACTGAACACATAAACAGTAAACCTATAGCAATCCGATTTGATTTGTTTAGATGTTGCGATCTGCGTCGTTATTTGTCTAAAAATTCATAAATAAAATGACTAATGACGTTCATCACGATTCATCATGACAATTCAAATAGGGCTGACTTATTTATCAAACCTAACAAATTCTTCTTTCTTTGAGTCAATTTTAATGTAAAATATCTGTTTAATTTAGCATTGAGCTACTTCCTATATTTGCAGATATAGATAGACTCTAAACATTCTAAATGCTTCTATCATTTGAGAGATAGATATCATCGCATATAGATGATATAAAAATCAATTTATACCTTGTACTTTCTGAAAAAAAGCTTCATGATGGACTGATAAACACCTAGGAAATAGGGCAACTAGTAATTATGAGGATGGTTAATAGTTAATAGTTAATAGTTAATAGTTAATGGTTAATAGTTAATAACCTTGAACCATTAACTATCAACCATGAACCATGAACCATGAACCATGAACCATTAACTATGAAATTATGCCGGAGTTCGACTAATTCATGCTACAAGGATTAATTCAAATTGCATTAACGCTACTGATTGTGGTAGCGATTACTCCCTTTTTTGGGCGCTACATGGCGCGTATCTTCCAGGAGCAACGGACATTTCTTGACCCAATTTTGAACCCGGTTGAGCGAGTGCTTTATTCTCTGGTTGGCGTTCAAACCCGAGAAAATATGACCGGTTGGCAGTATGCGCGGGCAATTTTGTACAGCAACGTAGTGATGGGATTGCTGGTCTTCTTGATTATCATGAATCAGGGATGGCTACCCCTAAACCCGACCAAAGTAGCTGCCCCAACCTGGGATACGGCACTACACACCGCGATTTCCTTCATTACCAATACTAACCAGCAGCATTATTCTGGTGAAACATATATGAGTTACGCTAGCCAAATGTTAGGGCTGGGCTTTCATATGTTCACCTCAGCGGCGACAGGAGTAGCGGTAGCGATCGCTTTTATTCGCGGTTTGACGGGTAGAGCGCTAGGCAATTTCTACGTAGACTTGATTCGTACAATTACGCGGATTTTGCTGCCCATTAGTATTGTGGGGGCGATCGCATTAATGGCATCTGGCATTCCGGAAACATTAGCTAGTCCAGTAGTATTTCCGACATTAGAAGATCCCAGCATTAGTCAGGCTGTTGCCCTTGGTCCGGTTGCCCACTTTGAAATTATCAAAGAACTTGGGGAAAACGGCGGCGGCTTTTTCGCCATCAACTCAGCACACCCATTTGAAAATCCCAATGGTTTTTCTAACCTCATTGAGATTGTGGCGATGCTTTCTATCCCCACTTCGCTGATTTACACCTATGGCTTGTTTGCTAACAACAAAAAACAAGCTTGGTTAATCTACGGCATGGTAAGTGTTA
Organism: Nostocaceae cyanobacterium; assembly: GCA_051861145.1. GTDB lineage: Bacteria > Cyanobacteriota > Cyanobacteriia > Cyanobacteriales > Nostocaceae > JBHYDF01. The sequence continues at coordinate 1,486 of JBHYDF010000386.1, forward strand.
TCTATGTAGCATTTGTTATTGTTACTGCTATCGGAGAATACAACGGCAACCCGGCTGTAAATGCGCTTTTGGGAATTCAGCAACCGAATTTGGAGGGTAAAGAAGTCCGATTTGGATGGGCACAGTCTGCATTATTTGCGACAAGCACCACTGGAACCATGTGCGGTGCTGTCAACAGTTTGCACGACTCGTTTATGCCTAACGGCGCTTTTGTTACCCTTTCCAATATGTTTTTGCAAATTATCTGGGGTGGACAAGGTACAGGAACAGCTTATCTATTTGCATATTTGATTCTGGCAGTGTTCGTCACGGGTTTAATGGTAGGACGCACACCGGAATTTTTAGGACGCAAGATTGAAAAGCGTGAAGTCGTGCTTGCCAGTTTCCTGATTCTGATGGTTCACCCCATCGCCATTCTGATTCCAGCGGGTATTGCTTTAGCATTTCCCGATCAATTAGCAGGAATTAGTAATCCAGGCTTCCACGGCTTTGCTCAAGTTGTTTACGAATACGCCTCCGCCGCTGCCAACAACGGTTCTGGATTTGAAGGTTTAGGCGATTCACAACCATCCCCATTCGCGATCGCCACTGGCACACAACCAACCCTAACAGCCCTGTGGTGGAACCTAAGTACTAGCTTCAGTTTATTGGCTGGACGTTATATTCCCATCATCGGTTTGCTGTTTTTAGCAGATAGTATGTACCGCAAGCAACCTGTTCCCTTAACGACTGGTACATTGCGAACCGATACCGGATTGTTTACAGGCGTAACCGCAGGAGTGATTTTGATTCTCGGCGCACTCACCTTCTTCCCAGTATTGGCGTTAGGACCGATAGGCGAAGCTTTCTTCATTGCTAAAGGCATTGGTTAATAGTAGTTATTGGTCATTGGTCATTGGTCATTGGTTATTGGTTATTGGTCATTAGCTTTTGACAAATGACAAAGGACAAATGACAAAGGACAAATGACAAAGGACAAATGACAAAGGACAAATGACTAATGACTAATGACTAATGACTAATGACTAA
>JBHYDF010000387.1:0-2356 GCA_051861145.1 Nostocaceae cyanobacterium
TTGCGTTTTTTGTTCAGACTGCGCCCAAAACTTTTCGTTCCGATAAGGATGCATCTAATAGCTTCTCACTGATAGAGCAGCGTGTTTCTAAAATCAGCCGGGGTACTTTAGCTCATGCGATCGCTCCTCCCATCAAGCGAAGCGCTAGATCAGGGGGACTATAACATGTATACAAAAAGACCTGCGTTTAAAGCAGCTTTACCGGAGTTCTAGACTGTACGATTCGTGATAATCGCAGGTATTGGTATTGACTCAAAACCTGGTAACATTCATTCTGTCAATTTCCCTTGAAAACGCGATACACAAAGAGCGTTAAGCCAGATTACAATCTGGCTCGTCACAGCATATCTTGATGCTCAATCCCGTGGAAAAAAACTGCACAAAACGCGCAACCCTTTTGTGCAGTTTTTTTCCACGGCATCCTCCAAAACGAGAGCGATAAGCCGGAGGCTTAACGCTTCGCGTATCGCACCTGTAACTGCAATGGATCAATCCGGTCTGGGTCGCAGTGATTGGGTACAATATCGAATAATGTCACCTGTTGCGGCGGTTTGCTTTCCCTCACTTTTTGTTGATAGTCAAAAATCTGGGATTTCCACTGCACCAAAGCATTGTGGCTCATCACCAGTGTTTCTACTCTACGTGCTGGTGTAAGGGTTAAATTAGAAAATAGGTTTAGCTGATTGGGTTGCACAGTGGTTATTTCTCAATCCAACCAACTGATGATAAATCAATTTTGTCGGGGTGCGATCGCCTTATAGCTTTATTCTTGCTCCCGTTTCCTGGTTCTCAAAATGCCATGCCAAAAAATCATATCCATCAGAGTTTTTCTGATAGTCATAATCCATATCCAATGATTCAGCCGCTTCAATAAACTCTTCTAATGTCCCGTCACACCAATAAACTTCCGCAGTGTGCCATTGAATTTAATATTGATTTGGCGGCATATCCTTGCTGAATAGTAATCAACTGGCTTTGATGCTGCCAGGTGGTGCAAATGTCGCATGAATGCCCCCAATCATATTTAAGTGTGCGTCTATGCTGGGTTTTCATGCCGCAGTTACGGCAATACAAAAATTTTGAGCTTTCCACGATTAGCCCCGCAGTGTGGATTACACACTTAGGATTCCCGATTTTATGAGAGCGATGACCACCAGCTGTGGGAACCCCAAGGAGCGAGGTATATTGATGAAGTAGCGCTCCCCCGATTCGGACTGAAAATAAGGGAAGTGCTATTGACACGCCTTTGGAGTAAATTTATAATGTCCCGTCTGCTAACAGCGATCGCGCAGCGACTCCTGTGGAGTATCGCCCTTGCAATATTCCTAACCCTGACAATACTTCCTGCTGCTACTTGGGCTGCTGCTTCTGGCTTGGGAGTGGATAATGGTCATCTTACTGCTTGTCCGGCTTCAAACAACTGTGTTTTGAGTCAAGACGCTGACCCCAAACACGCCATTGACCCGATTTCTTATCACGTAGACCGCAATGCAGCACGAGAAACTTTACTAAAAGTTCTCGGTGTTGTTCCACGCACAGAAGTTATAGAAGAGACTCCTAATTACATTCATGCTACAAGTAAAAGCCGCATTTTTAAATTTGTTGATGATGTAGAGTTTTATTTCCCTCCCAATGAGTCAGTAATTCATTTGCGCTCGGCATCTCGCGTGGGAGAGTCGGATCTCGGTGTCAACCGCAGGCGAGTCGAGCAAATTCGTCTGGCTCTACGAGATTTAAATATTTGATTTTAGGTTTACTGGTAGGTATCCCCGGTGTGGTACTGAGTATGATCGGGACTACACAGCGCGGGTGCATGTTCGTTTGTGAGTGCAGGTAGATGATAGTGTGTGAAGCGATCGCTTTCAATGATTAACTGTCAACAAAGCATTCATTGTAATCATTCAAGAAAAAGTCGATGCGGAACCTAGTAACAACATCGAAGAAGATTGAGTAGCAGTAAGCACAGCGATCGCAAGGAAAAGATATTGGGGGTTCAAATAAAAATAAAATAATACTTCCTCAAGAAGCAATCAAAACCAAAGGCATTATGACTGTTGATGCTTCAGGCGTATGGGAATTTAAACCTAATTATGCTTTGCCTAAGTTTCCTTCAGTGGAGAAATGGGAAGACGATAAAGCAATATATCCAAATTCTTTTCCGTTTTTTCAAGTGCGAGTAGTGGAATGAATACAAGAAATCACAGCGCATTGCGCGCTCATTGTGGGTCAAATCTCAATCGACTTGCTTAAAGTGTTGTTCATCAAAAAAGCGATCGCGCTTTGAGGAATACCAACAGCGATACACTTTGAGCGCCCTTGCAATCAAAAAGAACGCCTTTTATGCACTCTGGGTGCG
>JBHYDF010000388.1:0-2265 GCA_051861145.1 Nostocaceae cyanobacterium
GTTAGGAGTTAGGAGTTAGGAGTTAGGAGTTAGGAGTTAGGAGTTAGGAGTTAAGGCATAGCCCTGCTTACAATTTGTGATTTTCAGCAATTCGCTAACAACACCCTAAAATTCCGGTTATGTAGAGACGTTGCATTGCAACGTCTCTACAATTGTTAAAATATTGAAATTTATATCCAGTTAGCTTTAGCTAACTTTAGCTTTTAGCCTGAAATTTATTTCAAGGCTCTTAAACAATAACTGATGCAATATAGGCTACGTCCCTCAACAGTAGATGACTTTGAGTTTGTTTTTCAACTCAATAAAATTAATATGCGTCACTACGTTGAGCAATTGCGTGGATGGGATGATGTGGCAGAACGCAATGATATGCAGCGTAAATTTTACCCTGGTTGCGACCAAATTATTGTGATTGATGGTAATGACGCTGGAATATTTGGGGTTGACTACAAAGCCAATATGATTGAATTACGACATATAGAAATATTGCCTAAATATCAAAATTTAGGAGTGGGAACAGCTTTAATTAGCAATCTTGTAGATGAGGCAAGGCAGGCAAAGCTGCCAGTTATGTTGTATGTTCTCAAAATAAATCCAGCCAGACACCTTTACGAGCATCTTGGGTTTAAAATTACTGGGGAAACTAAACTCAAATACCAGATGATGATAATGGTAGATAGTTGATTTATATATTAAAAGTACTAAAGTCGCGGCTAAACAAGCAAAGTCCGCCTGCGCGGACTTTGGAATTTAAAAGTCAGCGTAGGCAGGCTTTGTTTGTATAGCCTCAGATTTATAATCTGAGGTGCGAAGAAATTTTTATAAGCAATCTAATTTACAAACTAAATTTATTATTGATTAACCATTACCTTAGCACCGCCCAAAAAATGCCCAATTAAATACAGCGAACCACACAACACTACTAAATTATCTGTTGAAGAAAAAGCAGCTTCTAGCCCTGATAATAAATTGGGAAAAGCACCACAAAAACTCAATCCTGGGCAGATTTCATAAGCAAGCTTTGCTAAGTAACTAGGATCGGCTGTAGAGTGGTCTGCTACTGGTACTATAAATAATTTATCTCCAGGTCGCAGCAAAGATTTTAAAATATCAGCATGGTCTTTATTTGCCATCATTCCCATTACCCAAGCGACACCGATTTTGGATTTTGGATTTTGGATTTTAGATTCGGTATTGGGGGGTGGGGTAGAGACATGTTTTATCGCTTCTAATTCCCAGTCTCTAGCCCCTAATAAACTATCTACATAATCGCGCAAGGCTTTAGCACCTGCTGTATTATGAGCGCCATCAATTAATAATTTATAATTTCTCCAAGTAGTCCATTGCATTCGTCCCGGCCACTTGGTTTTTGCCATACCTTTAATTATGGCTTCTTCAGAAATTTGCCAACCCTGTTTTTGCAGGATTTCTAAAGCAGCTAAAGCCAAAGCTGAATTTGTTAACTGAATTTGTCCATGTAAAGGCAAATAATATTTAATTGTGTTTGAATTTAAAATAGATTGATATTCTGCCCAGTCTTTGTCTATTTGACGGGCGGGTTGCGGGATAAAGACAGGACATTGTAATTCTTGAATGCGCGATCGCACAACTTCTTCAGCATCTGCTGGCAAAGATCCAATCACAGCAGGACACCCTGATTTGAGAATACCAGCTTTTTCTTTAGCAATATCAGCAACTGTAGGGCCGAGAATCTGCCAGTGTTCGCGACTTATAGATGTAATCACAGTTACTAAAGGTTTTTCACAAACGTTGGTAGCATCTAAACGTCCTCCCAGCCCAACTTCTACTACTGCGATATCGACTTTTTGCTGAGCAAAATATAACCAAGCCGCTGCCGTTATGACTTCAAACTGAGTTGGTAACTCCTCGTCAGGTGAAATTACATCCTGAACTTTCAGTAATAATTGGCAAAATTCCTCAGTAGAGATTGGTTGCTGATTGATACAAATGCGTTCCGTCCAATCAACTAAATGAGGGGAAATATAAAGTCCCGTACGATAACCAGCCTCCGTGAGAACCGAAGAAAGATAAGCACAAACAGAACCTTTGCCGTTAGTTCCAGCAACATGAATTACTGGAACTTGGTGATGGGGATTGCCAAGATTTGCCAGTAGTTTTTGAATATGTTCTAGTCCGAGACGGATGCCTAAATTTTGAAAGGGTTGTAGTAAGGAGTCGATATCCACAAGTGATTAATGGTTAATGGTTAATGGTTAATGGTTAATGGTTAATGGTTAATGGTTA
>JBHYDF010000389.1:0-2129 GCA_051861145.1 Nostocaceae cyanobacterium
ACTTTAGATTCTTCTGATTCCTTGTGTCAAGCCTGATTGAGATGCTCTTACCCTGGGACTTGGAGTGTGTTATTTCTGGTCAGTTCCTGCAACTAGTTAATGGTCAAGTGGTCGAAAAATCCCCAATAGTTTTCCAGAATATAGCAGATAAGCCAACTGTAAATCCGCCGAAATTAATAGATACTCAGGTGGCAGATAAACCTAAGTCTGAAATAATTGAACAAACACATAAAAATCACCACAAGGTAACAACTGTGAGATCCGAGATTACTCTAAAGTTTAACGAAATTCCAGCAGCAGACCCCGCACCTAATAAAAAGGTAAAACTGATTCTCTTGGATGAAAATGAAAATCAATTCATCATTTTACTTAATTCTAAATCTTATAAAAAAGCGGCTGAATCTGCTGCATCTTATACTAAGTATGCTGGCAGTATTTCCGGAAAACTTGGCAAGTTAACCCCAGATGGATTTGAGGTTCTAGATGCTGGCATTAAGATTTTTGAAGTTAAATCACTCATAGAAAGCATTAGAAGAAGAATCCGTCTAATACTGAGAAATAGTGTCTAAAATTTAGCATTTGCTTCTACCCCCCAGTATGCCCAAAACCGTCCCAAAGGTTGGTAAGTTTGATTTATCCCCATTTGAGGTGATTTGAATGGACTCTGACCCGATTAAAGACTTAGAGATTGTTGCTCATGTTATGACAATCGCTAAAACTCATAAAATTAGTGCCAAGTCAGCTTTGAATTTATATATTAATCAGTTGAAATTAGAACTAGAACAGGAAAATAAAAAGAAAACAAAAACAAGCTTATACTCCAAATTAAAATCACGTTTAAGCCCCAAAAAATGGGAGTTATTGATGAGTTATGTACAGCATCATCCCACTAATGAAGAATTGGAAAAAGCTTATTACCAGGCTAAAGAATCGGGGAGATTAAAGCCAGTAAAGCTATTAGTTGGGGGAGATTTTTATATCAGAAATTCTGATTTTTTGGGTCGCAAATATCTGACACCAGGTGTTACGCTTGAAGCCGAAGTGTACGATGACATAATATGTCACGTTTGGCTCTCACCAACTGAGTGCGAATTTGTTTTTATAGATGAACTGGAATTTATTTGAGGGAAAGATTTGCCAATTTGAAAAGCGCAGTTTATATCTAGGAATCAGATTTGAAGAGATTAGTATGAATTGAGAATATAGGTAACAAAAATAACTTTTAATTACACTGACGCCATTCAAGTGATTCTGATTGCTGCTGTTGCAGCGTGCGGTGTTGTCTTCTGGTATCTGCCCGGCATTGCCCAAAGCTAAAAAAGCATTCCGGAGTTGTAGCTTTAGAAGAAGCGATCTCTCTGGTTGGATTCAATTCGGAGTAGCGTACGCAATTTTAGACCCTTCATGCGCCGGTCCGCGACCGGTGGTGGTTAGGCGGGCTATAGCCAACGGCGCACGGAGGCTTTGTAATCCAAGTATTCGGCACCGAATCTGCGTTCGAGGTACTGCTCTTCTGTTGGGATGACGACGTAGTGCATGAGCGCGACCGCCACGATGAGCGTGGCGATCAGCCACAGGCTGTTGACCCATATTGCGATACCGAGCTGTAGCAATGAGAACGCCAAATACATCGGGTTCCGGCTGAAGCGATAGAGACCAGTTCGGACGATCACGGTGGTTGGCTTGCGGGCTTTCATAAAGTTATCCGTGTAGGCAAGCGCCTTCATCAAATAATGCGCGTAGGATTTTTGAGTGCGAGGGGGGTCACGAGGCGCTTGCAAAATGGAGCAGGTTTTTCCCAAGGGCAGACACGGGCGTACCGGCTGCCCGGAACTTATTGACTGCGTAAGAAAACAGCGCGACTGCGACCGCCACGAGGGAAGCCCCGAGCGGCACTGCGAAAGCTCGCGGACAGAATGGGAGTGGCGCGGCGAACTGAATCGCCGACCCCGTGACGAGTGACAAAAGATACACAAGCGGCGGGCGAACGACGCCGAGATTCGCAACATCCTGCTTTGCGTTCGAGGGGCCACAGTCTTGGGGTGTGGTTGTCATGATTTTCGTTCCGTAAAACCTGTTACTTTACCCATAAATTTGCACAGACTAGAAGGATAAATTTGCACAACGTC
>JBHYDF010000390.1:0-2013 GCA_051861145.1 Nostocaceae cyanobacterium
TTGGTAGTTATTTTTGCATTATTTCATAATACATCTTGAAGTGCGGAAGATGGGTGAAATAGTAAGTTTGCGTTGTTGCTCCGAGGTGACAAAAGCAACATCCACCTTGCCAACTGTTTCTCCAACGGCATTAATGGGGTTGGGAAATTCATTGAATGGTACTTTATTCAAACCAGGAACATTTGAAATCTTTACCCCTTGCCAATCTTTAAAGGCAGCAATAGGGGTTGATTCTAAGCCTGGAATTTCATCAAGTCCGTAGCTATCCATCGGGAGAGATTTAAACTCCAAATCCTTTAAATGAGGAGATTGACTCAATAATTGACCGATTGTCATCTCGTGGTCAACAGGTTGCGATAACTTAGACTTAAGCAGGTCTAATACTGGTTGAACTTCGACAATCGGTAATTTTTCAAGTGATGGAATTGCCGTTACTAAACTGCCCAAAGTCTGTAATTTCATCACCCCAAAATTATCCAAACTATATGTGCTTAAATCCAAACCTGTAAGATTAGAAATATCACTAATACTAAAATTTTGAAGTTTAAAACTATCTTGGAAGTCTCCCAACATCATATACTGGTCTGGTGTTTGTCCAGCATTCCAGCTACGTGATGGGTTATAACTAAGTTGGTCTTGTACTCCATGAGGAGCAGTAAAACTACCATTCTCGGTGATTCTCGGCATTTTACTAAAAGTAATATTTTCCCAATTTGGTAATTTCACACCATTCCAAGTGGTAGTGGAAATAGAATCTTCAAGAGTTGGTTGGTTTTCTCTGTTCACAATGGGTGTGGTAGTTGATTGAGATAATACAATATGTGGGATAATTACAAACAAAATAATAATTGAACATAAGAAAGAAAAACTAATTTTTTTAATGCTTTTTAAGCGATGAATTTTCATAACTTATTTTCGATTTATATTGAAGTATTGTTGACAGTTTGATTATCAGAGCTAGAAGTGTTACCTAGTGACTGCAATTTTGTTACCAGTTGCATAGAAATTCCACTTGTTTGTGCAGCAGTAGAAAGTGGTTCACCAGAGCGCACCTTTACCAAGAAACTAGCAATCCGATTCCACAACTTTGAGTTTTTGGTGATTAGCCGTCGGTTTAAAGCAACTGTTAGTCCGCGACGCATTTGATTAAAATCTCTTTGGGAATTAATCACTGAAGGTAATGGCGTTAGTGCTACTGTTGATGTCATTTCTGGAACAACTTCAACCATATGGGTGCGATTTGTAGCCGAGGTTGTTTTAGCTTTTTTAGCTACTACTCGAAACAAATAGACCTTGCGTCCATTTGCACCGTTAGTAACTACCGTCAGTAGTGAGCTATTAGTTTTAAGCAGATTCGGAATGTTCAGAGGTTTAATTGAACGCAGGTGTAGTATACTAGCCCCAACTTGTTCACACTCGCGCCCTAATCCTTCAAGGCAACCATCAACATCAAGTGAGGCGATCGCTGGATTATCAAACCAGACCTTCTGCACTGTTTCTCCGGTAGGAATGAACGATAAATTAACACCATACCCAGGCAATAATTCAATCGTGGTCAACTTTTCACCTTTTTGACCTGTTGCTTGCTGTGCTGGTACTCGCTCCACAATCTCGTCGGTAGGTGAGTGTGCTAAAGCATTACCACCAGCTACCAAATTTAAAAAAACCGTACTAAAAACAAATCGCTGCTTCATAACTCAAATGACTTATTCACCACAACAGTCACATCTTTTGGGGCGGGAATATACCAAACATCTTCTCGCGCTTGTATTTGCGCCAACGCTCTTTGATTACGAGCATTGATTTGTTGGATTAGTGGGGTAAATCCACCTTCTAGCACTGCACCTAACAAGTTAGCGTTTTTGCGTCTGATTGAAGTTGAACTACTAGACCCACCAATTCCAATTGAGTTAAAAGAGGAACTTTCATCAGGCTGGTTTAGTACTTTACCCACATTGGCTAGTAGATCATCCTCGACGATAGCCGGATAATTTTGTAGGATATGCCCATCAC
>JBHYDF010000391.1:0-1949 GCA_051861145.1 Nostocaceae cyanobacterium
CTAATGACTAATGACTAATGACTAATGACTAATGACTAATGACTAATGACTAAATTAATTGTGATTTGTGGTGCAACAGCAACAGGTAAGTCAGGTTTGGCATTGGCTTTGGCGATGCGGCTGAATACTGTCATCCTGAGTGCAGATTCCCGTCAAGTATACAGGGAATTTGATATTGGTACAGCAAAACCAACTGTAGCTGAACAAAAATTAGTACCCCACTATTTAATAGATATTTGTGGCCCCACAGACACGATGACAGTAGCAGATTACCAGGAAAAAGCACAATCTTTAATTGCTTCTCCCCCTTTTAAGGAGGAATATTTCCCACTCCCCCCCTCTTCCCCTCCTCCCCTCCTCTTGGTTGGTGGTACTGGATTGTACATCAAGTCCATCGTGCAGGGGATGAAGATTCCCAGGGTAGCACCTCAACCGGAATTGCGATCGCAACTCGAATTTCTTGGTCAAAGGCAACTTTACGCTATTTTGCAACAAGTCGATCCGGTTGCGGCACAAAAGATACACCCTAATGATCCAGTGCGAACTTTAAGAGCATTGGAGGTATTTTACGTCACTGGTCGCCCAATTTCCGAGCAACAAGGAGAAAATCCGCCAAATTATCCGATTTTACAAATTGGTTTAGATTGTGATTCTGCTCATCTTACTAGTCGTATTGCACGGCGTACCGAGCAAATGATAGCAGATGGTTTTGTGGCTGAAGTAGAATATCTTTGTCAGAAATACGGTGTTGATTTGCCTTTGTTAAATACCTTGGGATATCAAGAAATAAAGCAATTTTTGGCTGGGGATATTTCTTTAGAGAAAGCTCAAGAATTAACGGTTTTGCACACGCGACAATTTGCCAAACGTCAACGCACCTGGTTTTATGCTTACCCAGAAATTGAGTGGTTTGATGTGGAAAGTTCTGAGTTATTAGATAAAGTATGGCTACGAGTAGAGGATTTTATCATTAATTAATTAGGGTTAAAGTAGTGTTTTTAAACGCAGAGGTACGCAGAGGTTTGCGCAGAGGTACGCAGAGTTTTTTAAGCCGTGAAATAAATTTTCGGCTGATAGCTAAAACCCATTAAAATGGGTTAAAAATTTTAGCCAGTCGGTTACAAACCGACTTTAGCTTTAAGCCGGAAATTTATTTCACGGCTGATTTGAGACAACCGTCTTCCATGTAAATGATGCGATCGCCTATATCTAATATGCGGTTATCGTGCGTCACCATTAAGATGGTAGAACTCTGTTCTTTTGCCAGTTTGTACATTAATTCTACTACATCTCGTCCAGATTTTTTATCAAGTGCTGCGGTTGGTTCGTCGGCTAAAACTATTTTGGGATGACTGACTAATGCACGAGCGATCGCTACTCTTTGTCGCTGTCCTCCTGATAAGTTTTCAGTATAATAATCCACGCGATTTCCTAAACCAACTTGTTCTAAAATGGCTGTTGCTTTTGCATCTAAATTTTCTTCTAGCATCTGTTCATGTAATTCGAGAGACATTCTCACGTTTTGTTTTGCTGTTAAAAATGTCATCAAATTATGTGCTTGGAAAATATAGCCAATTTGACGGCGAATTTCTGTTAATTGTCGCTTATTGGCTCCAGACATTTCTTGCCCTAGGATTTTTAAACTACCTTCTTGCGCGGAACGTAAGCCACCCATTAAAGTTAGTAAGGTAGTTTTACCTGAGCCTGATGGCCCGGTTAATATTACAATTTCTCCTGCATAAATATCTAAGTTGATATCAAATAAAGTCTGTTTGCGAAGATTACCAGTACCAAAGTAATGATTAAGATTACGAGTCGATATAACAGGTTCCATAATAGTTGATTGTTGTTTGTTGTTTGTTGTTTGTTGGTTGTTGGTTGTTCATGATTCTTGACTATTAACCATTAACCATTAACCATTAACCATTAACCATTAACCATTAACCATT
>JBHYDF010000392.1:0-1847 GCA_051861145.1 Nostocaceae cyanobacterium
AACTCCTAACTCCTAACTCCTAACTCCTAACTCCTAACTCCTAACTCCTAACTTTTGACTCTTGACTATTTACTTTTGACTAAAAAATAAAAAATGCCCCAGAGTTTTCTCCAGGGCTTAACCAGGGTGCATCTACCATTCACCTCTACTAGATATAGAGACTCCATCCGGAAAGATACTGAGAAAATCCGAAAAAAATTTTTTTGATTCATTATTACTTGCTTTATTATGCGTGAATCCACCAAAGAAATCAATAGCAAAGAATACATCAATTATTTAAGCCCTGCTGTATACATTGTTGGTGCAGGTCCAGGAGACCCCGAATTATTGACCATTAAAGCCCAGAAACTGCTGATGGCAGCCGATGTAATTTTATTTGCAGATTCCTTAGTACCCCAACAAATTTTGCAGCTTTGCCGAAAAGACGCGGAGATAATTAGGACTGCGAATAAGACTCTAGAAGAAATTTTGCCGGTGATGATAGAACGAGTGCGATCGCACAAGTCTGTTGTCCGTCTTCATTCAGGAGATCCTAGCCTCTATAGTGCCATTCACGAGCAAATACACCTCCTAGCAGAGGCGGAAGTCCCTTTTGAAGTTATACCCGGTATCAGCGCCTTTCAAGCCGCCGCTGCCAAATTAAATCTAGAACTAACTGTTCCCGGTTTAGTGCAAACAATCATCCTTACCCGCATCAGCGGACGTACAGAAGTTCCCGCAACAGAAGAATTAGCCTCCCTCGCCGCCCATCAGGCTAGCCTTTGCCTTTATTTGAGTGCGCGTCACATCGAAGCAGCCCAAGCTAAATTACTCGAACACTATCAACCAGATACGCCCGTAGCAATTTGCTATCGTCTCGGCTGGCCAGATGAAAAAATCTGGGTTGTACCCCTTGACAAAATGACACATTATACCCATGAAGAAAAATTAATCCGTACTACCCTTTATGTCATCAGTCCGGCATTAAGGGAAGTAACAGCGCGATCGCGATCGCGTTTATATCATCCCGAACACACTCATCTATTTCGTCCCCAAGGATAAAGATTTTTCACACGTAGCAGATCCCCCCAACCCCCCTTTTTGAGGGGGGCTAGTAACGTCTTAGTACACAATTGTATAGATTCGTAACGTAAAACTCAGCGCCCCTCTGCGCTTCCCTCTGCGTACCTTTGCGTTCAATTCCAAACCTCAATTCACCACAGTTTTATGCAAACTTCTACTTATTTTCCCTCCTTTTTAAGGAGGGCTAGGGAGGATCAAGTCTTACCTGATGTTCGATACACTTAGCAATGTGGAAAACATTTAAGTAGATAAACTTATGCTGAACGAACAGGCGAAAAAAACCATCCTACAGAAAATTCCCCACGGGTTGTATATCTGTGGCGTCAAAGATGGGGAAGAAGTCAACGGTTTTACACTTAGCTGGTTGATGCAAACTTCTTTTCAGCCACCTATGGTTGTAAGTTGTGTGAATCAAAAATCGATTTCTCACGAAATGATTAAAAAAAGTGGCGTATTTGCGATCAGCTTTTTGGAGGAAGGACAAAAAGACTTAGCGCAAAAATTCTTCAAGCGGATGAGCCGTGTTGGTAATAAATTCGAGGATGTAGAATTTTATCTGGGTGAAACCGGCTGTCCGATTATTTCTGACTCCTTGGGTTACATTGAGTGTCAAGTTGTCGAAGCTGTGGAAAAAGGTGATCACACCGTCTATATTGGCGAAGTGATAGCTGCTGGCGTTCACCGCGAAGGTAAACAAATGTTACTAGAAACTACAGGTTGGCAGTATGGTGGTTAGGAGTTAGGAGTTAGGAGTTAGGAGTTAGGAGTTAGGAGTTAGGAGTTAG
>JBHYDF010000393.1:0-1467 GCA_051861145.1 Nostocaceae cyanobacterium
AATTTCCTTTTCTACCACTTTTTTGTACCCATTTTATATTTCGGACGGGTCTAGTAGCCTCTTTCAAAGGAACAGTTCGTTGTCCTTGTAAGTCTTGAATTACCAACAGGTGGCGTATTTTTTCCCGCTCATTTCCTAGCATGAATTTTCCTCACACTCTCCAAAGTTCGGGTTTTTGCCTCTAAAAATACTGCTCCCATAAGTCCCTAGGATATTTTGGCTTTTCGGTAACTGTCCCTACTTTTTTCTCTCCTAAATACTTAGAATAAATTCAAACACGTTTTCTCACACATGGTATAATTGCGTAACTTTTGATTCAATCAGTCTCAGGCTTGATAAAAGCAAAATTACTGGTGAAAAGGCTGTGAAAATAAAAAGTTTACAAAAGATTACTTGGAAAATTACTTAATTCCAAATAAGCTTTTGTAAAGTTTCAATCTTATTTTTTACCTTCAACATCAGTAAACTAATCTTGAAGCTGCTCAGTGAGAGTAGCTTTGAGGTGATACAGGTTATACTTTGCCAAGGCGCGAAGTAATATAAAAGCAAGGCAAACAACAATGATCTATCAGGGGAAACAATGGAAAAATATATATGTAGCGTCTGCGGCTATGAATATGACCCAGAAGAAGGCGATCCAGATGGCGATATAGCACCGGGTACTGCTTTTGCAGACTTGCCAGAGGATTGGGTATGCCCTGTATGTGGGGCGGATAAAGACCAATTTGAACCGGAAGAATCATAAGCATCTGTGCTTACAGTTCTATGAACAAGGCGTTAAACTTACAGTGGTTATACCCTAAATTGGATTTTGGATTTTGGATTTTGGATTGTAAGCACCTTACAAAGAGTGCTGTTTTCACAATCCATCTGTCGTAAAGATTTTTCCAAATGGTGTTAGCCAAATTTGTGCTATTTATTTTTTAGATTAGGAATTGTTTAGCTGTTGTGGAATCTCTACGGGTAATAGTTGTGGGTGGTGGCGCTGCTGGTTTTTTTGGTGCGATCGCCGCTTGTGAAGCCAACCCTCATGCCCAAGTTATTTTACTCGAAGCCAGTAATCAACCACTGGCGAAAGTTCGTATTTCTGGTGGCGGACGCTGCAACGTCACTCATGCTTGCTTTGATCCAAAAACTTTAGTGCAAAATTACCCCAGAGGCGGTAAAGCTTTATTGGGTGCTTTCACACGTTTTCAAGCTAAGGATACAGTAGCTTGGTTTGCAGCTCACGGTATCCAATTAAAGACCGAAGCTGATAACCGAATGTTCCCCATCACAGATAGTTCTGAAACTATTGTCAACTGTCTGATGGATACAGCCAAAGCCGCAGGAGTAAAACTGCGTACAGGTGCGGTTTTGGCGTCGGTGAGAGTAATAGGACAAGAGGAATCGGGCATTGGGCAAGGGGAATCGGGCATTGGGCAAGGGGCATCGGGCATTGGGCAAGGGGCATCGGGCATCGGGCAA
>JBHYDF010000394.1:0-1431 GCA_051861145.1 Nostocaceae cyanobacterium
TAATGTAATTGTCTTGTAGCTGCATTAGAATCTTCCTAAAAAAATATCAACAACTTTTTCTGAGTTAGAATTTGAGCAAAACAGAGCGATCGCTTGTGTTTGTTTGAGACATCACCAGCGCTTTGCGCATCCGTAAGGTATTTTCTAGGTTGAATTTGCTATCTCTTTTTCAAACAAACCAAGTGCCCGAACCACAGCTTGATCCATGTCGTAGTACTTATAATCTGCAAGTCGCCCTGCAAACAGTACTGTACCGTTGAGTTTTTCTACTTCTTTAAGGTAAAGGTTGAGGCGATCGCGGTTCTCCTCATTGAGGATGGGATAATAAGGGTCATTTTTTCCTGGTACATAAGCTTGAGGATATTCCATCACCAAGGTCGTTTTAGGAGAACTTTGCCCAGACAAATACTTCTGCTCAGTGATGCGGGTGATATCGTAGTCGTTGGGGTAGTTAACTGTACCAACCTCTTGATACCACTGTTGGTCTAATGTCTCGAATTCAAAATGTATGCTACGGTATGGCAGTTCACCATACATATAATCAAAGAAAGTATCAATTGGACTAGTGCAAATTATCCGGTTAAACTTAACGTCTTTAATAATCTCGCGGTAATCTGTGTTTAGCAGTACCTTAATGTTGGGATGAGCCAACATTCGGCGGAACATTTCGGTATAGCCAAGCTTGGGCATAGCCTGGTAGGGGTCTTGAAAATAACGATTATCCCGACTAATGTAGACTGGAACACGTCCTGTTACTCCCCGATCTAGTTCCTCTGGTTTTAGACCCCATTGCTTCATCGTGTAGCGGAGAAAGACATTTTCATAAATATAATCAGCTAAGAAACTTAAATCTCCACTAGCACTTTCACGTAGTTTTAAAATAGGTACTTTGACCCCAAAACCGAAGTTTTCTAGAAGCAAATTCTCCAGCTTTTCTGCATATTTTGGCGGAAAAAGGGCATAGAGCGAATTGAGATTAAAAGGAATCGGGACTTTCTTACCTTCCAATACTCCAAGTACGTGGTGATAGTAGGGTCTCCACTCTGTAAATTGAGAGAGATAATCCCAGACTTTCTTAGACTTAGTGTGAAAAATGTGAGGTCCGTATTTATGAACTAGAATGCCATGCTCATTGTAGTAATCGTAGGCATTCCCGCCGATGTGGTCTCGCCGTTCTACAATTAACACTTTCTGCCCAAGCTGAGTCGCGATCCGCTCAGCCATTACACAAGCTGAGTATCCCGCCCCTATGATCAGCCAATCAAATATCATTGCTTTTCACTCCGGTTATTTTTTGGACAGCGCAGATATATTTATAGTTTTAAATTCGGCGATATTAGACCTCTTGCATAAATTGATATTTTTTGAGATGGAACCACAGATAAACACAGATAATTATCTGTGTCCACCCCCCTCATTCCCACGCCACTT